>DJHI01000272.1 GCA_002431715.1 Armatimonadetes bacterium UBA5829
GTAAATTTTGAATTATGAGTTACGGAACCATCTGTCTCTCTCCCTTTGCGGTAGAGGATTGAGGTAGGTTATGCCTTTAATTGAAGTAAAAGATCTCAAAAAAACATACAGAATAGGCGATGTGGATGTGCCCGCACTTAGGGGGGTATCTTTCAGCGTGGAGCCGGGAGAGTTTGTGGCGATAATGGGCCCGTCCGGCTCGGGCAAATCTACTCTGATGAATATAATCGGCTGCCTGGATCGACCGACCTCAGGTAAGTATATGCTCGATGGACACGATGCAAGTAAACTCAGCGACGCTCAGCGGGCGGGTGTGCGGAACCGTAAGATCGGGTTCGTCTTCCAGAGCTTCAATCTACTGCCGAAGATGACCGCGCTAAAAAACACCATGCTTCCTATGATGTATTCCGGTGAACGCGGAAATAAAAAACTCGCCCTGCAGGCGCTGGAATCGGTGGGACTTGGCAAGAGGACTCATCATACTCCGATGCAGCTTTCCGGCGGTGAACAGCAGCGCGTGGCAATTGCCCGTGCGTTGGTTAACGACCCTCCGGTGATGTTTGGTGACGAACCGACAGGCAACCTGGATACCACGACCGGTGAGGAGATAATGGCCATCTTCCAAAGCCTCAATAATGCCGGGAAGACTGTGATTATAGTCACTCATGAGCCTGATATAGCTCAGCATTGCAAGAGAATTCTAAGGTTTCGGGACGGTCTTTTGGAATCGGACGAGGCCGTTAAAGATCAGTTGGTTGCAACTCCAAAAAGGGCTACTTAACGCTCGACAGACGTCTCACTTTCTAGTAAAAAACAACCCAACTGTCATTTCGAACGCAGTGAGGAATCTGCTTTTAAGAGTAGTGCAGCCATAAAAAGCGGATTCCTTGTCATTCTTACTTCTAAGAAACCGTCCGTTTCGGGACTAAAGTCCCGAAACACCAACACCAGGGTAGTTTTTCAATGTAACGATGAAGTCGCCGTAGTCGATTGATCGTAATGACAGGCGGCGGAAGGCTATATTTATATTTTGACGCTTATCGGCTTTTCAGCAGTCTTCTGAGCTTATAAGCCTCTTTCTGGCGGCCGGTGATCTCCTCGCGTGTCATCAGGCGATTTCTCCGAGCATCGAAGCGTGATGTTTCAAGAATATCATCCAGCAGATGGCTCTTTGGAGTCCCTGCGAAGAACTGGTTTCTACGCTGATAGTCGCGCCAGCCAAGCCGGCCCTTCACATACAGCATCGAGGCAAGGATCTGCGCCAGTTCGCCGCGGCTCTTGGACTGAAGCTCCTCCCGCGTAAATATATGATCCGACAGATATTCATACTCCAGCTTATATGGAGGATCATCTTTGAAAGCCTCCGCAAGCAGAGTTGCAGCTCGCCAGTTAAGTATCGTTTTACGCGAGTTGGCTGTATAAAAGAGCTTTATCTCGGCGTCGTATATATCCGCCTCTATCCCTTCAGACGTTACAATATGATATTTTTTAAGCGTCCTGTAGAGTCTCGGTTGACCCGGCTTCGATTCGGGATTTTCGATCCCGGCAACATCCGAAGCCTCAATTTTGAGGATTTTGGCGTAGTGATTGTGAATCGGCTCGATCTCTTTGCGCAGATCACCGCGCAGGCGAACATAGTCGCCGATAGCTACCGGCAGGTTCACGCCTTCTTCTGAAGCTCGCATAGCAAGGTCTTCCCTGCGAATAAGATCCCTGAGCGCTGAGCCGAGTATACGCGCCCGGTCAGGATTTGTAAGCGCTTTGGCGATCATCTCCGCCAATGCACCGTCCTCAACTTTGCGCTCGGCCGTTTTGGAATTAGTTTTCTTCCAATATCTACCTACGGCAGTGGCGAACTTGATCTGATCCTCATCGATCCTTGTGATCTCCTGGTTACGCACGTTGCGAATAGTGTAGACCCAATGAGGCTGCGGCTTGGGTATCATATCGACTTCTAGTACTTCGCCGACTGTCCGCTCAGAGCCGTGATGTCCGTAGCTTTGTTTTGGGAGCTTAGGTTCGGTGTGTCTGTAGACGACGAGCCGTCCTATGCTATACTTGTAATCATCAAGCATGTTCGTGGCCCTCTCTACCTCTATTATACTCTCAGATTACCGAACGTCAACCAGGAAAGCATAAAAAAGTGGAAAGCATGTTTACATGCTTTCCACTCATATTTATTCGATCGTTGATTTTCTATTACGATACACGATCAACAATCAGTACTCAGGAGATCATTAGGCATCTGCAACGAACTGAGCTACCATATCGCCTACCTCGGTAGTCGAGAAGCCCATTCTGCCCGCGCCCATACTCTTGAGCTTGGTGCCTGTGACGTGAGCGATAGCCTTATCGATCAGATCAGCGGCCTTAGTCTCTCCAAGGGTATCGAGCAGCATCTGCATAGCGCCTATAGCCGCGAGCGGGTTGATAACGTTCATTCCCGTGTATTTAGGAGCGGAACCGCCAATAGGCTCGAACATCGAGACGCCTTCAGGATTGATATTTCCACCGGCGGCTATACCCATACCGCCCTGGGTCATTGCGCCAAGGTCTGTGATGATGTCGCCGAACATATTGTCTGTCACAATAACATCGAACCACTCAGGGTTTTTGACCATCCACATGGTCGTCGCGTCGACATGGGCGTAATCCGGCTTTATGTCCGTATATTCATTAGCGACCTCATAGAACGCTCTCTCCCAAAGGTCGAATGCATATGTAAGGACGTTTGTCTTACCGCAGAGGGTCAGCTTCTTGTCCTTAGCGCGCTTGCGGGCATACTCGAACGCATATCGAATACATCTCTCGACGCCCTTGCGGGTGTTGATCGATTCCTGCACCGCGACTTCGTCCGGTGTCCCCTTCTTGAGAACGCCGCCCGCGCCCGTATAAAGGCCTTCGGTGTTCTCGCGGACAACCACATAGTCGATATCGGCAGGACCTTTGTCTTTGAGAGGAGTCTCGACACCGGGATAGAGCTTTACCGGCCTGAGGTTGATATATTGATCCAGGCCGAACCTCAAGGCAAGCAAAATGCCTTTTTCGAGAATGCCCGGTTTAACATCAGGATGGCCGATTGCGCCGAGATAAACGGCATCGTGCTTTTTGAGTTCTTCACATGCTGATGGCGGCAGGACTTCGCCGGTTCGGAGATAACGGTCTCCGCCCCAGTCGTATTCCACTGTCTCATACTTAAATCCGAGCTTATGGCTTGCCGCTTCAAGCACCTTGAGTCCTTCCCTAACGACTTCCGGGCCGGTCCCGTCGCCGCCGAGGACAGCTATCTTATACATGCAATATTCCTCCTGCATTGTTTTTTATGTCGAGGGTCTCACACCAACCCCGAATTACTTACGCGCCAACAATGCGTATTCCTTCATAGATGTAGTGCACAGCCATTATCTACTTCCCAGATCTTTTCCCGAGGTTGCGAGGCTCACACAGACACTTAAATTCTATCGCTACTAAAGCTTTATAAGTTGAATTTTCCAAAATTCAGTTGACAGTAATCTTTATGCCTGCTAGACTGCAAAAATGAGGTGGGCATAATTGGCAAAATCGACTCTATTGATCAAGACAATCGAACTGATAAAAAAGAATCCGGGGATGTCCATAAAGGACTTGGCTCGTGAGCTGGAACGCTCTGAAAGAACCATCTATCGCTGGCTTGGAGAGCTTGCGACCGAGCTTGGAACTCCGATTTATTGCAGTGACGGCGGATATTACCTCAATGAACTGGGTACTGGCGACAGACTGGACCTGAACGCTGAGGAAATTCTGGCGCTTCGCCTGAGTTTGAAATCATCACCCTTTAATTCAACATCTCCAATCGGGAAGCATGCCGAATCAGGTTGGAAAAAAATACGAAATTCCGTTTCTTACGACGGCCTGGTCAGTGCAAAAGATATGACGGCAACCCATGCCGTTCAAGTGAACGCTCCTTGGTTTCTTATTGACCATGATATTCTTAATGCCCTCGAACATGGGCTAAATGAGCGGCATAGATTGCGTGTATTATATTCTTCTCTCAAAAGTAATGCCCTCAAGGAATATCTGATAGATCCATATGCAATGGTTTTCAAGAGACATAGTTGGTATATGGTTGCCTACACCCACGAACATGAGAATATCAGGCAGTTTAAATTGCAGAGATTTAGACATGTGGAAGATACGGGCGAGAGCTTTGAGATACCTGAAAATTTCAGCATTGACGAATATTTCCGGCTCAGTTGGGAAGTTTGGGCGGGAGGAGAACCGACTTACGTAAAAGTCCGATTTTCCAGTGAAGTTGCGCCGATAATTACGGAATCAAGACGGCATCCAACCCAAACTGTCTATCCTCAGCCTGATGGGAGCGTAATATTTGAGGCTTGCGTTTCAGGCATCGAGGAGATTGCAATCTGGATTATGGGCTATGGTAAAGATGCCCAAGTACTCGAGCCGCCA
>DJHI01000247.1:0-481 GCA_002431715.1 Armatimonadetes bacterium UBA5829
GTTCAGAGGCCTCTACCATGTACTAGGTGGAGTAATATCGCCTATGGACGGAGTGTCCGCTGAGATGCTTAAAGTCCGCGAGCTTCTGGAACGGATCAATGGTGGCGAGATCAAAGAGATCGTCCTCGCCACTAATCCTACGATTGAAGGCGATGCAACCGCCATGTATATAGCGCAGCTAGTGAAGCCGCTGGGTGTGAAGGTTACGCGAATCGCCCACGGAATGCCGGTTGGAGGAGATATGGACTACGCCGATCAGGCGACTTTGATCCAGGCCCTCCAATGGCGAAGAGAAATCTAAACACAGCCGAGAAGCAGAGGGCGGAGAAGCCGAGAGCAGGCTTTTCAAAATTGGTGCCCTCAGCTCTCTGCTCTTAACTAAGGAGAAATCATGGCACGAAAGATGAAAGGCTACGATGGCAATTCGGCGGTCGCCCATGTAGCACATGCAACTAACGAAGTTATTGCAATATACCCGATT
>DJHI01000247.1:492-716 GCA_002431715.1 Armatimonadetes bacterium UBA5829
GATTACGCCGAGTTCACCGATGGGCGAAGTCTCCGATGAAAAGACCGCTCGCGGCGAAAAGAATATCTGGGGGACAATCCCCTCTGTAACCGAAATGCAGAGCGAAGGCGGAGCCTCTGGAGCAGTGCACGGCGCACTCGCAACCGGCGCTCTCACCACCACATTTACCGCATCGCAGGGTCTGCTTCTTATGATCCCGAATATGTTCAAGATTGCCGGTGAGC
>DJHI01000247.1:721-1454 GCA_002431715.1 Armatimonadetes bacterium UBA5829
TCGACAGTCTTCCATGTATCGGCAAGAAGCCTTGCATGCAGCGCGCTTTCGATCTTCGGCGACCACTCGGACGTTATGGCATGCCGACAGACCGGTTTCGCGATGCTCTGCTCAAACAGCGTTCAGGAAGCCATGGACTTTGCTCTGATCGCTCAGCAGGCGACACTCGCCAGCCGCATTCCGTTCCTTCATTATTTCGACGGATTCCGCACCAGCCATGAAGTTCAGAAGATCGAAGAACTGACCTACGACGACATGCGCGCAATGATANNCGTCTACTTCCAGGGCCGCGAGACAGTGAACAATTATTACCTCGCGACACCCAAGATCGTCCAGGACACCATGGACAAGTTCGCCAAGATAGTCGGCAGAGAATATAAACTTTTCGAATATGTCGGCGCTCCCGATGCCGAAAAGGTCATCATCCTGATGGGCTCCGGTGCTGAAACAGCCCATGAGACGGTCGATTATATGACCAAGAAGGGCGAGAAAGTCGGTATTATCAAGGTTCGACTTTACAGACCGTTCAGCGTTGAGCATCTTATGTCCGCTCTGCCTGCGACAGTGAAGAAGATTGCCGTTTTGGACCGCACCAAAGAGCCCGGTTCCCTCGGTGAGCCGCTTTACCTGGATGTGGTTACAGGTGTTGATGAGGCGCTGTCCGCCGGAACCGCTCCGTTTAAGAGTGCTCCGGTGATTGTAGGCGGTCGCTACGGACTCGGCTCCAAGGAGT
>DJHI01000247.1:1529-1688 GCA_002431715.1 Armatimonadetes bacterium UBA5829
GGCGATGATCAAGGCTGTCTATGACAACCTGGGTGAAGCCAAGCCGAAGAACCACTTCGTTGTCGGTATCAACGATGATGTTACCAAGACCAGTCTCAGCTACGATCCTAGCTTCAGGACTGCCGATGAGAGCACCTACAGGGCTATGTTCTACGGACT
>DJHI01000247.1:1743-2393 GCA_002431715.1 Armatimonadetes bacterium UBA5829
ACTCGATCAAGATCATCGGCGATGAGACCGATAACTATGCGCAGGGCTACTTTGTGTATGACTCGAAGAAAGCCGGTTCGGTTACGGTTTCACACCTGCGATTCGGTAAGAACCCGATCCGCAGCCCTTATCTGATCGACAGCGCGAACTTCATTGCTTGCCATAACCCGAGCTTCATCGAGAAATACGATATGCTCAAGAACATCGAAAAGGGCGGCACGTTCCTCCTTACCACTCAGCACAGCGCTGATACGGTATGGGATACCCTCCCGCAGGAAGTTCAGCAGCAGATCATCGATAAGCAGGTCAAGTTCTATGTGATCGACGCCATCTCAATCGGCCATAAGATCGGCCTCGGCGCTCGAATCAATATGATCATGCAGGCTGCTTTCTTCAAGCTAACTGGAATTCTGCCGGAAGCGCAGGCTGGTGAGGCCATTAAGAAAGCCATTAAGAAGAGTTACGGCAAGTACGGCGACAAGGTTGTTGAGATGAACAATCAGGCTGTCGACGCCGGTATGACCGAATTCGCCGAAGTCAAATATCCGAACAAGGTCACCAGCACCTTCAAGATGCCGCCAGTTGTGAGCGAAGACGCGCCGGAGTTCGTTAAGAACGTGACTGCCGAGATTATGGCGGGACGCGGCGAC
>DJHI01000247.1:2416-6373 GCA_002431715.1 Armatimonadetes bacterium UBA5829
TGCCGGTTGATGGAAGGTTCATGACTGGAACCACCGCATTCGAGAAGAGAAATATCGCGGTCGATATCCCTGAGTGGGACCCGAATATGTGTATTCAGTGCGGTTTCTGTTCACTCTACTGCCCGCATGCAGCTATTCGTATGAAGGCATATGATGAGAGCGAGCTTAAGAGCGCTCCGGCGACATTCAAGAGCGCCGACGGTAAGGCTCAGCTCAAGGGTAAGAAAGTGACCGTCCAGGTTGCTCCCGAGGACTGCACAGGCTGCGGACTCTGCGTTCAGAACTGCCCGGCTAAGTCCAAGGAGAGTCCTGATAAGAGAGCTATCAATATGGTTCCGCAGGAGCCTTTGAGAGACACAGAGAAAGCCAATTGGGACTTCTTCCTCTCGCTTCCTGAGACTGACCCGACATTGGTCAAGAAAGACTCGGTCAAGGGCAGCCAGCTTCTTCCGGCGCTCTTCGAGTTTTCCGGTGCATGCGCGGGCTGCGGCGAGACACCGTATGTCAAGCTGGTTTCACAGCTCTTTGGTGACAGAGCGGTTATCGCTAACGCAACCGGTTGTTCATCGATCTATGGCGGAAACCTGCCGACTACGCCTTACACCACCCGCAAGGATGGTAGAGGCCCGGCTTGGTCAAACAGCCTCTTTGAGGACAACGCCGAATTTGGTATGGGCTACAGGCTCACCATCGACAAGTTCAATGAGTTTGCAAATGAGCTTCTCGATCAGGCAGTTGCCGACGGCGGAGTGAAAGCCGAACTCGCTGAGGCGATTAAGAGCGCCGATCAGTCGACTCAGGAAGGCGTTGAGGCTCAGAGGGCTCGAATAGCCGAACTGAAGTCGGTTCTGGATGCTGGAATCAAGGCAGGATGCTCGACCTGCAAGCAGCTTGAGAGTCTGGCCGATTACCTGGTCAAGAAGTCCGTATGGGTTATCGGCGGAGACGGTTGGGCGTATGACATCGGTTACGGCGGGCTCGATCATGTGCTGGCGAGTGGCAAGAACGTCAACGTTCTCGTTCTCGACACAGAGGTCTACTCCAACACCGGCGGTCAGATGTCCAAATCGACACCGAGAGGCGCGGTCGCCAAGTTCGCTGCTGGCGGCAAGCCGTTAGGCAAGAAGGACCTGGCCCAGATGGCGATGACATACGGCAATGTTTATGTTGCCAGAGTCTCGCTTGCTGACCCGAACCATCTGGTTAAGACTCTTGTTGAAGCCGAGGCTTACGATGGACCGTCTATCGTCATTTGCTATGCGCACTGCATCGCTCATGGTATCAACAACACCTTCGGCGTAGAGGAGCAGAAGAAGGCGATCGCATGCGGTCACTGGCCGCTCTTCCGATACAATCCTGAGAAGGCCGCAAAGGGTGAGAACCCGGTATCTCTGGACAGCAAAGAGCCGACCATGTCCTTCGAGGAATATGCTTACGGTGAGAACCGCTATCGAGTATTGAAGAAGATCAATCCCGATGCAGCCGCTAAGCTTATGTGCGAGGCAGAGGTTGACGTTAAGAACCGCTGGAAGACATATCAGGAGCTTGCGAACATGAGCTACGCAAGTCCCGAGTGCGAGTGCAGCGGTAATGGATGCAAAGAATCAGCTAAGGCTGAGACTAAGGCATAAGATAGACTAAATCGCGAAAGCTCGAAAGGGCGAAGACGCGAAACAGATAGAAAAAGAGACCCGGCTATAAGTCGGGTCTCTTTTTGCTTACCAATCCTGAACTGGTGGTCTGTGCTCCTGCCAGTTCCACTCGCAATCCTCAATGAATGTGGTGATCAGCTCTTCCCAGGTGAAACCGTGCTCTCCATAGTGATCATTAATGCAATTCCTGATAGCCTCAGTGGTTTCCACGTTGGGTTGGGCTATGGCATTATCAAACAATGATTCGATATTATCGGGCAGATTAGGTGCTTTGCGCATCTCATGCAGAAGCCATTTTGGGTTAGGAAAGAGCATCTTGTTTTGAGCAAGCACCATCCGCGCAGCANNGAGTCTCCGCAGCGGCTTTCATAACAAGGAACGGCTCACCTCTCTTCTTGCCTTGGCCGACAAACCAGGGTAATAGTAGCAGTTGGGAGTAAAATGACCTGAGCTTGTATGCTTGTTCCGATTCCTGATATACGGGGATTTGCTTTATAAGCACATCGAGACCAGATATGTGCGAGAATGCGGCATATGCCCCCGTAAATGCCCATCTGGCGGGTTCGCTGCCATGATCGGCGGCATCTTTGAGGAATTGGAGGTTTACTGTCTTACCATCCACGTAACCTCCTTCATAATCGCACTCCCGGTCATAATAGATACAATTATTAGTTGATTTCCTGCGCGCGAATTCTTCGTCCGTTACCACGAGAATGATATCGACATCCGAATTATCTTTAGCGGTGCCCTTTGCAACAGCCCCGCCGATGATTAATGCAAGATACCTTTCGTCATGAGAAAACTGGTCGACAAGTCTATCGATTACCTTTTGATGCTGCTTTCGGATCAATGTAGAGCCTCCCATTTGGACAACATTTTTAGTGTATAAGACGCTCAGCATTAGTATTCCTCTTAAATTATAAGGTGTTTTTTAGCGAAATTTAGATTATGATCTATATAGATATGAGCAGTTCTGAGCGATGAGAGCTTGACTCTCCGCTCTCTGCTCTCCATTATTAGCTAATAGGAGGACCTTATGACCGCTGTATCTATAAAAACAAAATCATTTATCCGCGAGGAAATCCTCTAGCATAGTGCCTCATTATTATTGATCTTCACTTGCCGCACCATAGTTGGGTTTCTCTCGCGTGCGAATATATATTCACGCCTTATTTTTGGAGGAACCTGAATTGACTCTCGAAGAACTCGGATTCAACAGCGCGTTCGCGCAGCATTTCAATACTATCGATAACACCAATCTAGCGCCATGCAGAGTGAGCCTTGAGCAGCGTGGGCTGTACTGTGTAATGACTGAACTCGGTGAAATGGATGCCGTCTGTACCGGCAAGATGTTATATGAAGCTGAAAAGCCGGCAATCGGGGACTGGGTTACGGCGCAAATCCTCGACGAGCAGCCGCCTAAAGCGATAATCACTTCCATTCTTCCCCGCAAGAGTATGTTCTCACGAAAAGAGGCAGGCTCTAGAATGAGAGAGCAGCCTGTAGCGGCCAATATAGACACCGTATTTGTCGTTATGGGTCTCGATCACAATTTCCGGGCAGCCAGGATAGAAAGATATCTGACTCTTGCCTGGGAGAGTGGAGCCGACCCTGTGGTTGTGCTCACAAAATGCGATCTGTGCGATGACATAGAATCAAAAATTAATGAAATAATGGCATCCGCACCGGGCGTGCCGGTACATGCCGTGAGTGTAATTAATGGGGTCGGCCTGGAGTGCCTGGACGAATATATATTCAAAGGGCGGACTGTCGCGCTATTGGGCTCGTCGGGTGTCGGCAAGTCGACTATAGTGAACTATTTGCTGGGTAATGAGGTTATGCGAGTGCAGGATGTTCGCGATGATGACAGTAGGGGCCGACATACGACCACACACCGGCAATTGTTTGTCCTGCCGTCGGGTGGTATGGTGATCGACACTCCCGGCATGCGCGAACTCCAGCTTTGGGATGCAAATGACGGCCTGTCGGAAGCATTCAGCGATATANNCACTCGCCGAAGGGTGCAGATTCAGAGACTGCACGCACAATGATGAACCCGGCTGTGCCGTGAGACAGGCATTGAAAGATGGCTCTTTGGATGCTCGACGGTTTGAAAACTATAGAAAAATGCTTGGAGAACTAAGTTACTTTAAAAGGAAAAATGATGTGGGCGCCGCGAGTGTCGAACGCGAAAAATGGAAGAAAATTCATAAGCTGATAAAAAAGATGAAGCGATGATATGGGCTACGGGGTTATTGAGTTACTGAGTTTGAAAATCAACCCATTAACTCAATAACCCGTTAAT
>DJHI01000247.1:6399-7221 GCA_002431715.1 Armatimonadetes bacterium UBA5829
AGTCCAGGTCCTCGACCTCGTGATGGAGGTCTTCATCCGATTTGAGTTCGAGGCCTTTACCGGTTGTTTTCTTTAAGTAGTCGTCTACCGCATTGCGCACGGCCTGCTCTGCAAGAACGGAGCAGTGCATCTTTACCTTGGGGAGTCCGCCCAGAGCCTCAGCCACAGCGGCATTGGTGAGCTTAAGTGCCTCATCGATAGTCTTGCCTTTTATAAGATCGGTGGCCATGCTGCTGGTAGCGATAGCCGCGCCGCAGCCAAAAGTCTTGAACTTGACATCCGTAATGATGTTGTCCTTGACCTTTATATACATATTCATGATGTCGCCGCATACGGGATTGCCAACTTTCCCGACGCCGTCGGCATCCGGTATCTCACCTACATTATGCGGATTGGCAAAATGCTCCATAACTTTGTTGCTGTAGGCTTCCATTATTTTGCTCCTGTATTTACTGAGGGCGGTTGTCCCTCTGGCTCTTGAGTTTATTTATTACGCAAAACGAAACATGTTCCATACCGCACTTAACACAGGCGCGGTCGATATTACCGGAGTCTTCAAGCGATGCCTTGATAAAGCCTTCAAGGCCTTCCAGAAACGCGCATCGCTGATACTTTGGAAGGCTGTCTATAATCGACTCAAACCACTTAGATCTGCGTTCGCGCATGTCTTCGACAAGTCTGCGTCCGTTGTCGGTTAGATCGATTCTAGTGAATCTGCGATCTTCCTGTGTCTCCGAACGCGTGACCAGATCTTTCTTTACGAGTCGATCCACAAGCTGGCTTCCTGCCGAGAGGCTTACCTCCAGGCCGCTGGATATCTCG
>DJHI01000220.1:0-2229 GCA_002431715.1 Armatimonadetes bacterium UBA5829
TGAATTTTTGGTGTTGGTGTTTCGGGACTTCAGTCCCGAAACTATCTTTCCTTCTGACGCATTCTTACCGCATCAGCAGCGTGAACGGCTTGGGTTTTGCCGTCTTCGCCTTTGATTATCAATGCTCCAGATAAATCTACCCCATCAATAGTTCCAATAATCACATTTCCTGTCATGGAAATCTCGACTCTCTTGCCGAGTCCCCACATCCGTTCACGCCATCGCGTCAGGGTAAAGTCGAATCCTCTTGCGAGATATTCCTCATATACTTTAAGAATCCACTCTGACAGACCTCTTACCTGCTCATCGATTTCAAAACAGCCACCTGTAAGTATCCTCAAGGATATCGCCGAGTCTTTTATCTCATCAGGAAACTCGATTTGATTTACATTAAGACCGATTCCCGCCACCGCTCCAAGCCGATCAACGGTCTCGACCAGTATCCCGACAATCTTCCTCTCATCTACAAGGATATCATTCGGCCACTTCAGAGCCGGTTTCAAACCGTGAACGAGCGCCAGAAAATTAGCCACTCCCAATGAAACCACAAAAGACAACTCATGCATTCGCGATATATGCACATTCGGAGTAAAGATCATGCTCATGAGAGCGCAATCACCTGATCTGTCGAACCAATTTCTGCCCCGCCTGCCTCGGCCATTGCTCTGAGAAAGAGCCGTAACTACCGTCCCCTCAGGCTCGCCGCGCCGCAGCATCTCGATTGCTATGTCATTCGTAGATTCTACCGTGCCGTAAGAATGAATCCGAGGTTCAATCAAACCGCGTTTTCCTCTATATCAAGGCTGATATCCAGAGCCGGAGCAGAATGGGTGAGAGCGCCGACTGAGATAATATCCACTCCTGTCTCCGCAATCTCCTTCACGCTTTTCAGGTTTACTCCGCCGGATGCTTCCAAAAGCACTTTTTCGTCAGCAATCGACACTGCCCTGCGCATATCCTCAATAGACATATTATCGAGCATTACAATATCAGCGCCCGCCCCGATAGCCTCCTTAAGGCCGGTGAAATCACTGACCTCAATCTCGATCTTGAGCGTATGCGGCGCTCTATCTTTTGCAGACTCGATAGCCGGAGTAATACCACCTGCGGCAGCAATATGATTGTCTTTAATTAAAATGCCGTCGTCTAGCCCGATCCTGTGGTTATATCCGCCGCCGCATGTCACAGCATATTTTTCGAGCCTGCGCAGCCCCGGTGTGGTCTTCCTCGTATCGACAATTTTGGCCTTCGTATGCTTTACCTGTTCGACGTATTTAGAGGTAAGTGTTGCTATACCGGACAACCTCTGCAGGAAATTAAGCGCGACTCTTTCGCCGGATAAAATTGTGCGAGCCTTGCCCGACACTTTGCCTATTGCCTTGCCCGATCTGACATGCGAGCCGTCTCGAATCAGCGGCTCGTATGCGGTCTGAGTAAAAAACTCGCGAAATACGACCCATGCCAACTCCTGACCGGCGATCACTCCGCTTTCTTTGACAACGAGGGTACCTTCCACCGTCATGTCGTTCGGGATTGTGAGAAGAGTCGTAATATCCCCGCTCCCGATGTCTTCCGCAAGAGCGGCTTTAACCACGGATTCCAGATATATGGCTTCAAGTCCTATCATACGGCGATCATCCCTTCTATTGCGGTACGCGCTTTCTCGATTATATCTGCCGAAAGAGTTATCTCATACTTCATATCCTCAAGGCTCCAAAGGACCTTCTCAAGGGTGATCTTCTTCATATTCGGGCAGATATTTAGCGGGCTCGGGTTGTAAAACACCTTATCCGGGTTATCCTTCTTGAGCCTGTGCAGGATTCCTCTTTCGGTACAGACGACAAACTCCTTCGCATCGCTTGCGTTGACAAACCTGATCATTCCCGATGTGCTCTCAACAGCATCGGCAAGCGCGACCACATCCGGCGTACATTCAGGATGGGCGATCACAAGCGCTTCGGGATGCGCTCGTTTTGCCTTGACAACATCCTGTGACAAAATTCTATGATGAGTCGGGCAGAACCCGCTATAGGTAATGACCTTCTTGTTTGTTTTTGATGCCACATAAGAGCCAAGAGACTTATCCGGCACAAACAAAATCTCATCCGCATCCAGGGACTCGACGATCTTAACGGCGTTCGCAGACGTGCAGCAGATATCGCTTTCTGCCTTCACCTCAGCGCTGGTGTTCACATACGCCACCACAGGCAGCCCGGGATGTAGCTTTTT
>DJHI01000220.1:2271-4918 GCA_002431715.1 Armatimonadetes bacterium UBA5829
GAACTCTTTTAGCTGCTGAGCATTGATCATATTAGCCATCGGGCATCCGGCGTGAATATCTGGAATCAAAACCGTCTTATCCGGCGAGAGAATTTTTGCCGTTTCAGCCATAAAGTGAACACCGCAAAAGACGATCACTTTCGCATCTGTTTGAGCAGCTTTACGAGACAATTCCAGCGAATCGCCCGTAAAATCAGCTATATCCTGCACCTCGCCAAGCTCATAATTGTGCGCTAGTATAATCGCTTCCCGCTTGGTCTTCAGCGCTTGTATTTTGTCTGTAAGTTCACTCATTAAAAAATCCTAACCAGTAGAAAGAGTTGAAGGTGGATAAGAGAACGCTGCTTAATGCTTTCCACTTTCAGCTTTCCACTGTTTTTCTATCCCGAAAAAGCCAAATCAATCGCCGACCTGACAGTCAAAACTCCCAGTGGCTCTATCTTTATCGACTTAGATATCTTGTTCGCGCTCCTGCCGGACATTATACACCGGTCAAAACCTAACCTAGAGGCTTCTCTAAGCCGTTTCTCAGCCTGTCCGACAGCCCTCACCTCGCCGGCAAGCCCAATTTCACCAAGGGCGATTGTATTATCATTCACGCTGCAATCCAGCAGGCTGGATGCAACAGCCAGCGCGACGGCCAGGTCGGCGGCAGGCTCCACTATCCGCACACCACCGGCCACATTTACATAAACATCCTTGCCAGCAAGATTTAGACCAACGCGCTTCTCAAGAACAGCAAGTATCATCAAAAGCTTGTTATAGTCGATTCCAGTGCAAGTTCGCCTCGGGCTTGGGAAATAGCTCGGCGCTACAAGTGCCTGTATCTCCACCAATATAGGCCGCGAACCCTCTATAGTGGAAGTCACAACCGAACCCGAACCATGCTCCGGCCTTTCGGCAAGAAGAGCCTCGGATGGATTCGGCACTTCAACAAGCCCGACTTCTCTCATCTCGAAAATTCCAAGCTCATCAGTCGATCCGAACCTATTTTTGACGGCTCGCAGCACCCTGTAACTCTGATGCCGGTCACCCTCAAAGTATAGCACGGTATCCACCATATGTTCCAGAACTCTCGGCCCCGCAAGCGAGCCTTCTTTAGTCACATGACCGACTATGAAGACAGGTATTCCGACATTTTTTGCAATTCTTGCCAGTGCAGAGGTGCAAGTCCTCACCTGGCTAACAGTTCCGGGAGCGGATGCCAGATCGGGGTCAAACATGGTCTGAATGGAGTCTACTATCACATATTGCGGGGCCACAGTCTCCACATAATGCTCGACAGCCTGGATATTTGTCTCAGAGACAACATATAACAAAGGCGATGAAATCCCTATTCTGTTCGATCTGAGTTTGATCTGTTCGGCTGACTCTTCACCGGANNTATAGAGCACTTTACCATTACTGACGCTCAAGTGATTTGCAACCTGTATAAGAATTGTTGATTTTCCTATACCAGGGTCTCCGCCGATAAGCACCAACGAGCCAGATACAACGCCGCCGCCAAGCACACGGTCAAATTCGGAAATTCCGCTCGATATTCTCTCGGCGCCAGTGGCTGTAAGATCGGTAATAGGGGTGGGGGTGGCAAAAGCGCCTGTGACTGCCGACGAATGCTTTGAAGCTGGTGCTGCAGTAATCACTTCTTCAGAAAGGCTGCCCCATTCATCACAGTCGGGGCACCGCCCAAGCCACTTGGGCGACTCATAGCCACAGGATTGACACACAAACTTTGTATGGGTTTTTGCCATAATCTTAAACAAAAAGGGCAATCAGACTCTTGTCCCATTACCCCTTTCCTATAATGATTTCCACTCGCTACATTTTACCAGAAGGAATTATGAGCTTCAAGCTTTTATATGTAAGCAATTGCTTGTCCTTTCGAACACAGCGCATGTTCGGGTGCGAAATCTGATCGCACACGGAGCAGAACATCATAGGTGGTAACTAAATGACAGAAAAAACAACCAATAACGCTGTAATTTTTGCCGTATCGGACGCCAGCGGTGAGACTGCCGAGAGAATAGTCCAGTCGGCTCTGGTTCAGTTTAAGGGTGCCGATGCGGAGATAATTCGAAGAAGCCACGTTAGTACTCCTGAAGATGTGCAGGCTGTGGTTCAGGAAGCGGCAAGTAAAAATGCTCCAATAGTACACACACTCGTCTCCAGCGATCTACGCGCATTAATACTCGATCAATCCCGTCTTTTTCATGTGGAGGCGGTTGATCTGATGGGGCCGGTGCTGGATCGACTGGCGAGTCTGCTCAAACTCCATCCCATGCAGCAGCCGGGACTCTTAAAACAATTGATCGATGCTAGGACAAGGGAAATAGAGGCAGTCGAGTATGCTTTCAGACATGACGACGGCCAGCGACCGGAGGGTCTGAGCCGCGCCGATATAGTATTAGTCGGCATCTCGCGAACCATGAAAACTCCCACGATGCTATATTTGGCTTATCGAGGCTGGTTTGTCTCCAATGTTCCAATCGTTCCGGAAATTCCCATGCCCGATGAAATATTCGCTGTTCCTTCGGAAAGAGTGTTTTGTCTAGATATGTCCGCTGAACGTCTTCAGGAGCTCAGAAAAGTGCGTGCAGCATCTTTAAAACTGCCTGAAGAGCCTTATGCCTCTATGGAATACATTCGC
>DJHI01000220.1:4962-6905 GCA_002431715.1 Armatimonadetes bacterium UBA5829
TTCGCCGGGACCTTCTCCATGCACGCCGGCTTTGCAACGAGCACGGATGGCAGCGTGTGGATGTGACCGATAAATCAGTCGAGGAAGCCACCAGGGAAATTCTGACTTTGCTTGCTGTGAAAGGACTGGGTGCGAGATAATTTATACACTGGGACAGTAAAGCCTCACAACTCGTCATTCCTGGTAGTGTAAATTGATTGTTCACACTATTTCTAATTCCTGCAGGAGTGAACAATTAGGTTACGACGAGAAATCTGCTTATTATTTCTGCCGATGTGGTTTGCCAACTGATGTACTGATTGCTTCATAATTTTCTTGCAAGGATTGTCGTGAGAAAATAGTCATAAACTCAACTTCTCGTGCAGATGCGTCGCACTCAGGATCAACTTCAAGCAATAAGGCAAAACTTTTTGTTCCAAACTTATGATAAAGCTTGCGCCACTTTTCCGATAGGTACCAGCATGCACCAGATGTTCCCCATTCTCCATTTCCTGTACAGACAATCAAGCTATGATTAGGATCGTCAGGATGTCGCAATTTCAGAATTAGTCCGTATCGCCTAGATGGTTCATCTTCAATGACATTGCCAATTGACTTTAGATAAATACCTCGCTTATTGCTTTCAGGCGATTTTCCAATGCCATACCACTTGTTTTCCGGTAGGTCTAGAATTTTTTTACTTTTCGAGTTGGCTGCTGGTCCACCGACGCAGATCAATGATGGACCCCATAGACCCCATACTTTTTCATCACATTGGAAAGGCACAATAGTCTTGCGCAGGGGAGCAATAGCTTTATTCAAGTATAACAATGCACGGCAAGTGCAGTAACCAAGTACATCTTGCCAAGCACCAGTAAATGACCAACCTGTTCCATCAGGAAATTGCTTTTTATATGGAAAAGTTGCCAATTCTAGGTCTCCACTGGCCTTTGCTGCAGTTTCAAGGCGCTGGCGATCCAGCATATATGTATCTAGGACAACACAAGCGTTTTCGTTTTTATCAAGCATATCCTTACCAAAGAAATGGGCGAATGGTCTTCTCCAGGTAAATAAATATAAGCAATATTTTGCAACATGACAACAGATGAATATTATGATTGCTGCAATAATACTGGATAATACATTTCCACTAGTAAATCCGCTAAACAAGATGTTCATCTCAGTTCCTTTCTTGGACACAACTTATATAACGCAAATTTACAACAACAAATTGGATTATCCCTTCAATCCCGTCATCACCACTCCCTGGACGAAATACTTCTGAGCAAGGAAGAAGATAACCAGCACAGGCAGGAGCACGGCTGTCGATGCTGCCATCAGCGAGACAATGTCCACTCCCCAGACGTCCGAGAATGTGGCAAGTCCTAATGCAAGGGTTCGCTTATCGACTGAGTTGAGGTAGATTAAAGGCGAAAGAAAGTCGTTCCAGTGAGCGACGAATGAGAACACAGCTACACTCACTAGGACGGGTTTTGATAAGGGCATAATTATCTGCCAGAATATCCTGAAGGTTCCGCAGCCGTCGATCTTTGCGGCGTCTTCGAGTTCCACGGGGATAGTAAGGAAAAACTGCCGCATCAGAAAGATATAAAACGCATTCCCGAAAAACGCAGGCACAATCAGCGGCAGCAGAGTGTCATACCAGCCGAGGTTCTTGAAGATTATAAAGAGCGGGATCATGGTGACCATCGCGGGCAGCATCAGAGTGCTGAGCATCAGCACGAACAGCGCATCCTTCCCGGGAGCCTTGAGCCGAGCAAACGCAAATGCGACCATCGCGCTCGACAGCATCCCTCCCAATACGGCGAAAAAGGTCACTGTTATGGTATTAAGCGCATATTTTCCGAAAGGCATCAGAGTCAATGCAGTCTTATAGTTATCCCATTTGAACTGACTCGGGAAGAGATGAATTCCCGGCTGAGCCACCTGCTCGGGAGTGCTGA
>DJHI01000220.1:6922-10523 GCA_002431715.1 Armatimonadetes bacterium UBA5829
CGAAACCGTCACCATCCACAGAAGCGGAATCAAAAACAGAGCCGCTCCTGCAAGTATGAGAACATATGTAAAAGCCGTTTTAAGGTATTTCATTTAGAACCCTCGTAATAGACCCATCGTTTCGAGCCCTTTAGATGGAACAGTGTAATCAGGAGCACGATAACGAACAATATCCACGCCATAGCAGATCCGTATCCCATCTTCATCCACTCAAACGAGTTCTTCCACAGGTAGAGCGCATAGAAAAGTGTCGAGTCCTCCGGCCCGCCGCCTGTCATAATATAGGCCTGGGTGAACATCTGCAGGGAATACATTGTTCCCACGACCAGTTGGTAGAATATGGCCGGAGTAAGCAGGGGCAGTGTGACGTGCCTGAATATATTCCAAGCCCCGGCGCCATCGAGCTTGGCCGCCTCATAGAGCTCCTCGGGAATCCCCTGAAGAGCCGCGAGATATACAATCATAGCTCCGCCGACTCCCCAGAACCCCATTATGATGAATGCAGGCATCGACCATGCCGGGTCCAAAAGCCATCCGGGCGGATTTGCCCATATTGGGTTCCATATAAAGTGACCGGCAGTTATTCCCGGTATCACTTTCATTGTAAGAAGCTTAGACAGGAGGCCCGTAGTCGGGTTAAATATAAAGAGCCAGAGCATCGACGTCGCAACGCCGGAGATAACCACCGGCAGGTAATACATAGTGCGGAAGAGTCGAATGCCCAGCACCTTCTGGTTCATCAGCACCGACACGCCCAAGCCTCCCACAATCGCCAGGGGAATGCTGAAGATAGCATAATATGCCGTGACGGACAGCGCCTTGAAGAACCTGGCGTCGGCTGTAAACAGGTCGGAATAGTTCCTCAGGCCGATAAAGTGAGCAGGGGACAGAGCATCCCATTTGCTGAAGCTGATAACAAGCGACGCGAGCATAGCCCCGAGAGTGAGGACAAGAAATCCGATGATCCACGGCGCAGCAAAGAGATAAAAAGTCGCCGCCTCTTTTCTCTGAGACCGGCTTTCTGCGGTATGCTTGCGCACATAAATAACCGCTCCGGTAAATGCTGCAGCAAGAGTGCAGAGAGCGATAATGCCGAGAGTTTTCCAAGGAACGACTGGAAACGGCGACATATCTTCATTAGCTTTTGCCAGAATCTGATCGGCCGACCTTGCGGCGGTATCGAGAGCGGCTTTTGGCGGAGCCTGACCTTTTAGCGCGCGTTCGATATTTCGCGCAAGGGAATCAGACACTTCCTGCCAGCCCGNNGGCACGGTTCGTCCATAAGGAATTTGATCGATGAACGCTCTGGTGATCGGGTCAGAGTAGAACTCAGGCCGATGAGCGACGGATTCCCTGGCCGGAATCCTTCCGGCCACCTTGCAAATTTCTGTAAGCTGAGTACGGCTGGCAGCAAACTTTATAAACTTCCATGCTGCCTCCCGGTGCTTGCTGTCCTTTGGGATAACCAGAGAGTTTCCGACCACTTCGATAGCCGGTTTGTCCTTATACGGAATCCCGGCGACACCAAAGTC
This sequence comes from Armatimonadetes bacterium UBA5829, assembly GCA_002431715.1. Classification (GTDB taxonomy): domain Bacteria; phylum Armatimonadota; class UBA5829; order UBA5829; family UBA5829; genus UBA5829. The sequence continues at coordinate 8,455 of DJHI01000220.1, forward strand.
CAGGTTCGGAAAATATTTTTTCAGGTCCGGGATACGAAACGGGCTGTCGACACGCATCGCGACCACACCCTGTCCGAAAGGGTCCTGCGTAGCGCCCTTGAAGTTAGCGGTGAAAGTCTGCAGGGGCTTCACTCCGCCCGCTTCACGGTCTAAAAACGACTTCATCCAGGTCAAAGCAGCTACACCGTCAGGGCTGTTAAAGATTGCCTTCTTGCCGTCATTCGAGAGCAAATTCCCATTCGACTGCCAAAGATAGAGCGCGAAGTTATTGGGGTTATAGAGAAAATCGGCATAACCTATGCTCTGTATCCGGCCATTTGAGTCCCGTTTGGTAAGCTTCATAGCATACTTTTCAAGCTCTGCCCAGGTCTGTGGAGGCCTATTAGGGTCCAGCCCGGCTTTCTTAAACAAAGTCTTGTTGTAAAAAAGAGCATTCGGGCTTAATACCCACGGGATGCCATAGAGCTTACCGGCATAGGTGTTCTGTTCAAGTCCGACTTTATAAAAGTCGGCCAGATCATATTTGTCTCGTTTTATCAGATCATCCAGGGGCTCTAATCCACCGCGCGACATCATTTCGCCGCCAAGATGAGCGTAAAACCGCACTACATCCGGCGGCACGCCTCCCGCTACGGACAAAATCAGCTTTCGCTCGATATATCCCATCGGAACGAGCATGGCGTTGACTTTTATATCAGGGTTTGCTCGCTCGAAATCAGCGATCATCTTTTCATATGCAACGCGTTCGTCCTGCGATGCGCCGTACCAAAAGACAATCGTCTCCTTAGCCTGCGCGGCAAATGGGAGAGTAAGTAGAAGTATTATTGTGATGAATAAAAATCGTATCTTCATAATTAATAGAGTGCCCGCTAAACTCTTCCGCTTCTTCGGGATATTTCCCTCTCTCGTTTTATTACGAATGGCTATTTTCTCCGGTTCCCAACGTCTAATTGACAATAATGCTACTGCTGTGCTAGATTGGCCCTGCAATGATACTTCGTATTACTACAATCCTCTTATTGATATTGTCGGTTGTCGCTTCTGCATTTGCACAGGGGCCAATTCGAGATCCCGATCTTGTTCGGCCGCAGCCGGTGTGTATTACAGACCAGCCGGAGAAAATCACTATTTTGGCCAGAGGCTATGCGTATACAGGTTCCATTTTGCGGGCCTACGGCGATGTTTACTTCCAGCGCGGTATGGCACGGCTTAACGCATCCGACGCTCGATATGACTATGACACTGGTGTGGGCACATTAAAGGACGTTGTATTTACCACATGCTCCAATATGCGGCCCGACTATCGAGTTGAAGCCAAGGAAATTACGCTGCTGCCGAATAACAAGGTTCGTGCTCGTAATGCTTCACTGTTCCTTGGGAACTTCAGAGTGCTTACAATGCCGTCGCTCAAATTCAGGGCTGGTGGGGCAAGTGCGCCGACCAATGTCTTTCCGACTCCCGGTTATGATCACCTGGACGGATTCACTCTTTCGCAGAATCTGCGTATGATAGACAATGACAATTTCCACACCGTAGCCGATATTCGCCTCACCACCAACAGTGGCATCCAGGGCGAGTTAACAGGCACATACGGCATCGACGGAAACCTGGACGAGTTCCCGGGTCGATTTCTGACCTACGAATCGATGCGTTCACATGTTTTGGACTTGCCAAAACGACCTGCAGGCGGGCCTTGTCCACCGGAGATGCTTGAGCCTCCTTATGCTGCGAGGCTCAGAGGCTTCGGCACGTTTACATTGAAGCAGAGGACATATGACATAAACGATNNACCTGATCGTATACAGGCAGCCTGAACTGGGGCTGGATTATATAGGCCGTCAGCTCAACTTTACAAAAACGAAGCTCGACCCGCGTATCGACATTTACCCTGAAATTACAGGAACCTGGGGTCGATATAAAGAAGTTCCCGGATCGGGAGACTTTATCGAGCGCAGACAGCTTACCGCCACAGCGGGTTTGAATGTATTGCCGCTTGGTCAGTCGACCACGGTTCAGCCGATTATATCTCACACGTGGTCTACTTACAGTAACAGCGATTTTTATCAACA
>DJHI01000220.1:10539-10776 GCA_002431715.1 Armatimonadetes bacterium UBA5829
GCTGGATGCAAGCCATATATTCCCCAATGCGTCTTTTGTATCGTTGAGATATATATCTCGAAATCAATCAGGAGTTACGCCGTTCCAGTTCGATAATGTGGACGTGTTTCATGAGATGCAAGGCGCTTTTCAACTGAATTTCAGTAAGCATACAGTCGGTCTGGTGCTGGGATATGATTTTGACGACGAAGAACTATATAGCTGGGAATTGATGTATGGCTGGCAGAGCGACTGCCT
>DJHI01000220.1:10814-15873 GCA_002431715.1 Armatimonadetes bacterium UBA5829
CGGCGCGTGGGTGCGCTGGAGCAGCCGAATCGACAGGCTCACATTCAACGTAACGCTGATTAATATTTAATCACGGAAGCACGGAAATTTCGGAAGAACGGAAACATGTTTTAGAAAATTACGCGTAATGCGGATTAAAAAGTCTATTGCTGTAATAGCACACACCTTATCGCCCATGTCACTCCGAGCGAAGTCGAGGGGTCTGCTTTTGTAGCCTTTGAAAAAGCAGATTTCGCGCCATGCTCGAAATGACATATGCGAAAGATCGTGCAGGCAAATGATCTCTTGCGACTAAACTAGGCTCAATCTAATTCGCATAATGCAATTGCGACAAGACTGATTCATTTAAAGTCTTTTCCGTTATTCCCCTTCTTCAGTGTTTTCGTGATTGAGCATTTCACCGATAGATGTTAAAATGACTGGTCGATTGCAGAAAAGAGGTATGTAGATGCAGGTTTTAGCTAGAGTAAGAAGTAGAAAACTTAGTGGCTATCAAGCGCTTTTAGCAACTCTCGCAGGCGCGCTGTTTATGGCCGTTTGCGCAAAAGTGATTTTCTTTTTGCCTGGTAATCCGGTTCCTGTAACCGCCCAGGTATTCGGCGTAATCTTCTGTGGAATGCTCCTGGGCAGCCGCTGCGGTGCACTTTCTCAGATCACTTATATAACTGCCGGGCTTATGGGAGCGCCCATCTTTTGCGGATCGGTTGCAGGTCCAATCGTGCTTGCCGGCCCTACAGTCGGTTACCTTATCGGCTTTATAGCAGCAGCTTATATGGTCGGCAGATTGATGGAGACTAAAGACAGCCCGTCTTTCAAGTTCGCCTGCATGACAGGTCTCATTGGTGTCGGTATCATACTTACATGTGGAGTAGGATGGCTTGTGATATGGCCCGGGCGTCCATTCCCAGGACTTAGCGCATGGCTTGTCGGCGCTGCTCCATTTGTCTGTCTCGATGCTGCAAAAGCCATACTTGCCGCAAGGCTGGTCACTAGAAGAAAATAATCTTATGTTCAGGTATTAGCAGTGGATGCATCATTGCTGCATGGGGTCTTTTGGAATCATCTCGTTTATCCGGAACTTTCATCGGATGAAACCGAAGACCCTTCTCTGACAGTCGAAAAGATCCATGAGGAGTCGCTCGGTGGGCAGTTTCCGGATTTTGTTGTCTGCCTGTCTCTCGATGATTACTACACTCTCTCGGGCGATGAGCGCAGGCAGGCCCTCGATAATGTAAAGCGAGCTATTACTACTTTTCTTCCACCTCATCAACGCGCCCTACTGGGCTTTGCTCACACCAATTCGCTATACTGGTGCGGCACTTTCGAGCAGGATAGGCCGCCTACCGGTCGGTTGGAGTCTTTACGAATTCATATCAATGACACGACCACTCTCTCCGTTACAATCGGTATCGCTTACCTCGCAGAGAAGTCGATCAGCGGTTGGCGCGGTGCGGCGCAACTGGCGGTTGTAGCCCAAAGAAACAAGGTGCGCATGGGCGGCAATCGTGTAATCGTCTATGATGCAGCCACAATGTCTCCGTCGCCGTTTCTAGCTACCTATTGGCGGCTTGGGGATATTGTCTACAACTTAGTGAGAAGTGGAAACATGGAACTGGTGGCTCCTGCCATGGATGAGGTATGCCGCTCACTTTTCACCACAAGCTATCTGGGTCTAATCTACCTGCGGCCTATTTTGCAGAGCCTGATAATAATGATGACTCAGGGCGCTATAGAAGTAGGGGTAGAATCAACCGAGGCCGCTTTTGAATCTGAGCGCTATGTAAGCGAAATATCGACCACATACGATTACGCCCGCTTAAAGCAGCTCATTGAGACCGCAGCCGAAACCTTTACAAGCAAAGTCCACGCGAGGTTTTATTCATCCGCCAATCAGCTTGCATCGATTGCCGAGGCGTTCATCAAAGAGCATTTATTCGAACCAGACCTCAGCTTGCACTATCTATCGAGAGCACTTGGAGTCAACGCGTCTTATCTCAGCCGCACTTTTAAAAAGACTATAGGGATGGGGGTTGTGGATTACACAAACCGGCTCAGAATAGAAGAAGCCCAGCGCTTATTGCTCAATCAAAAAGCCTCTATTACAGAGATCGCCTTCAATCTCGGCTTCGGAAGCGTTCAGCACTTCGGGCGGGTGTTCAAAGCTTTAGAAGGCCGTTCTCCGACTAAATATCGGTCAAAACATGTTCAGATGAAGTAAATTCTCGTGTTGTCTGCCTTGCACTCTCCAAAGTAAACTGGAAACGTGGACAGGTCCTGGCCTGCCAGTGAGTGTGAAAATGCGGGTTTCGATCTCTCCGCATTCACTCTCGACTCTCAGCTTATATGGAGATAGTAATGGACAATTTTACCAACCAGCTTAAAGCTCATGCAGCAGCTTCGGGCGCTGATTTGATCGGCATAGCCGGAATAGACAGGTTCGACGGCATCCCTGCCGAGCATCATCCTGCGTCTATTATGCCGGAAGTGCGTTCTGTCATAGTTATCGGCAAACGAATTACACGCGGTGCGCTGCGAGGCATAGAAGAGGGCACCCAGTTCGACAACTACAATCTCTACGGCAACGTATGGCTCAAGTATAGAATTCTTTCACTTGCCACATTCCGCACAGCCGAGTTTATTGAAGACAACGGTTGGGAAGCAATTCCAGCTCAGGACCTTCCGGTGGAAGTGCCTCCTATGGGGATTGCTGTCAAGCCGAACCAACCAGCTCCGAATGTTACTATAGATGTCGAGGATGCCGCCGTACGCGCAGGATTAGGCGAGATCGGCTACTGCGGCATGTTCCTAACGCCTGAGTTCGGCCCCAGACAGCGGCTTCAACTTGTTCTCACCTCTGCTGAGCTCGACTCAGACCCTATATTAGAGAAAAATATTTGCACTCATTGCCGTGATCACGTCAAATTCTGTCCCATGGGAGCGATCAGTGCCGAGGGTGAGCATATCATCAATATTTGCGGCAAAGAGATGCCTGTCGCAGCGATAGATTATCAAAAGTGTCGGGAGTGCAAGAACGGCATGAACCTCAATTCCGACTATCCGGCTGCAAAGCCTGAGCGTTACGGTGCCCTTTGCACAAGAAGCTGTATCAATTATCTGGAGGTCGAGGGCCGGTTAACCAAGACGTTCCGCAGTCAGTTCCGAATGCGCGAGCCATGGGGCATCGTGAACGAAATACGCGCACTCGGCTCGGAGGATATGTGATATGGCTACGCTTACCAAACAGCAGTTGAAGGAGTTCGGCTACTCCCAGGGTTTGGATGTAATCGGCGTCGCAAATATCGAGCGATTTATAGATGCACCTGCCAGAATGCATCCTGCATCCATTTTTCCTGAAGCTCGATCGGTCATCGTCGTGGGCAAGCGTGTATTGCGAGGCGGTTGGCGTGGAATCGAAGAGGGCACATATTGGCCTTCGTATACAACTTTCGATTACCATGGCCAGCTCAACGCACAGTTTATCCAGGGTGCATTATATAATCTGACGTGCTTCATTGAAGATCAAGGCTGGGAGGCAGTGCCTTGTTATTCAGGCGCATCGGAAATTCAGCAGGACATACCGCCGCTGAGAAAAGGCGCCGTAGCTCCTGATGTGCAACTGGCTATACGAATAGCTGCAGTCGCCGCCGGTGTCGGCGAGATGGGGTGGTCGAAGGTTCTCCTGACTAAAAAATTCGGCCCGCGTGTTCGAGTCCATGCGATTATTACGGACATGCCCATGGAGCCCGATCCTTTGATCGAGCCAGGGACTATTTGCAAGAGATGCATGAAGTGTGTATCCGGCTGTCCCGGAGCGATTCCACATATCAAAGAGGGCAGATCGATCAAGATTCAGATTGAGGACAAGACCTACGAATGGGGCGACGTAGATATGGGCAAATGCACCCTTTCTTACCATGGTGCAGACGCTCGAGTGTCGCCATTCATCCACAAGAGTCTTCCTGGTTGGGACTTTGATATTACCAAACAGGAGATGAGTGAGGAAGCAGCATACAAATTCTGCTGGCCGATGTCGACAGGTCAATGGCGAAAATCCGCCGAATTCCCGTCAGGCTATATCATAGAAGGACATGCGATGCTTCAAAAGTGGGGAGAAGCAGGCAGTTTCGGGGTAGAAGGCTCCCGCGGATGCATGCGAAGCTGCTTTAACTATCTGGAAAAACAAGGCGTTATCGAGCAGACTTTTAAAGATGGGGAGTTTATCAAGCGTCCTCGCTGGATGCTGCCGTCAAAAGTCGAGAAACGATGACATCTAGACAAGATGTCAATCGGCGGTAAACCAATGNNAATGTGGGGGCTTTGCCCCCACAACATTTATGACACTTGATGCTTACTTTCACTCAACTCAAAAACCAATTTAGTATTAGGTTTGATATCTAGAACAGTTGAATTGAACTTGAATCCCCAGCGGGTAACTTTACTGGTTTGAGCGAGAGAATCGTCTATATCGATTTGTGTATCGCCGGTTTCCAGCCACATGAGTGAAGCTCCTTGCAATGGAGAGCCAGCTTTGATATTTACGCGAACACTATCCTTAGACGACTGATAATCAGACCATTCGATATTTCTTCTGGCTCGTTCCCATGAGTTGATTGCTTCGGCAGTAAACCACTCCAATCCGGCAGATTTTGCATCCGAAATAACATTTTTAAGCACATCCGACATACCATCTTTTAAGATATGTGCTGGATGGAAGAGTGTGTGGAATATGCCGTGATGTTTTAACGCTGCGGCTATCAATGGCTGTGCGATTTCAGGTGGAGCGGTTACGACTAAATCCTGTGTAAGGGTAGGGAGTTCGAGTACGTCCAGCGATTTACCCTTAAAGTCTACGGGGAAATAGACTTGGCATGTGCCGAAGTTGAAGCCGGTTTCGCCTGTCTTGGATGCACCTTTGGATTGATCGAGCATGATATGACGACGCTCGCACCACTCGTAGAACTCGATATCACCCTCCCAGCGAAGGAAATGATTCTTGTTTGATACCGGCTTTTCGCCTCCAAACAGGCCCACGAGTTCCCGCCATTGCCTGTCAAATTCA
>DJHI01000007.1:0-8192 GCA_002431715.1 Armatimonadetes bacterium UBA5829
TACACACACGAAAGGCTCCGGATTACCGGTCTTGACTGCCCGGACTGTGCGTTGAAGCTTGAAACAGCAGTCCGAAAAATGCATGGAGTGGCGTGGGCATCGCTTAATTACGCAACCTCCGTGCTGATAGTCGAATTCGAGCCGGATGTTGTCGGCCTGGAAACTATTATCAAGAAAGTCCGCGACTTTGGGTACGACATCGAGGCGGAAGTGCCCGGCCTGCCGCCGCCTGCAAGAGCGGCGATACTTCGAAATATGCGCGCCTCCTTGACCGTCATATCCGGTGTCCTCCTTGCAACGGGACTCGCCCTTTCATTTACAAAACTTGGGCATCATATAACTCCTGCCATATTCATAACCGCGGCTATATCCGGCGGAATATATCCAGCCAGAACCGGACTCCTGAGTGCAAAAAGCTTCGTCTTGGACACCAATTTCCTTATGACCGCGGCGGCGGTCGGCGCTGTCGCGTTGGGAGATTTTTCGGAAGCGGCCGCCGTGTTGTTCCTCTTCTCGCTCGGCTCCACACTGGAGGCCCATACGGTAGATAAAACCCGCAGGTCGATCAAGTCGCTTGTAGAGGCTTTCCCAACTCACGCCACAATCAGGCATGAAGACCATATGGAAGAAGTCGAGTTATCGAGTATAAGCATCGGTGATGTTGTTTTAGTCAAACCCGGCGATAAAATTCCGGTCGACGGAACTGTAATCGATGGAGAGTCGGCGGTGAATGAATCACCGATTACCGGCGAATCCGTGCCCGTATCCAAATCCAGAGGCGATAAGGTGTATGCGGGCTCGATAAACGGCCGCGGAGCGATGGAGGTAAGGACTACCACTCGATCTGAAGACAACACCCTGGCAAGAATCGTGCATATGGTCGAAGATGCTCAGGCACAGAAGGCTCCCTCACAGAGATTCAGCGAGAGGTTCGGGCGGATATATACGCCGATAGTCCTGACTCTTGCGGTACTGATCGGATTCGGCGGGACGTTCATCATCGGCGGCGATTACAGGAGCTGGGTGACAAGAGCTCTCACGCTTTTGATCGTCTCGTGCCCGTGCGCACTGGTGATATCGACGCCTGTCGCTATAGTCGCGGCGATTGGCAATGCTGCCAGGTCTGGTGTGCTTATTAAAGGCGGCGCTCATCTTGAGATGCTTGGCGAGGTTTCGGTAGTCGCATTCGATAAGACAGGAACTCTGACTGTGGGAAAGCCGTCTGTGACGGACGTCATCCCGGCAAACGGGCACACATCTGACGAGGTGCTCTCGATAGCAGCGGCTCTTGAAAGCAGATCCGAGCATCCTCTTGCTGACGCAATAATAGAAAAATCCCACAAGAAGAAACTGCCTGAGGCAGCCGTATCGTTCTTTGAAGCATTTCCCGGTAAAGGCGCGCGAGCGGTGGTTAATGGCGGCATTTTCTACGCCGGAAGCAGTCGGTTTATGGACGAAATCGGTATTGTTCTCCCTGAAAATGGCCCTATTGCGGACCTTGCGCAGTCGGGAAAGACGGTTGTCTATTTGAGCGATGGATCGGAGATTTGGGGAGCTATAGGAGCGTCGGATACAATCAGACCAGGCGTAAAATCGGCTATTGCATCCCTGAAGCAGACAGGAATCGACAAAACGGTTATGCTCACGGGTGATAACAAGCGCACGGCTGCGTTGGTTGCTGAAGATATTGGCATAGACGAGACCTATGCGGAACTGCTTCCCGAAAACAAACTCGATAGAATCCGCCATTTGGGAACGAAACGAAGCAGAGTGGCGATGGTCGGTGACGGCATCAACGATGCTCCTGCCCTTGCAGCGGCGGATGTGGGAGTTGCAATGGGCGGTGCGGGAAGCCACGCTGCGATAGAAGCTGCCGATGTGGCTCTTATGGCTGACGACATAGTGATGCTGCCTTACGCCGTATCGCTCAGCCGCAAGTCGAGAAAAATTATATGCCAGAATGTCGCTATCGCCCTGGCTGTTATTGTAATCCTGATCACAGGCGCGCTGTGGCAGAAGGTCACACTCGCCACAGGCGTTCTCGGCCATGAAGGCAGCGCTCTGCTGGTTATCGCAAACAGTATGCGGCTGCTGAAGCGGTCATCCACAAATTGATTGATTACTGGTAACAATGCATCTAGAGTATTCGTCTATCATAGTATATAAGCCCGCTTGAACCTGGTCCGGCGGACGTCAATGGGGGTGTTACTATGAAAGCACGCATCATTGCACTAACCGCTCTACTTATTCTTACCATTGCGCTCGTGCCTGCAGTCGCACAGGACAAGCAATCCTCAGCGCAAAGCACTGAAACAACGACAAGCACAACGAAGCCATCCGATAAAGAGAAAGAGGATAAAGACCGGCAGGCAAAGCTGGAGGCCGAATATAAGGCGCGCGCGGAAGCCGAAAAGAAAAAGCAGGCTGAAGAAAAACAGCAAAGGGACGACCACAATAAAGATCACAACGGCAAACATCAGCCTGACTCGGCCGGCACTGATCATGGCGCTTCCGACAATCACCCTGAGAAGCCCTCAGCAAGTCCTGTCGCACCGCCGCCTAATGCAGTGACATCTGCCACGCAGAATCAGCAGACTTCTCAACCCGTAGCGCCGAGCACGAATACAACAACAACTACTACTACTGCATCCGACAAAGAGAAAGAGGATAAAGATCGGCAGGAAAAACTCAAGGCAGAGTATAAAGCACGCGCGGAGGCTGAAAAGCGAGAGCGAGTTGAAGAAAGAAAAGAACAGCATAACCGATATTACGGATACGGCGGAGGATCGTCGGCTTCCATGAGTATGAGCAGCGGATTTTTCGACAATCCCTTTGCAAGATCTTCAATAGGCCTGGTCGTAGCTCCATCCAATAGCATCGGAAAGACGGCAGTCGGCCTGCAGTGGATCAGCAAAAACAGATGGGGAATAGCATTATGGAACTCCGGCAGCGCTGAAGACGATGATGTAATAGATGCATATATCCCTCATGATGATTACTATACAAAATCCGATCAGGCGAGTTACTCTTGCGAGGCTCTATACGGAATCGGGACGGACGCATCCATGCTGATATTGGGAGCCGGAATATCGATCGAAAAGACCAACTATACGAACGTATCCAGCGTCACCGGCTGGGAATGGAAAGGCTGGAGCGAATCCACAACCAAATTTGCAGGTCAGGTCGGCTATCGTGCAAGAATATCGGATCGAATTGGGCTGCAATTCGGTTATGACACAAGCCAGTATACATATTTCGGGGTTACGGCGAGCTTTTAGAGGATTGTTAGGTTGCTTGTATACATCCCCCTCCCAATGTTAAAATTCAAATCGTAGAGGGAGGGGGTGAAAAAAATGGCCGAGAAAATTGCGACGGATGTTAGCCTCGAATCGCTCGACTGGGCGATCCTAGAAAGTAAGTATTCCGTGACATTAAGAGAAAAACTGGCCTCGCTTCCCACCTCACCCGGGTGCTACCTTATGAAAAACGCATCCGGTGAGGTTATATACGTCGGTAAAGCCAAAGTGCTGCGCAACCGAGTGCGGCAGTATTTTCAGAAGGGCGCCGATCATACCAGGCGCACCCGGCGAATGGTGAGTGAAATTGCCGATATGGCATGGATCGTTACCGACTCGGAACTTGAAGCCCTTATACTCGAATCCAACCTCATAAAAAAGCACCACCCCAACTATAATGTCAAGCTGCGCGATGACAAAAGCTACCCATATATAGCCATAACTCTCAGTGACGAGTGGCCGCGCGTGGAATATAAGCGCAAGCTCAGAATGCAGCCGAAGGAAAAAGACAAGTATTTCGGCCCTTATACGGATACTCTGGCCGTGCGTGAGACAATGCGTCTGATCCGCCGAGTGTTTCGGGTTCCGTGCGGGTTCAAGCATCCCGAGCAGTCCAAGGGCAGGGCCTGCATGTATTATCACATCAATCAGTGCACGGGTGTGTGCGCGGGTAAGATCAGTCATGAGGAGTATATGTCCGTGATCGACGATGTGAGGGAGTTTCTTGCGGGCAGGCGTGAGAACCTGGTCAAAAAGCTCCTCAAGCAGATGGGAGAAGCCTCGGAGAATCTGGAATTCGAGAAGGCCGCAAGGCTGAGAGATCAGGTTCAGGCGATTCAGACACTTGTCGCCCGCCAGAAAGTGATCTCGACCGCTCTTGAAGATCAGGATGTGATAGCGCTGGTTGCCGATGACTGCAACACCATTGCGGAGATGTTCTTTATCAGAGGCGGCAAGCTTATAGGTCAAGAGCACTTTTTACTCGATAATGCATGTGAAGATGATCTCAAGGAGAGTCTGGGTGAGTTTATCGAGCAGCATTATAATACGGCTGCATATATTCCCCGTGAAGTTTTAGTGAGCGCCGATATTGACGAACTCGACATTATCGAAAGCTGGCTTAGGCAGAAAAAAGGGAGCAAGGTCACTATTCACAGCCCCAAACGCGGAGAACGTAGACAGCTTGTCGAGATGGCTAAAAAGAATGCAGACCTTGTTCTGCGGCAGATCAAGCTCAAGATGTCTACCGATGAAGCCCGTATTGCCGAAGAAGTAAGCGTGCTCCAACATGCCGTCGGCCTGCCGACCCCACCCCATCGTATCGAAGCTTATGATATCTCCAATATACAGGGATATTATACGGTCGCTTCGCTGGTGGTTTTTGAGGATGGGCAGCCGAAGAAGGAGCACTATCGTAAGTTCAAAATCAAGCAGCCCGAGGGTAAGCCTGACGACTATGCTTCTATGAAGGAAGTGGTCTCGCGAAGGCTCACGGGCAGCCTTAGGAAATCCGAAGCCTTTGCCGAACTGCCGGATTTGATGTTGATAGACGGCGGAAAGGGTCAGCTTAATGCGGCGCTGGAGGTTATAGCAGAAAGCAGAGAGCAGAGAGCAGAGGGCGAGAAGATAGAAATTACTGGGATAGTCGGGCTGGCTAAACAGAATGAAGAAATTTACAAGCCTGGCAGGTCTGAGCCAATTATCCTGCCGCGAAATTCCAAAGCGCTGCATTTGATTCAAAGGGTCAGAGATGAAGCGCACAGGTTTGCGATTACTTATCATCGAAGTATACGTGGTAAGTCTATGCGCGCATCCGTGCTCAATAATATCCCTGGAATCGGCGCAAAGAGACGTAAGGAACTAATGAAGCACTTCGGATCGGTAGAGAAGATTAAAGAAGCTTCAGCCGAAGAAATTGCGGCACTCCCGAATATGGGAAAATCGGCTGCGGAGGCTGTGGTTACTTATTTTCATAGCGAGGATGATTCGTGAAGTATTATTGTGTTGTAGAAACGAAACTCGGTTTTATCGCGCTTGCTGGAGCGGACGGCAGGCTGACCCACTCGACCCTGCCTAAAGAGTCACCTGAGGTAGCCCTTGAAACCCTTGGTGCAGGAATAGACGACTCTTATGTGGAAGATTGTGGTGCATTCGGAGATTTACCAAAGAGGCTAAAAGATTATGCCGAGGGTAAAAAAGTTGACTTTTCGGATGTGCCGGTGGACCTGAGCGGATATGGAGAATTTTACAAGGCTGCGCTGAAGGTCTGCCAGAATGTGCCGTACGGCGAAGTGGTCACTTATGGCGACCTCGCCCGGCTTGCAGGCTCGGCAAGAGCTGCAAGGGCGGTGGGAAGCGCAATGTCCGGCAATAATATGCCGATAATCATACCGTGCCATCGAGTGCTGGCCTACGGCGGCCGAATAGGTGGATTTGCATCGGGTCTGGATTGGAAGCGGACTCTGCTGAGGCTTGAAGGTGTAGAGATTTAGTTAGATGGTTTGAGGGTTTGATAGTTCGATAGTTCTAGCCGCCGACACTCAACCATCAAACTTCAAAGGAAGATGGGCATGTTCAAAAAATGGCTGATTGGGGTTATAGCGATACTGATTACTGTGTGGGTATTGAAGCAGCTGCCAACGGTTTTTAATCTGGAATGGAAATCGCTGTGGGGGCCGATTGTGTTCGTGCCTGTTCTCGCGATATCTAATGCTGTAATCGGAACCGTGTTGCGGCTGTTTTCTGCGCCGATTAGCTGCCTCACGCTCGGCCTTTTCGGGTTTGTTATAAATGCAATCGTCTTCTGGATCGCAGGAGCAATTACGGGCGCTCAGATGCACTTTTTGGCGCCTGTGGTAGGGTCGGTGCTGTATACCGTCATATCCGCGCCGTTTGCCTCCGCACTGAAGGAGAAAGAATAATTTGGACAGCAAAAAACAACTTGTTATCGTAACGGGCATGTCGGGAGCGGGCAAATCCCTGGCTATCGCCACATTCGAAGACCTCAACTTCTTCTGCATCGACAACCTCCCGCCCACGCTGTTGCCGAGCACGGTCGATCTTTGGACGGAGCCGAAAGAGCCGGAGAATGTCGCTATAGCCGTAGATGTGCGCGCAGGCCAGTTCTTTGAAGACTTTCTGCCGGTCTCAAAGCAGATGCACGAAAAACAACACCCAAGCTTTGGCAAACCGATCGTGCTTTTTTTGAATGCAAGCGACGGCGAACTGGTCAAAAGGTTCAAGGAAACCCGCCGCAAGCATCCTCTGGTAACTAAAGACAGAGGGATTGTCGACGCAATCAATCTCGAGCGCGAGATGCTGGCCGACCTACAGGAGAGAGCGGACAAGATCATCGACACCACTAATCTGGAGCCTGAAGGCCTAAGGCGTATTATCCGACAGTTTTTCGGTCCGGCGACCGCGCAGGAAAGGCTGATGGTCGCGGTGGTATCTTTCGGATTCAAGCACGGAGTGCCTCTGGATGCGGATGTGGTATTTGACGTAAGATTCCTTGCCAATCCGTTTTGGGTTCCCGAGCTTCGCGACAAGGACGGCACTACCCCTGAGTCGCAGCAGTATATACTCTCCGACCCTCTGACCGAACCCCTGCTCGAAAAACTTTTTGACCTGGTGGAGTTCAGCATTCCTCAATATATAAAAGAGGGTAAAGCGTATCTGACAATCGCTATCGGCTGCACGGGCGGCAAGCAAAGGTCTGTTGTGGTTGCCAATGAACTCGCTAAATTCCTGGCAAGCTCCAATTACGTTGTGAGGGTGGAACATAGAGACCTGCACCAGACACGGGGGCAGACGGATGCGCGTTAGGCTGTTTATGAGCAATCTGAAATGGCTCTACCCCGGAATGAGGGTCAAGCGGTGGCTGATGCTCGTGCCTGTAGGTGTTGCGGCCGTTATAGCAGGCGTGGTGCTGCTGCTCAATATGCATATCGTAGACCTGCTCGGCACGGTCGGAACCGAGGCATTTCGCAGGTTCGGAATACGTCTGGATAAGCCAGGCGTGCAGCTCCCTGTCGGCACCGGGATGATTCTCGGCGGTCTGGTGCTGATATTCGTCAGCCTGCGGCAGGTGGTCAGGTCGATCACCAGCGTGGTCAGCCCGGAGGCTCAGGGTAAACTTGCCGATGTGATTTTTCAGCGCAGACATCTCGCTCAGGGACATCGTATCGTGGTCATTGGAGGCGGAACCGGCCTTTCGACCATGCTGCGTGGTCTCAAGCAATACTCCAGCAATATTGTCGCCGTTGTAACCGTAACCGACGACGGCGGCAGTTCGGGTCGGCTTCAGCGCGAGATGGGTATGCTGCCTCCCGGTGATATCAGGAACTGTCTGGTCGCCCTGGCGGACGCCGAACCTACCATGACCAAGCTCTTCCAATACAGATTTACCGAAGGAGCGGATTATCTGGAAGGTCACTCATTCGGCAATCTCCTGATCGCCGCTATGACCCAGATCACCGGCGACTTTGAAAAAGCCATACGAGAGACCAGCAATATTCTCGCTATTCGCGGACTTGTGCTGCCGTCGACCATCGACAGGGTCGGGCTGCAGGCGGAGTTTATGGATGGAACATTCATCGAGGGTGAGACCAACATCACCAAAACACCCGGCGCTATCAAATATATGATGTTGCATCCCTCGAATGTAAGCCCACTGGAAGAAACGCTGCGGTCTATCGAGCTTGCGGACGCTATTGTTATGGGGCCGGGAAGCGTGTTTACCAGTATTGTGCCGAACCTGCTCGTGAGCGGCATTCCCGAAGCTATAGAAAAATCCCAGGCTGTGAAGATGTTTGTCTGCAACGTCATGACCCAGCCCGGTGAAACGGATGGCTTCACCGCCTCTGACCACATAAGAGCTGTCACGCGTCACACCGA
>DJHI01000007.1:8204-8445 GCA_002431715.1 Armatimonadetes bacterium UBA5829
CCAGCATGTGCTCGTGAATCAGGAGCGGCCTACAAAAGAACTTCTTGAAAAATACGCTCAGGAAAATCAGTATTTTGTCGAGCCGGATATATTCGAAATAAGAGAGATGGGATATCGCCCGATAGTGGGAGATTACATCAGCCAGACGGATGTCGTCAGGCACGATTCCAATAAGCTCGCAGAAGCTATTATTAAGCTGTCTTACTAGTTATTAGTTGTAAGTTTGTAGTTATTAGTTTCC
>DJHI01000092.1 GCA_002431715.1 Armatimonadetes bacterium UBA5829
CCATGATTTACTTAGGAATGTATTTACTCGAAGATGCCTTGCTGCGATGACTGCATATATTCCAACTGTTCATTGATTTTATTCAGCTTTTGCTCGCATTCTTTCTTTTGAAGTTCCAGAACTTTTTTGTCATTCTCCAGTTCGCGGCGCATCCAGACTGGTGTGATCTCCGGTTGGCGCTGCCGACTTGCATCCCAGTGCGTGGTAATGGCATCACTTGTGGTCGAATCGGTAATGATGCCGTCAATATAGCGGCCCCTCACGGCCGCGACGAACGCAGGTGCCTTTTCAGGCCCTATTCCCACGGCAATTGACGACTTTCCTTTTGTAAGGCATACCTTTTGCAGGTGATCCAACTTGGTCGCAATGGGATAAGCGAGCTGACCGAGTATAAGGCGGATTTCTCTTTTCACGCTGGCATCGTCTCTCCATCGGCTTAACCTCGATCCATCCTTTGCCAGGAAGTTAAGGGTCAGGTCACCCGCGGCGTCCAAGTGCTCTTTAAGCAATCTCAGCTCATTTTCACCCACGCCTGCAAGCTTCCAGAAACGAAGCGCCGTGGCGTTGGGTTCCATTGCGCCTATGCCGCTCAACAATAAATCCGCTTTCTCCCATAGTTCGACTACTTTTTGCGTAAGTACGGTCTGATGCAGCGCTTTCCATATTCCGGGCTGCTGCACGAATCCGGGAGAGGGCAGGGTGTAGCAGCGAATTTTATTTGATGAACCCAGACGCTCGGCGATTTTCCGAGTGATTGTTGTGCTCTCTTCCTCAACTGGTATTGTTCCGAAGGCGCCGACTGTCGGCACCACATGCACATAATTTGACGGTTGTTCATCGAGCGCTTGTATCGCATTGGCCGTCTCGTTTAGAGTGCTTCCGCAGGAGACCCCGACCACCACGTCTTTGGTAGATACCAGGTCGGATATAATGCCCCTTATCAATTCCGCCGCGCATTGCCCTATTTCCCAGCGGCGAAGTTCCATCGGCATATCTTCGATGTGAGGCTCGATTACACGAGTCACAGTCAAGTCCAGAAGCGGCTCTCCCTCATCGCTAACCAGCTTGGTAAAAAGATCGCTCTCACGCTTTATATCGCGGCTGGTCTTTGCGATTATCTCGAACCTGACCATCCCGGCTTGAGTAGCCATGTCAATGGCTTTCTGGATTTGCACGCGCTTTGAAGTGGATGTCAGGCCGAACATCTCTCCGATTTTATCTTGACTATACTTCTTCCGTTCTCCTGTCGGCAGGATGATGCCATCATAGTTGAGTTTTGCCGCCAGTGCGCCCATCTCGGAAGTGATCGGCTTGTCATGTCTTTTTTTTCTGGTTGTTTTCTTTGTCTTTTTTTGCATAAGAAAACCCTTTAAAATCGGATAATAATGACCTCAAGTTATCTTTGATTGTACTTATGTGTACCCAAACATGCAAGTGTATAGTTCACGAATAATGCCCATTGACAAACGATCAGTTTCATGATGTCTACCCTTATGAAAGACAAAAATGCCGGCAAAGTTGCCGGGGAGATGGAGAGTGCAGAGCAATGAAAGCATTGACAAAGACGGGAGCAAAATCAGGGCGATCCAAGAGCGGGGTTAAGGGACAGCGGAGCTCTGCTAAATGCAAATTCTGTGGAGCGCGGTTAGCGGCAGGCCGTGCAAATGGAATTTTCCTCAGCCCGGGAAATTTGGAATTTTGCAGCAGACACTGCTTCGATTCCTGGTGCGAGTGGGCTTAAGGGGGTGATCAGATGGAAGGGTTTACTGCGAGCGTGTTATCAATAATTCTGCTCATAATCGTTATAAAGTTCATAGAGCACAAAACCTCTAGTTGACGGGCAAGACAATAGCGATTCTTGCTCTGATCAAAGGAGATTTGAGTTAACTTTAGCGGTGAAGGAGGATGAAGCAAATGTCAAAAGAACATGGGAAAGTTTTAGTCAGGTGTCCGAGTGATTGGTGGTTACTGTGGCGCCGTCTAGAAGTGGTAGGTACAAGCATACTCAAGAAGCGGGGTATAGGTGAGGATGACATAGGAGATATTCTCAGTGATTGGATTAACAGGCTCTATAGTAACTCTTCTTATCCAGTCGTCAATGTGTACGGTTATGCAATAAGAGCCCTCTTCTGGACACTCGCAGACTGGGGAAAAAGTCAGCAGAAACTCGAACAACCAGTCGATATATCTGAAGTAGAAGACTATCTGATTTCAGATTGTAAGGCTCCTGAGGATGCACTCTTACTCAGAGAGCGCGAGCAAGCGAGCGCAAGAATCTTACGTTATTTACGTGACTATACTATTCTTAGCGGTAACCTGTCGGATGCAATTCTAATCGACACGTTATGGTCGGTTTTACAGGAGGATCCGACTCTGAGTATCTTTGGATGTTGCCGAATCGCTGCAGAAAGACTGGGCATGCATCCTCGCAGTGTTTATAGCAGGTTTCTCCGATTATGTATAAAGCTAAGGAAGCAGTTCAGCAAGTCCGCTAGACTTGGAAGCGTGATATACGATGATTTGGTTTTAATAGATTTGATCGACTATACGGCAGCCGGGATGGCGATAAGTCAGCCAAAAGCGGCTGCATAACATACAGCCAGGAGATGGGACAAAAGCGTCCCATCTCTGATTTCATTTATTAAAATCGACGGAAGCGGAATACTTAATTTCACCCGTCTGCGTATCAATAATCCTGGCGTTGATCACGACAAACAGATCCCTGTCTGAAACGCTCCCGCACAGTATATAATCCGCTGAAAGCATCTTTCCAGTCTCTTTGGCCGTTGCAGGGTCGATAATATAGCTCTGGTCGAGTCTTGCGCTGGAGAGAGCGGTCTTCATCTGGCCTCTTTCAACAAGCTCGATGCCCTTAATCCCGCACATTTCGGTAGAAAGATCTTCCCGCAAGTTTTCAGCGACAGATTTGTCGATCTTCTGATTTTCTTTAATAGGAATAAGCTCGAAATTAAGGACTGCCATCTTTTTTGATTCTGATTGAGACTTATCGCCTGATATCTTTCCTTTCAGGTTCTGCGCGAGTTCACGAACATATTTCGGCGCGATTACAATGGATTCATCTGCTTGCGCCGAAAGTGAACACAGACTCAACGAGATGATGACTAAAGCTACAAGGTTACGCATGGGATGCCTCCTCGGATTATGGCTGCATGCTTATCCGTTTCTCTTTAGCTTACCCGTTTTCTTGCAATATACCTCTGCCTTTCCAAAAACAAACAGCCCGAGAGGAACGAGAATCGCGCCTATTACGATCAACGGCCAGATCACATTCCAAAGCTGTGTTACACTGTCGCCATTCAGCAGGGCTCTACGCATCCCCTGGAGCGCATAAGTGGCGGGTGAGAGCATCGATATCGACTGCATCCAATGCGGCAACACGCTTATATCATAGTAAATACCCGATACCAAGAGCAGCACTCCCTCGACTATACCTGTCATCTGAGAACCTTTTTCAGGCGATATAAGCGGCAGCACAGCGACCACTGTCCCAAGTCCTATAAACGAGAAATTCGCGACGGAAAGAACCACAAACGCGCCCCACAAATTGGCCTTTGCCATATCCAGGTGGAAAAACAGCGCTACAATCGCAAGCATTATGGCCGTTCTTATAAGGGAATAGATCACGGCATATGTGCAGACACCGAATATATGTGTCGCCCGCGAGACCGGAGCCATGAATGTATATTCTATGGTTCCTTCCCATCTCTCCCAGGAGATGATATTGGATATCTCCCAGAAGATGACTGCCAGATATCCCCATAAAAGCGAGCCCGTAAGTAAATACAAGATAAGGTGCTGGGTGTTGGCCTTCGATCCCATCAGGTTCTGAACTCCCGCGCCCATAAAGCCTATCGCAAGCACGTTTGCCAGGGAATAAAGGACGTAAACTATCTCCCACACCATATAGCGCTTGGTGAGTATGAACTGTCTCTCGGCGAAGGCATAAATAGCCGCTGTCCGCCGCATAACCAATGACATCATTCTCCATCTTCCTCCAGCTCTTCGAGTGTCTTGCCCGCAAGAGCGAAAAATACCGTTTCCAAGCTTCCCGACTCGCCTCCATATCTCTCCTTCAATCCGGATGGAGTGTCGATTGCGACAATTTTGCCGCTGTTCAGGATTGCGATCCTGTCGCACAGAACCTCCGCCTCTTCCATATCGTGAGTGGTAAGCAGCACGGTCGATCCGTCGCGCTCTTTCAGCTCACGGATGAACTTCTGCACTTCACGTTTTGATTTAGGGTCGAGTCCTGTCGTCGGCTCGTCGAGAAGAAGCAGGTCCGGCAGGATAATAAAGGCTCTGGTAATTGCAACCTTCTGCTGCATTCCGCGGGAGAGATGGAGCATAGGAGTCTCCAGTTTTTCTCCACTCATCTCGAGCCTTTCAAGTATCATCTTAATCCGCTCTATCGCTGTTTTTTGCGGTATGGAATAAAGCCTTGCGGTATGGATCAGATTTTCCATAGCCGACAGACGTCGAAAGAAAGCCGCATCCGCCGAGACTCTGCTGAGCATCCTGCGGACCGTATCCGGCTCCTTCATTACATCGTGGCCGAATACTCTCGCAACGCCTTCATCCGGCAGCAGCAGAGTAGAGATTATTCTGATCAGGGTGGACTTGCCCGACCCGTTCGGCCCGAGCACTCCAAACACCTCACCCGGTTTCACACTGAAACTTACCGAATCCACTACACGGCTCAGTGTTTTCGCTTTAGGCAATAGTTTTCTTATGCCGCTAGGCTTTACATTCTTATCCTTGGAGTCCTTACGAAATGTCTTTGTAAGCCCTTCAATTTCCAGAGCCAAAAGTCCTGACGGCCTTTCGCCGGTGCTTATTTCATCGGATACCAATCTAATAGCTGGTTCACTCATCTCTATTACCACACATTCGTAGGATTGATGCACTAAGCAATTTACGCTGAGTAAGATAACATTTCCTGCGGAAATCTAACTAAGTAAAGAGTCACATTTCCTATGGAAATCTAACTTAGCAAATTGCACTTCTCTGCATGGAGCCCGTAATTTACATAGATCATTGTAGACATATATGGGCGGGTTAGTAAACGTGAGAGGGTTTTTTCTTTCAGATGGAAAGAAAAAATGAATTTAAGAATGGATAATTCGTATGCTCCTGCTGGAGGTATGATAGAATTGCCGATCATGCAGTTATTATTAACCCTCTAAAATAACACTGCGACCCACATCAAAAAATATTTATTGACAGATTATCATTAACTTATATACTTGAGCTTGTAATCTAGAGAGCTTATCAATCCAACATTCATTAAAAATAAGGAGCAACGATGAAATTACCTGTTATTAAAGGAGCATTTGTCTTCATTGGGGTATTTGCTGCAGTAATTGGTTCGTCCATTCCGGCATCCGCGATACCTGCATTTGCTCGAAAGTATGACCTTACCTGCACTGCGTGCCATTCGAATTTTCCGAAGCTGAATGACTTTGGCGTTCGTTTTAGAGAAGAGGGATATCAGCTTCCTGAGAAAGAGACGAAGACACCTACGCAGATTTCGATTCCTATATCAATGAGGGCAAATATCGGGTTTGAATCAAATAAAAATTCCTACTGGCGCAGTAATGATTTCGACTCAGATAATCTGGTGATAGAATCCGGCGGTGCGCTGGCGGAGAATATCGGGTTTATGTTTGCATATAGGCCCGAGATGCAAGATTTGTCCTATTCAGATACGCAAAGCCCTTCGCTGGAACTTGCCAATATTATTTTTAATACAAAGTATCCCTGGCTGAGTATACGCGCTGGCAAGTTTGAACCTGCATATGTCGCCTTTAGTGATCGACGAAGGCTTTCAATCTCACAATATCTGATCTATGAGCTTCGTCCGTGGATTTGTGGAGATGGTTATTACTTTGAGGGAAATTATGGACTGGCGATGGCAGACAGTCAATCGGGGATTGAGCTTTCGGGATACCTAAATAACGGCACTGAATATGCTGCGGGTTGGGTAGATGCCTCGCATTCAGGTGCGGACGAAGATTTGCCTTCCAATTTCTATGTCAGGTTTGCGAGAGCTAAGAGTGCAGATGGTTCGCAGGCGCTTGGCCGTAAAATTGGCATTACAGGAATTTTTGGAAGGGCTTCATTTGATGACTATTATTATTATTACGATGGTGCCAGGCGCAGCTATAATCGCATCGGCGCCGATGCATCGCTGGATTACAAAAATTGGAATCTGGCAGCGCAGTATATTTATGGCCATGATGAAGGTATGCTTTGGTACTCATATGGACATGTCGATCCTAGAGGTGGTTTTGTTGAATTGAATTATTCAAAATCTCCCAAGTTGGTCGGTTTTGCCAGGTATGATTGGACCAAGGTTCCGTGTTCGGAAGTAAATTTGGATGAGAGCCAAATAACTTTGGGCGGTCGCTACTATATCCTGAATAACCTGGCGCTTCATTTGGAGTATTCAAGCTTACGAAGCGCATATAATGATGAATATGATGATTTATCAACCTCCAGAGCTAACTGCTACAATTTTAGACTCGATCTCGCATTCTAAATCCACATTCCCGGCCGCCGTTATAGTATCGGCGGCCTTATTTTATCAACCCGGCGTGGGATCTGTTTGGTCTGATTACCGATATTACAATCTCACACTGTAATGTTGGCAAAATCCATCTATCCACGAGTTTCGGGGTATAACGTACCGGCAAATCTAAAATCTGGGGATGAGGATATGGCTGGATCATTTGATGGACGAGTGGCGATAGTTACAGGCGGATCAGCAGGGATAGGCCGTGCGACTGCAATGTGTTTTTCGCGTGAGGGCGCATCAGTCGTAGTTGTGGATATCACTGAAGAAGGTAACAAGACCGCTTCGAGTATAGTCGAGGGTGGTGGAAAAGCGATTTTCGTAAAGACCGATGTGTCTAGGCCCGAGGATGTGCATGCAATGGTGGAAAAGACCATTCAAGAGTACGGCAGGCTCGATTGTGCGTTCAATAATGCCGGAATTGAGGGTGAAACAGCGGCGACCGCTGCTTGCAGTGAGGAGAATTTCGACAGAGTGATTGCAGTCAACCTAAAGGGCGTGTGGCTGTGCATGAGGTATGAGATTCCAAAGATGCTGCATTACGGCAAAGGTGCAATTGTGAATGTGTCATCGGTTGCCGGGCTCGTCGGTTTCGGTGGTCTTCCTGCCTATTGCGCATCCAAAGGCGGCGTTATTCAGCTTACAAAGTCTGCTGCCCTTGAATATGCAGATAAAGGGATTAGAGTCAACGTCATCTGCCCTGGTGGAATAAAGACCAGAATGCTCGACCGCCTTATGGAGCGAGACCACAAATTCCAGGAATCTATTGTGGGTATGCATCCAATGGGTCGATTAGGCACGCCTGAGGAAGTCGCCGAACTTGCCGTCTGGCTCTGCTCCAACGCTGCTTCATTTATTACCGGATATCCAATTGCTGTGGATGGCGGGTTGGTGGCGCAGTAGAGAATTTCAATTTCAGCTGACTAAGACTGCGGCTAATAACCGTATATTCGAGAACATTGATCGGATTTATAGATGAGTTGAACGAAATAAAAGAGGCTGCCTCAAAAGGGCAGCCTCTTTTATAAACTGCCAAGTCTCCTACTGTATTTGAGCAGGAATTATGGGTGCGTTGACTACCGCTGTTTGGATAATCGGCGGGTAGTAATATGGTATTACATTATCAGTCAATGCACCTGCAGTGAACTGTTCTACTATAAACTGATAATTATTGAACAGCACTTCCGGTGAAATCATCGCCAGGTTTCTGTCCAAGACACTGAAGTTCATTGTCGGTGTGTAGTCTAGGTTTGAATTCCGCCAGCCGAAATAGGTCGGGCAGTCCTCAATTACCGGATACTGGTTTGCTATAACTTTCACAGGCAGGCCGTTTGTCGTTTGCGCCCAGTTAATGACGACCATCTGTCCTCTGTCGGGAAGGACAAGCTGGTTCAAGTTGGTTGCGAAGTTTGCTCCGATCAAATCGGCCAGCGTCGCGTAGCCTGCGTCCGGTATTATCACCTGACCCACGGATATTTTCTTTGTAAGTGGGTGCTGGCAGTATACATACCAGAACGGTACTGTCAACTGCTTAGAATATGTATTGACATATTTTCCCTGGGGAATGCGATAGACATACGGCGCTGTCGTGTGTGACGGTCTCTTCCACGGGTTGCTTATTGGGCCGACTGCAAAAATCGGACAATCTACCACGATATTTGTTGCTGTAGTGGAAACCCCTGCTGGTATGGCTGACGCATTTGTGATCGGTACGCGAGTGAACCCAGGCTGCCATGTGAGATACCTTACAGACCACAGACCTGTATAAGTGTTCGGGCTTGGAATTGGTGCCGCCGAGAAAATCGGTCCCTGGCTGAAGTTTGTGACAATATAGACGACCGGTGCGGCTACCGTATTTAATGCACTGGAGAGTTTTGGAGCCACTGTAAGTCCATCTCGCTGAGCAGTCACCAGATCATTTGTAGCAAAGCACGAATACCATGTAATCGTTCCGTTCCACCATCCTTGATACAGATTTACGCTTGTAAGCCCGTCCGGATTGGGAAATACAGCAAAAGAGGCGCTGGCGCATATAAATACCAGCATAACCGTCATTAAAATCGACAAAGTGCTGTAGCGTTTCATTTGCTCCCTCCTGTTGCAACAGAATTGCTTTGAGAATCCAAGGCATTTGCCTGGAAATACAAACGAACTTATTTTATGTTTTATCAACGCATCCCTCCTTCACTGTTGACGAGCAGTCAATATATTGCAAGTATGTGACATACTGACCGAATCTACCCACTCCATAAACTCTGGAAACATGTCTGGGTTCGATATATCGTCTGTCTGTCACACTTTGGGCATGCCTGCTAAACTCTGGATGGTTGGAAAACACAATGATTTTGGGGACGCGTCTACAGTAGTGGTATTAAGATCGAGGAAAGGGAAGTCGCCCGCCATCTGGTCTGCTCCGATTCAGCTTAATTTGACTATCCAATTCCTGTGGATGGCGGGCTTGTGGCGCCGTAAGGTAGATCCACTTATCTGCGTCTTAATCTATAAACGGAAATAAGAAACCCACCTGCGGATACAAGCAGCCATGTCGGTGGTTCAGGGACAGTAGGGATATCTCCTTGAAATAACTTGTTATGCACTTCGCCATTATTTACCATGGAGCTGTTATCGAGCGANNTATCAATGAGCCGTTTATCTGGCCGCTCCAGAACCCGAGTTTTGCATATGGCGCAAGAATGCTGCCTTCGACTCCGATGTTGAATATGTTCAGCGAAGTCGCTTCCGAGAAGTTATAAAGCACTTTGTTTTTGTTCACGCCGAGAAGTGAGGTCCCAAATCCCGAAAATTCACAAGTTGTTCCACTGATATTGACCAGTACCGTAGAACTGGACGGGGCCTTGATTGTCAGGCTGCAGCAATTCAGAAGATCTTGCGCGGTCAGATTGAAAACGTTCAAATCACTATCAGTGCCGGTAAGGGTGATATTGTTGTAGTAGTTATCGACTGATCCCATATTGGTTGTCAGTTTACTCCATGCGGTCGATGTCGTTGTTAGGTAGTTCTTAGCCGCCGTGAAATCGACATCCGTTTCAGGATCATAGGTTTTGCACGACGTGAAATTCGCGCTTTTGACATTCCAGGTGCCGCCGACATGAGGCACGTCGCCCTTTACCTGGCCGTTTGAAAAATTCAGGTTTCCGCCAACCACAAGTGATGGAATTGAGGTATCCGAAATGTTCTTTCCAACGAAATAGCTGCTTATGTCGGCGTTTCCACCTACTGCTACCCTTCCTCCGCAGTCTGTGCTGCTTTGTATCAGGTCTTCAAACACGAATATTCCGTAATCGTTGGCCACGCCAAGGTTAGCCGCGAACGATCCGCTAATAGCCAGAATGAGTGCTGCCGTACAGGCAAATAAAACAAGTGCAAAACGTACCATTTTTTCTTCCTTCGTTTGTCCAATATTTTGCATAGTGCTTGTCAAAGGCAATATGCATAACCTCATGTTTATATTACACAATATTTAACACTATTACTAGTGTGTAGGACAAAAACAAGATATATATATTCTATTTAGTCTTTATAATGCTTGTTTGTTAATAACTACTAGTCATAGTGATGATTTTGTGGACGTCAGTTAGAACTGTGCCGCGGTAATAAACGGGATTATTCTTAACGACGCCAACCCGTCGTTTCGAAGGAAAAAACAATCTCATGGTTGAAGATAATGCCTGTGATCAAAATTTAAGAGGATCTGAGATTGAAAGAAATATTCGTAATTCTGTTATTGACGTGGATAGTATCGCCATGTTTTTCAGATCAAACGGTGCAAGCAAACGCAATTTCTCCGGCAAAAGATGCCAAACCGGCTGTTCAGCAGACTTCTAGTGCAGTGAAGCCTGCTGC
>DJHI01000089.1 GCA_002431715.1 Armatimonadetes bacterium UBA5829
AACCGTAAATTGCTTAGAATATGCTTGACTTCTATATCTCCTTAATTATAACTCGCTGAGAGCTAAAATAGAATAGGCAACTCGAATCTATTCAGTCTTGCGAGAACTAAACAAGGCTCGGCGGGAGCCTCGCCCTCCCGAGGCAATTGATATTTACACACATGCTTCGGCAGCGAGAGCTTTCTTAATCATGGAAACACAGAACTGTGGGAAGCACAGAGTTTTTCTCCAGAGTTTAGCCCTTTCGAATTATATTTCTCTTCCGTATTTACCATTCTTCAGTGATTCCGTGATTGTAACAATTGCCATTCCTATTAGCCAGAAATTCCGGCTAGCATTTCAGATGTTTCAGCGACTGCTTCGCCGACTGCATCGATTGCTCGTTTAAGCTCGGATTCCTCTATGATGAGCGGCGGTTCGAGCCTTATAACTTTTGGGTTGTTCAGGCTGTAAGCCACTAGAACATCACGTCTGCCGCAGCCCGCTATAACCAGAGCGGCAAAATCTTCATGATCGAACTCGACCCCCGCAAGAAGTCCTTTGCCGCGCACTTCTTTAACCACATTCGGATACTGCTTTTGAATCGATTGCAGACCTTCGAGCAGTACCTTACCCAGCGTTGCTGAACGCTCAACCAAACCCTCTTCTATGGTCGTCTTGATCGCTGCGATGACTGCCGAACAGGCAAGCGGATTGCCGCCGAATGTAGTCGAGTGCAGGTATGGATTCTTGCCGAACATGGAGTCCCAAATGTCGGCATTGGCTGAAAATGCGCCGACAGGCATTACACCGCCGCCCAAAGCCTTGGCCATTGTGACAATGTCGGGCTGGACGTTATAATGCTCGGTTGCAAACATCTTTCCTGTTCGCCCATAGGCGGTACGGACTTCATCGGCTATCAGCAGAGCGCCATTGGCCGAGCATATCTCTCGAACCTTTGGAAAGTAATCATCGGGAGGAACATTGACTCCGGCTTCACCCTGAACTACTTCCAGAATTACTGCTGCGGTTTTGTCGTTGATTGCATCAGCAAGAGCATCAGCGTCACCAAAAGGAACCTGCTGCACTACCGGAAGGAGGGGTTTGAATGCCTCTTTATACAGCTCTCTCCCCGAAACCGAAAGACTGCCGAAGCTTTTGCCATGAAAGCCGTTGATCGCGCCTATATATTCGGTTCGGCCCGTATGGATTCTGGCAGCTTTAAGAGCTCCCTCCACGGCTTCGGTGCCGGAGTTGCAGAGGAATGAGTAGTTGATATCGCCTGGAAGCACTTGAGCCATCGCTTCGCAGGCATCGGCTAGCTCAATCGACATAAAGAAATGACTCTTAAGGGCCTCTTTGTCGAGCTGCTTCTTAACGGCTTCGACTACTTTCGGATGCCTGTGACCCAGGCTGAACGCGCCGTAGCCGCCGACACAATCCAGAAACTTGCGGCCCGAGATATCCCATATATAGCAGCCCTCGGCCCGGTCTTCCGGCACATCGAACCCACTGAACTTCAGTATGTTGGCCTGACCAGGGCTAAAATATTTTCTATATTTTTCAGCGGTCTCCTCACTAATTCGTTCGACCGCGGCTTCATCCAATGACATTGTATCCTCCTTGACTCTTGGGTCAGGATACAGAAATTCTGACCCGGAAAGAGACAATCTTTAACCAATTAAAATGCCGTCCACTACAGCGGACGGCATTATGATACATCGTTTTGCCTCTCAGGTTCAAGCCGGTTAAGCCTGAGGTTTGGAAGGACCTTCTTTTGTCTCCGGCTTATCTGTGCTCGGTTTGCTGTCGGCGACAACTTTCTCGACGTTCTTGGCTGGAGCCATAGGCCTGGCCTTGTGAATCGAGCCCATATTTGGGATGTTTTTGAGCAGGTCTTCCAGGTTCATGCCGGTGAGGGCTTGAATCATTGGAGGAAGCTGCGCAACCACATTCACTACATCCTGAGTTACTTTCGATGCGCCTGCGCCGCCGTCATTGCCGCCGCCTATTACTATGATCTTCTATGTCTTGGAAAGCGGTTCGGCAACGGATTTAGCAAGCTGCGGGAGGTTCTCGATTACAACCTGCAGGATAGCCGCTTCGGTATACTGCTGCCACGCCTCAGCCTTCTTCGCCATTGCAAGAGCCTCAGCCTGGCCCTTCGCCTGAACTACCTCCGCTTCAGCCAAGCCCTTGGCCTTGGCAGCATCAGCTTCAGCGATACCGACCTGCCTGGTGGCATCAGCCTGACCGGAGGCGGTCGCCTGCAGTCTGTATTGCTCGGCTTCTGCCAATTGCTGAATCTTTGCGCGTTCGGCCATCGCCGGGCGTTCTACGGTAGCGGCAAGTTCCTTTTCCCTGCGCAGGATTTCCTGCTCCTGAACCTCGATCTGCTTCTGTTTCTCGACTACCTGCACCTGAACCTCTTCCTGGCGCACGAGCTGTTGAGTCTTGAACTTCTGCAAATCGTATGAAAGATCGGCTTCCGCTTCCTTCTGCTTAACGGCCGAATTGTATTCTGCAAGTCGGGACTTATAATCTCTGTCTGCCTCGGCAACTTTTGTGTCGGCTTCGAATTTCGCTGACTGAGCAACCTGATTAGCCTGAGCCGATTTGATTGTCGAATCCCTCTGAGCCTCGGCCTCAGCGATTGAAGCGTCGCGCTTGACTAAAGCGATCCTCGGTCGGCCCCATGCCTCCAGGTATCCCTGGGTATCTCGAATGTCCTTAATTACGAACGAAACGACTTGCAGACCCATATTCGCAAGGTCGCCCGCGGAGACTTCCTGGACCCTCTGCGCGAATGAATCGCGGTTGGTGACCAGTTCTTCCACATTCATCGTGCCTATGATCGCACGGAGGTGGCCTTCCAGCGTCTGATGAGCGATTTCGGCTATCTGCGACTGGTTCTTATCGAGAAACTGCTCGGCGGCGGTAGCTATTGATGTGTCGTCACCCCTGACCTTGATCTGGGCAACACCTTCGACCAGAACCGGAACGCCCTGGACGCTGTATACGGCCGGTGTAGTGATGTCTATTGTCATCAGTTCCAACGACAGATACGAATAGGTCTCAACAATCGGCCAGACGACTACACCCCCGCCCTTTACTATTCGAAATCCGCGCGTACCGCGCTCACCGGAGAGTGCATCGCGATAGTGCCGCTTCTTTCCATAAACGACAAGGACCTCGTTTGGCCCTGCTTTGCGGTAGCGGCTGGCGGCGATCATAAAGATCAAAATAAAGAAGACTACAATACCTACTACCGTCAATACAACACNNCACACTATAGACATCACATCGGTCGCACGACGAATGTGTTGGCCTTTATATTTACTACGTAAACTTTTGTGCCCCGTGATATCGCTTCGCCATCGGCTGATGCCGCGGGTGCATTGTATCGAGTGCCTTTGATGACATATGCAATTTCACCAACATGCTCCTCGGGTATGGCCGTTATTACTTCAGCTTCGCAGCCGAGAATCTCGGACATGGTTGCTTCACTGCTCGCCTGAGCTTTGATGAAGATGTTCACATA
Organism: Armatimonadetes bacterium UBA5829; assembly: GCA_002431715.1. GTDB lineage: Bacteria > Armatimonadota > UBA5829 > UBA5829 > UBA5829 > UBA5829. The sequence continues at coordinate 3,521 of DJHI01000089.1, forward strand.
AAGCCAGAATTGAACCGCAGCAAAAAACACACCCATTGGAGTGGCAAATGCCAGGCTCAATACAGAAGGCCACCTTAAGACCCATACGGCAAATAGTCCCGAGGCGCCGAAGGATGCAATGAATGTCATGATGGTAAGCATATTGAATACGCTTGCCTCGGCTGCGGCACTTGAATGCATATGCCCGGCAATGTCGGCTTCATGACCCACACCAATATCAGTATCATGGCCAAAGCCCACTTCATGATCTACGCTGATGTCATGACCTACACTAAAGCCATCGCCACCGAGGTCCGCATCATGTCCGCCGATTTCGGCATGCCCGAAAAGCTCACCAAGAATCGCGGTAAGCAAAGCAAGCACGAACCCGAATACCAGACAACCAAGATATAGCAGCGCGATAGGAGTCCACTGCACCATATGGCTCACCGCCTCATTGCAAACAATCTACTATTAATAAAGATTCGCATTTTGCAGCTAAGTTCCTTGTATAAATACAAAATATCATATCGAAAACTCGCAATCATACCGGTTTTATAAACAACCCGGCAATTATATCAGTTGCTGAGGCATAATACTTGCCGCTCATATAGCTGGAGCACAAAACAGGGCATCTTGAAGGGAGCAGGCAAAATATGTTTAAGAAAATCGCTTATACTTTTACCACATTAGCAGTATTGAGTCTTTCTATATCAGCTTTTTCATACGATTTCTGGGGAATTACCGTAGGATCGGCCTCTCATAAAGGTATAACAAATACTACATTTGATGGCGTAGCCGATTCCGGCGCTTCATATGTCGTTGGTGGATGGAAGTATACAAGAGTCGACGGCACATGGTCGGAAGCATCTGTCGCGCCGTCACCGGGCGAAGGCTATCTTGCCAGCCGCAAATCCGACGCTCAGGCAATTTTCTTCAAGCCGGGTATGACTACAGCCGATTTCGTTATTATTGCGACGTCGTCTCAGACCGGTCAGGGAGCGCCCGAACTCGGGTACGATAAGCGCTTGTTCGGTCCTGGCGACCTTAGGATTGATGTCGGCAGCATGACTTTAGGAGTCGGACTCAGACTTGATGACCTTCTGTGGGCAGAAAACCCGTCGGCAACCCAGTCTCAGTATCAGATTTATGGCGTCGACAACAAGAAAATGGATATTCATTCCCGCGATGCCGGGACTATGGGTGACGTCGAACTCAACCCCACTTGGGGAAGAGTCGGAAATCAAGGCATGACACTCGGCAGCGACAGAGCATCTGCGTTCTTTGTAAGTGGAAGCGGGACATATGCTGGAAGCGCGACTATAAGCTTTGATTATACGGGAATATCTTATAACGGCGCGAAGGTCTTCGCATATACTGTCAGTGTGCCTTGGGAGCTTTTAGGCCAAGACGCCAGCAATTATTCATTCTCGGCATCATGGA
>DJHI01000054.1 GCA_002431715.1 Armatimonadetes bacterium UBA5829
TCCGTTCTTAACACATCCGGGTTCCAGACACCGTGCGGCAGTCTGGGTTGATAGTGAGTGTGAAGCAATTTATGAGCCTTTTCGCTATTGGGATGGTCGAGATACTGCTCATAGATGTGCTGCACATCCGGGTTTTCATATGAGCGTTTGAGTTTCTTTCCGGCGTCTATCGACCGTAAAGCCTCGGCGCGCTTCTTAAGGTTCTCAACATCCAGAGGAATACCTTCCCCTGCCCTCGCATATGGTTGACCGCCTCCGCCTATGCATCCGCCCGGGCAGCCCATGATCTCGATAAAATGGAAATCACCCTCGCCTCGCTGCACCATTCGCAGGAGAATATGCGCGTTTGTGAGGCCGTGCGCGACTCCGAAGTTGAATTTGTGATCACCTATCTTTGCGACCCATCGCTTGACTCCCTCGGCCACGCTTCGCACTTCTTCGACTACAACCTTTTCGACGTCCTCGCCCGTAAGAAGCCAATATGCCGTTCGGTATACGGCTTCAGCTAGGCCGCCCGTAGCGCCGAAGAGCGCACCTGCGCCGGTGGATATGCCCAGCACCGGGTCGAAATCCTCATCCGGCAAATTCTTAAAATCAAGACCGGCGTTTTTTATCATCCATACAAGCTCGCGTGTGGTTATCACACGGTCTGTAGACGGCACTAATAGACCATNNTCAATCCTTTGCTCGGGACGCGCGGCCTCGAACTTCTTGGCCGTGCAGCACATTGCGCCGACGTTAAAAATCTTCTCTGCGGGTATACCCTTTTTCTCGGCATAATAGGTTTTTACGAGAGTGCTGAGAATGCTCATGGGCGACTTGGCCGTAGATATATTATCGAGCAGATCTGGATAGAAGTGCTCGGCAAATTTCATCCAAGCTGAGGAGCAGCTTGTGATAATCGGGAGCGGCCCACCCTCTTTGAAGCGCTTAACGAACTCAGACGCTTCCTCCATTATGGTCATATCAGCGCCCATCTGGGTGTCGAAGACCTCGTCGAACCCAAGGCGGCGCAGAGCAGCTACGGCCTTGCCTGTCATAGGAGTGCCGGGAGGCAGATTGAAACCTTCACCGATGGATGCGCGTACACTCGGCGCTATTTGCACGATAACGTGCAGATCAGGATCTTCGATTGCCCTGGTGACATCCGCTGTATAGTCCTTTTCGAGGAATGCGGCGACTGGACATACGTTGANNCGTTGATGCACTGCCCGCAGGTCACACATACGCTTTCGGTAAAAGGATCGTTATAGGCCGGTGTTACAACCGTCTTGAACCCTCGATGGATATAACCAAGAGCCGATACTCCCTGCACTTCGGCGCACACCCGTACGCATCGGCCGCAGAGGATGCATTTATCGGGGTCGCGAATAACCGAGGGTGATGAAAAATCCTTCTCATAATGCTTTCTTTCGCCCTCATAAGGCCTCTCGCGGACACCCAAGGAATAGGCGAGGTATTGGAGCTCGCAGTTGCCGTCACGCTCACAGGTCTGGCAGTCCATAGGATGGTTTGCGATGAGAAGTTCGACTATGGTCTTGCGCGTGTCGCGTATATCAGGAGTGTTTGTATGAACGACCATTCCCTCGGACACGGGGTAGCTGCATGAGGCTACAGGTTTACTCTGGCCTTCGACTTCAACCAAGCACACGCGGCATGAGCCCTCAAGGTGGAGCCTGGGATGATAGCACAGCCGTGGAATGCGTATAGCAAGCCTCTCCGCGGCACGCATGATAGTTGTGCCGGTTGGAACAGTAACGGGCTGGTTATCTATTGTAAGAGTTACTTGATTGTCGCTCATTATTCAGTCCTTAAATCGCTAAAGTTAGAAAATTGAAATTCTCAAATGGTTCACTCTCTTGGCATTTGTTCGAAGCTTTTCATGCAATACCAGCGCTTGGTAAGTAACGGCAAGATCAAACCACCGATGCATCCACTGCTGTACAGCGCAATTACAACTTGCCGAAAAGACAGATGGTCGGGCGCAAGCATGCAAAATGCTGCGAAGCCAAGCCCAATACCGCAAAGGACAAATATAAAGCCCAGCCATGCNNACACGCCAACTATTTGTGGATGCGATACCGACCAGATTGCCGATAATGGCACCAGCTATCCAACCTATGATAATTAGAAAAAGGTAATAAATTCCTCCTATAGGATCCTCGCCTCTGTCAAATCCTACTGCCGCTTTCCAAGACAACACAAGAGACGGTAGTGCTCCCAAGAATGTTCCTGCAATAGACCATTGCCAAGCGTGCCACCATTGCCTATTCATCACTCACATCCGATTTTTTCAGATCTGTATGTAAGCTTCTGTACAAAAAGCCAACAAAAACCGGCACGATCCATACCCCAATACATCCTCCAAGATAGCCTCCTGCTGCCACAGCCATCCCACGAATGGATGGTAAATATATTCCCAAGCTTATTACTCCAAGTATCACTTGCCCTATCAACATTAGTGGAATAACGACTATAAATCCCAGCCATGACAATAAGGATCTCCACGCTTGAAATTGGATAATTCCGGTTATTGTGCCAATTATTGCAGCAAGTATTCCACCTAATGACCCCAAAAGTAAATATAGCGCCCAAAATTCCGTGCTGTATCCACGAGCCAGTTCATATCCGGTATATATGTGCCCTGGGATCAGGCCTATACAGGCGAATGCTGCACTCCATCGCCAAACGCTTATCCACACGGGTTTAGTCGTGCACTCTCTACTCTCCACTCTTATCTCTCCACTTTTTCAGAGTCAGTTGATCTCAACTAAACCATCAACACCTGTGACATAATTGCGCTTAACTCCCAGATTCTCGATCCATTTCCGTGTTTCGAGAGTCTTCCACGGTCCTGAACCTGTGCCGCCGCCGTTGTCGACGTTCCAAAGCCAGAGAGGAGTCGTCCATAGGCAGTATGATGGTTTGATCGCCTTATAAACTTCCTCGCCTGCGCCGTCCTGGCCGTGATGGGCCATCTGCACATAATCTGAAGGCAAGTATGATGCATATTTACCCCGCAGCAGTTTCTCTCCCGATTCCGGGCCGGTATCACCAAGGAAAAGCACGGATTTTGTCGAATCCCATATACGAAGCACAACACTCGAATTATTCGCAGTGCCGGTGAGTATCTCAGTGTTTTTGACTGCAAGCACCTTAAAATTGACCCCGTCGAAAACAAAGTCTTGGCCGCTCGCTAGTTCAACGGCTGCCCTGCCGGTCTCTTTCAGCGCCTTATTCAGATTAATCAGGCTTGCGGCATATTGTGGGTCGTATTTGAGCATCCATTCCTCGGTTGGAAGCGATGCGTATATTGGTCCGATTTTGATGCCATCCGGATTTCGAAGTATGTCGATGAATGCACTTACATGATCGACGTGAGGATGTGTAAGAAACCACGCCTCCACCTCGCCGCCCAAGCCCTTGATGAATTGTCTCAGATATGGTGCATCTCCTGCCATCCCTCCGTCTATGACTATGATCTTGCCGTTCGGTGTTCGCAGCACATAAGACATCATCTGACTGGGTGTTTGTTCAGGCAGTTGCCAAAGTGTGAAACCATCTCGATTGCCTGCCTGTGGTGTCGCCTGCATTATAGCTACAAGAGCCATTGAAACTACCATTACCAACTATATTTCTCCTTCTTGCACATATCCATATTAAGTATAGTCCCATCCACCGCCGGCATTGCATATGCAAAGCAAAAAGCTGTCGGGCGATTGAACTGTCATTGGACAGACCACTTGCCGCAGTCCTTCGACCATATCATCTGAAAAAGTATGAAGATGACCGCTGAAAATACAAGCAATTTTGCTATTATAAGCATGAAGCAGCTCGAACTGCGGCTCTGAATTGCCCATTACAAGTGATTCATTGCCTGCCCATACCCGGCGTATGGTCTCAGTCGTTGCCGGTGTCTTTAGCGGAACATGGTTGAAGATAAATGTCTTGCCGTCCGAACCGGACCTTAGTTCACTCTCCAGCCAAGACAATTGCTCAAGAATCGATACATCCTCTGCATTATTTACAATTATGAACTTAAAACCATTCCGGCTGAACGAATAGTTGAATTTGCCATCCGGGAAAATTCCACTCCGGAATTTCGCTCTTTCATTGGGCTCGGCCAAATTCCACTGCACGTCTATCTCTCCATCGGGCTTCTTATATATAGTCATCGATGTATTGTCATGGTTTCCGATAACGGGAAATATCGGTGCTGATAAGACCCGGCTCAACTGGTTATACAGTAGTATGTTCTCAGGAGAGATGTGATCGATCATATCACCGGTGATGATCACGAAATCCGGGTGCAATTCGTTGACTCTCTCAGCGGCAGCAAGAAACCTTTCGTTCGTATCCCAATACATACGCGACGTTTGATATTGCTTATAGGCGTCAATGTCTAAATCCGCCGGAGCTTTGTCGAATATATGAGTGTCGCTTAGCACTGCGAAAGTGAATGATTCACCTGTCTCTGTCGACATAATTTTTCCTGGATGATCCGCTCTCATCTCTTCACTACTTCCTGTAAATCGCTTTCACAGGACATCTCTTCTTACACTCGCCGCACTTGATGCAGATGTCGGTGTCTATATGATGGGTCTTCTTCGGCTCACCTGAAATCGCCTTCACAGGACATATTTTTGCACAAAGTGTGCAGCCCACGCACGTTTCGGGATCGATGTAATAGTTCAACAATGCAGAGCAAACACCCGCCGGGCAGCGCTTTTCGTTGATATGCGCCTCATATTCCTCACGGAAATTCTGAAGAGTCGAAAGAACGGGGTTTGGAGCCGATTGTCCCAGGCCGCACAGCGATGAACGCTT
>DJHI01000258.1:0-150 GCA_002431715.1 Armatimonadetes bacterium UBA5829
CCCGGAATTACCAGACCGGCTGTGTCGTATTCATCATAGTGGCGAGAGCTTACCCAATCTGCATAGCTGCCCATACCGTCTATCGACTCGATGTTGCTGATACGTCCGTCCAATTTGGACGCAATACGAGCATAGATATCATATCGGCCG
>DJHI01000258.1:184-4731 GCA_002431715.1 Armatimonadetes bacterium UBA5829
CATATCGGCCGTGGGTATAGAAACGGATATCATCTGCCTGCAATTCCGGCCAGAGATCGATCATATCCAATGCCCGCAGGACGTCATATACGCGCATGGCCGCGAGGCTGTCGTCAAGCCAGATAAGATCGGTGGTGAACTTGTGAAGAGTGCCGAAGGGTTCGTGCAAATGCTTGGAGTTAAGCGCGTCCGGCTTGAGCGCTCCCATTCCCGTCACATTCAGCACTAGAACAGCTCTTCCCGCAGCGCATGTCTCGCGAATCCACTTAAGGTGTTGATGCAGGCGGGTCGTTCCTTCATCCCACAGCGCAACGGTCACAGGAAGCTTGTCTCCAGCGCGCCTAAAGTCTCTGAAGCAAAGCCCGAAACTCAAAATACCAGGCTGCGACCACCAGTAACAGCCCTGCACCGATAGCTCGGCGGCGCGGTCGGAAATATAAAACCGTGGGTTGAGGTCGCACGGCTTTCGGCGACTTATGACCCTATCTCTTAGCCAATCCAGAGCGTGTTTTTTGCGTGTTTCCTCGTCTAGAGAACTGCGTTCAGATCTGAGTTGAGCCAGGCGGTCGAGATTCTCTTCATAAGTAAATCGGGCACCTTCTATCTCACCTCTGACCTGANNTGTCCCGACTGAGTGCACCAGAGCTTTTCGGGCTCGATGGGATCGATATCGAACTCCGACGGATCGCACTCATTCCCGAGCAGATGCTTGGAGAAAAACCTGGCCGCCGCCTTTGCCAGTGAGGTGGTATACATATGAACCGAATCGTCCTCGACGAGAGAGAGCAGGTCCGATTTGCCGTACATCTCCCAGAACCGCCTGCACCGATCTACCGTGCGGCGGGTTCCTTCAATCGGGTTGAAATCATAGGTCACGGCCTGCACCTGGACTGGCTTTGGAGCCATAGCCAGCACAACGTCCTCATGGTCGAACCCGAGAGATGTCATCGCAGGCCAAATTTGCTCCTGGTCTTGCCCCATTCCGGCATACATATATGTTTTGCGGTTCGTAATGTATGCAGTAGGCGCAGCTGCGGCTATCCGCTGGTCACAGATCATCATAAGGCCGGTCTGAGTCCCTCCGCCAGAGCAGCCGGTGACTCCGATTTTAGCCGGATCGACCTCGGGGCGTGTCAGGAGGTAATCGACTCCGCGCATTGCGTCATGGACGAAGTATCGCGCGATATTATCGCCCAGAGCAAGGCACTGCCAACCCACATGGTCGTGCTCCGATGTCCCACCTCCTACTGTGCAATCGCGCAGTGACCGCTCATAGTAGCCGAACCGTTCCCCCTGGCCTACCGGGTCCTGCGAAAGAACGACCAGCCCGGCTCTAACCAGACACCGGCACACCATCTGATACCGTGGATACTGCTTAGCCTGATTCGAGTGACCAATCAAAAACAGAACCGCGCCGCGCGGCGAAGTGATGCCGTCCGGCAGATAGAGATTCGAGGTAACGTATGCGCCGGGGCGGGACTCGAAGATCACTTTCTCTATTGTAAAACCATCACATTTGATTGTCCCTGTAACTCGAGAATTGAGAGGTGTATCGCTGGAAGGAAGCCCGCCGAGGTTCACGATCAGCTTTTCTCGAATCATGGCGCGGCGAGCATCAAGCTGCTCGATGGACTCGACTGCATCCCTTGCCGCATCACCCCTCGCGAAAGCCTCATCCGAGCGACGATAGATATGGTCTCTCAGCTGCGCTGCAGTATTGTTGTTCCATTGTTGGGGAGTGACATTTTCCAGGTTCAGTATATGCATCTCGATCTCCAGGCACACTTCGGGTAAGATGCAGATTAGTTCTCCAAGACTTAAAGACAAACCTTCACATATAATGCTCGAATGCACTCTGTTGATGGATTGTGAATGGGTGTTTTTCTGTGTGTTTTCTTGCACTTGAATAGGATTATATAGAGAGCATAAAGAACCTAAAAGCACAGACAGGATAACCGTTAACTATTGACAAGCTTTATATGTAGTATGTATACTCAACGACATACTAATACTGCTGTGCAGGCTGGAATAAGTATGAACCGTTCAGATTTTCAAAAATTAGCTGAGTTACGAATAAAAGAAGCACAGATATTACTTGAAAATAATTGTTTCGAAGGCGCATATTATTTAGCCGGATATGCTGTGGAATGTGCACTAAAGGCATGCATTGCAAGAAAAACTCAACAATTTGACTTTCCGCCTAAACGAGCTGTTGTTGATGATATGTATAAACATGATTTATTGAAGCTGATCAATGTTAGCGGCTTGAAATCTGATTTTGAAAAACATGAAAAAGAGTCAAATGAATTTGCTGCGAATTGGGGAACAATAAAGGACTGGTCTGAAGAAATAAGATATAATACTACTGTCGAGCAAAAGCGAGCAATTGATGTTTTGGCTGCTATTACTGACAAAGATTATGGGATATTGGAATGGCTGAAGAAATCGTGGTAAAAGAGCCTTTATGGCCTTATATGGAAGATTCCGGCAAAGAACTGACTAAGAGACTCGATGATATGGGCTTCGTATTAGTTGCTTCCTTCTGGCTTTTTCTACCGGACACGGGTGATTGGCGTCTTATATTAGCCACCCCGATGGTAGATGACAAGGGACCCAAAGCAACCTACACTGAGGTTCAAAAAGCTTTAGATCCTGAACTGAGAGGGCTAAGCCTAAATAACATTAGCGTCGTAAGCCCCACTCAGCCGATTGTGAAACTTCTTTCCATAGCAATCAGAACCGACGCTACAGCAGTTGGTAGTATACGTTTTACTAGGAACCGAATAAACAATTTGTTTATTGAAGATGCTTATATCTATCGAATGGCAGCGTAAATCCTCTTCTGGGTGGCGATTCGGAAATCGCCACCCAGGAATGAAGGAAAACTGCCACCAAGGAAAATCGCCACTCAGAGAGTAGGGAGACCAATACCCAATACCTAGCACCCAACACCCATCACCCAATCAGCATCTCCTTCACCTTCTTAAAGCCCTTGGAAAGGACTTCGATCATATCCTCGACCTCTGAGATTACTCGCGATGGGGTGGAGACGTTAATCGTGAGTTTATCCGACTGGAAATATTGGGTGCGGTGTTGGCGGTTCAGATCGAGGCAAATGCTCTGGGTCAGGCGCACGCCATGGCCGAAGTGGACTATTACCTGCTTTTTCATGGTCGAGATATTCGCAATACCAAGTTCATGACATCTCAAGCGGAGACGCAATATAGCGAGCATGTTCCAGACGGCTCGCGGCGGGTCGCCAAAGCGGTCTTCCAGTTCGTCCTGGACGGCCTGCACATCTGCCGCGTTCTGCACAGCAGCCATCTTTTTATAGAACAGAATACGATGCGCCTCGGTGGGCATATAGCCCTGAGGAATGAACGCATCGACGGGCAGGTCGACAGAAGGCAGCTCAATCTCGCTCACATCCTCGCCCTTAAACTCTGAGACAGCCTTTGAAAGAAGCTGACAGTAGAAGTCGAAGCCGACGGCGGCCATCTGTCCGCTCTGCTCAGCGCCGAGAATATTTCCCGCGCCGCGTATCTCGAGGTCTCTTAAGGCGATTCTATAGCCGCTGCCCAAACCTGTGAACTCCTTGATTGCGGCAAGTCTCTTCTCGGCAACCTCGCTCACTACCTTGTCAGGCTTGTAGAGCAGATAAGCATACGCCTGCCTGTCGGATCGGCCGACGCGGCCCCTGAGCTGATATAGCTGAGCGAGGCCGAGCTTATCGGCGTCGTTGAGAATGATAGTGTTGGCGTTCGGGATGTCCAGACCGCTTTCTATGATGACCGTGCAGATCAGAATATCGAACTTGTGCTCATAGAAGTCCATCATAACCCGCTCAAGCTCGCTCTCGGGCATCTGGCCATGTGCGATATCCACCCTCGCATACGGAACCAGCTTCTGAACCTGCTCGGCTACATGGCCAATATTCTCGACCCGGTTATGAACGAAGAACACCTGCCCGCCGCGGTCGAGCTCACGCACTATGGCATCGCGAACCGTATCAGAATGGGCCTCTCGCACGAGCGTTTTGATCGGCTGCCGGCCCTCCGGCGGGTCGTTGATTATGCTCATATCGCGGATGCCTGAAAGCGACATATGCAGAGTGCGCGGGATCGGGGTCGCGGTCATGGTGAGAACATCGACAGTCTTTCTAAGCTGCTTGAGCTTCTCCTTATGACGAACGCCGAACCGCTGCTCCTCATCGACTATCAGCAGGCCAAGCTCTTTGAACTCGACATCCTTGGAGAGAATCCTGTGTGTGCCTATTACGATATCGACCGTGCCGAATTTCAGCCCCTCGACGGTCTCTTTCTGCTCCTTTTTAGTGCGGAAGCGCGAGAGCAGGCCTATCGAGATCGGGAAGGCCGCGAGGCGCTCGCTGAATGTGTTGAAATGCTGCTGGGCNNNNGACTTTGAACGCCGCACGGATCGCGACCTCGGTTTTGCCGTATCCAACATCTCCGCAGATCAGGCGGTCCATCGCCTTCGGCTCCTCCAGATCGTGCTTGACATCATGAATCGCAGCAAGCTGATCGGGA
>DJHI01000258.1:4774-6487 GCA_002431715.1 Armatimonadetes bacterium UBA5829
CGGTACGGAAATGCGGACTCCATCTCCTGCTGCCAAGGGCTGTCGGGGCTATATTGATGGCCGCCAAGAGCCTGCCGCCATGCGTAAAGCTCGACAAGCTCTTTCGCCATCTCCTGCACGGCCTTTTTGACCTTGCCAGTGGTGCGCTGCCATTCGCTGCCGCCCAGGCGATGAACAGTTGGCGGATTGCTCTCGCCGCCTATATACTTCTGCACGCGGTCTATCTGCTCGGCAGGCACATATAGTTTGTCATCGTGTGCATACTCCAAAAGCAGATACTCGCGCTCGACCCCGTTTGTGGTGAGCTTATGGATGCCTCGATAGTAGCCTATGCCGTGGTTTACATGCACCACATAATCGCCCTCTTTAAGATCGAGCACGCTGGAGATGGGTATGCCCTCATGTGAGGCTTTGCGCGGCCTATGAAGACGCTGCGCGCCGAAAATGTCCGAGTCGGTGACGACCATCAGCCCGGCATCGTTGATCTTGAAGCCTGATCGAAGAGGCGCATGAGCTACATATACTCCGGCAGTGAGTAGAGAGTGGAGAGTGGAGAAGGGGAATTCCCCCTCAATCTGGGTGTTGGGTGTTAGGTGTTGGGTGTTGGAATCATCGCTATCCGTCTCATCGGTGGCGATTTCTCTGCCTTTCTTGGTGGCGATTTCCGAATCGCCACCGTCAATATCCTCAAGCCTTGCGGCCATTATTTGGAATTCGGTGAGGATTTCGAGCATGCGCTTGTCCTGCTGGCTGGCGAGGACTACTGTGAGGTTGTTCGACTGCCAGGTCTTGATCTGATCGGCCACGGCCTCCAGTTTACCGGCGTAACTCTCCATCGGGGCAGAGTCTATTTGGACTATTACATCCGACTTCGCCCAGCTTAGAGGACGAGGAAGCAGGGTCAAAGTCAATCCCTGGCGATCAGCGAGAGCATGCTTGACGGTCGATTCCAGAGGCACATGCTGGCGTCTCTGCGATGCGAGCAGAAGGCCCCTACCAGCACGGTTGATGAGAGTTTCGACCATCTGTTCCTCATGCTGCTCCCAATGGCTCTTGATCTGCATCGGCTCATCAAGCACGACCAGGGCGTCTTTGGGCAGGTAGTCGAAAATCGAGACCTCATCAGGCAAAAGATACGGCAGGTAATACTCGAGTTCATCCAGATAATCGAGGTTTTCGATATGGCGAATGTCCTCTTGGACCTTCTCCGAAAGCCGCCAGGCCGATTCGGTGTCGCCGGATTCATTAAGGCTCTTAAGCTGGGCATCCAGCTCTTTTTTAATACGCGCAATAGCGTTTTTTGCCCGGGCTTCATCTAGCAGAACCTCGCGTGAAGGCAGGATCAGTGCGGACTCGACCTTGGATGTGGAACGCTGGGTGGCACTGTCGAAATAACGGATACTCTCGACCTCATCACCCCACAGTTCTATGCGGATCGGCTCCTCATGATTGGACGCAAAGACATCTATAATGCCGCCGCGCTTGCTGAACTCGCCGTGGCGATCGACCACATCAGTATGCTCATAGCCCATACTCACGAGGAGGCTCGCGAATTTGTCCATATCCATCTCGTCGCTGACCTTCACGCCAGCATACGAGCAGATGAGTTCATCGCGGCTCATGGTCCGCCTGAGAGCGGCGTTTATAGGAGCGACAATTATTGCATTTTGACCGAGCGCAAGTGCCTGGAGAGCCGCAAGCCGCTCGCCGATC
>DJHI01000258.1:6508-6685 GCA_002431715.1 Armatimonadetes bacterium UBA5829
CGCTGTAGTTTGGCGGGCCCTCTTCGTAGATCAGGGAGTCGCTCGGAGGGTAAAACATCACCTGATCTTCAGGGATGCCGTAGAGCGGGAGGTCCTCGGCTATTCGCTCGGCCTGTTCATATGTGAACGTAAGCACGAGAGTGGTGCGACGGACTTCATCGTATAATCCCGCAAGCA
>DJHI01000258.1:6731-7038 GCA_002431715.1 Armatimonadetes bacterium UBA5829
TTGGCCGCCGCTGCAAGCCCCTCGACCTGCACCAATTTTGCGCCCTTTTTTATGGACTCGGTCACCTCGCGTGACTTGGAGAATTTTCTGTTTATCTGAAGCAGTGGTTGTAAGCTCATTTAACCTCTCGTCAGCCATCCCCAAAACGGGCTGGTACATAGCCTTTAAGGGCTTTGGCGGATAGATGCCAAAACCCTGGTCTGTAATATTATAATGATATGATCAAATTCTAAGCCGGGTGGATTGGAAAGTCAAGCTAAGCGCAAAGAAGTAAAAGCTCAGAATTGGAAGGTACGACTGTCCGGCG
>DJHI01000258.1:7107-14382 GCA_002431715.1 Armatimonadetes bacterium UBA5829
GGGATTTATCAAGATCATAAAGCTGAAATAAATGAACTGCTGCCTAAGCAACTAAATACAACTCGTCTGATCGTAAATTGCGGATCGTTAAGATTTACTCACTGATAGCAGGTTTCAACGATTAACGACACCTTATGCACAAAGGGCGCCTCCGAGGAAGCGCCCTACTCTTCTATCCAAGATGCCGCCGTTGGCATCTAACTTCTTATTATCTCTATCTCATCTCTCCTAAAGCAATGGAGAGTGGTGTCGCGGCGATGAGGAAATGTTATCGGCCTGTGCTTGACTACCAGCATCTCGCCCCTGTCTTCAGCGCCGCAGACCTTTCCGAGCATGCCGTCATACTCATCCCGGGTCCTCATTCTAACTATCGCTCCCGAGATCTCGCTCTGTGTCATCTTTGACACCCCCTTGCGACATACTCCTCTCGGGTGCCTGACCAATATAAAAGCCCCACATGTGCCGTGTGCCTACCGAGTTTTTGAACCCTAGAAAACCAGGGCGGTGCCCCCTGACGACCCTCGCGATTTCCCGATTGCTCGGGACTGCCACTCTTGATCGGCAAGAAAAGCTCCATTAATTTTGAGTGTCGGCTCAAAACTTCCTCGACTAATCACGTACACCGCAGGGCTTTTTTACATATACCCTTTATTCCTTTGCCATGTGTATATTACCACACCATAGGGTGGTTTACAACCGAAAACCGGTTTTTCAGTTGACTGTTTTCTGTTGTCGGTTTTGGGGCTGTTTTCATATTAACTAATTAACTTTTTGACTGTAAGGTAGTGGCATCGGGAGATGCCACTACGGCCTTTTCCGGCGCAGATTGCAAATCTGCCCGAACAAAGAGACGGTGTATAAACCGCCAACTGCAACTGTCAACTGACAGCCGATAACCGCGATGGGCCGGGATTTAAATCCCGGCCCATCTAATATGCGGCTATTGATTTTGCCGGACGAAGTTGAGCTGCAGATCACTGATCATACTGCGCAGAGCGATGCGGTCTTGCTCCTCGATATGAGGGTCGAGCTTTTCGACCATGAACACAACCGTATCGATGGCAGCCTTGGCTTGAGCCAGGTCTTTGACAAGCTCCTTCTGACCGGGCGCAAGGCGCAACCCCATCATCATCCATGCCTGTTCCGCCAATAGGCCGACTATGAACTCCATTGTCGCGTAGACATTTGGAGGCGGCATTTGCGCCTGCTCGTCCGACTTAACCTCCTCCTGAGGCTGCTGTGCCGATTGCTCGGCTTTAGGTTCGGCTTTTGGCTCCTCTTTCGCCGTCTCTTCCTTTACAGTGCCGTCAGGGTTGACTCTTCTTTTGTCCTTTACCTCGTAACCGGACTGTTCTTCCTCCATTTACATCGCCTCCCATCTTAACATTTAGTATTATTATCGCAATTGCCGCGCCCAGCGTGTCCGCAAGCAAGTCCAACAGATCGAATGAGCGGCCCGGGACGTGCAGTTGGTGGTATTCGTCTGTCAGCCCATAAATGGCTGCAAATGCTATTGTGATTATGATCTGCTGCAACTTTGATGCCTGCAAGTTAAGCGCGCGCCAGAAAAGCCAGCCTAGAATGCCGTAAAAGAACGCGTGCTTGATCTTGTCCGAGTTGTCGATTATATCAAGGCCGGGAATTGATGGAAGCTTGGATTGGGCCGATAAAAAGAATATCAGCGCCATCCAAAGCACCACCGGCAGCCATTTATATATCTTATTTCTCACTTGTACTCCAAAAGAAAAAGCAGGTCAGTCAATTTCCACGCCAGCCTGCTTTACCATCTCCAGAAATTCATCTTCCGAGATCACTTTTACGCCTAATGAGATGGCCTTTTCCAACTTTGAGCCGGCTTTATCTCCGGCAACAACCAGATCGGTATTCTTGGAAACCGATGAGGACGGGTTCGCGCCGAGCTTGAAGACCAATTCCTGAGCCTTTTCGCGGGTGAGCTTTTCCATCGCGCCGGTAAATACTATTGTTTTACCCGCGAACTCTTCGGTTTCTCTTCGGGCTTCTTCGGTCGGATCGATTCCGGCCTCTTTAAGCTTTCGCAGAACCTCCGTCGTCTCTTCCTGATCGAAGAACTTGGCAACGCTCCTCGCGACCACCGGGCCGATATCCTGAACCTCGGCAAGTTCCTCCTCGGAGGCGTTTCTGACCGCTTCTATGCTGCCGAAATGCTGGGCAAGGGAAGCGGCGGTACGCTCGCCGACATGTCGGATTCCCAGGGCATAAATCAATCGCGACAGGTTCGCGTTTTTGCTGACCTCGATTGCGTTTATGGCATTTTCGGCTGATTTTTTAGCCATTCTCTCCAGCGGAATGATTTGATCGATTGTAAGTGAATACAAATCAGCCGGGTCGTGAATGAGGCCGTTATCGATAAACTGATCTAATAAAGCCGGGCCGACACCGTCGATATCCATGGCATTGCGCGACGTAAAGTGGATCATCCTGCCTCTGATCTGGGCAGGACATGCGATTCCCACACATCTCGCCACCGCTTCGCCCTCTGCGCGCTCTACATCGGCTCCACATACAGGACATTTGTCGGGCATTGTGAATTCTTCGGGGTCACCCACACGTTTCTCTTTTACGACCTCGACAACCTCTGGGATTACCTCGCCTGCGCGCTGGATCACGACCGTGTCGCTCACGCGAACGTCTTTACGATGGACCTCGTCCTCATTGTGCAGGGTAGCGCGTGAGACCGTAACTCCGCTCACCTCTACAGGCTCCATAATAGCCACGGGGGTCAGTGCGCCGGTTCTACCGACCTGAACCCTTATTTCTTTAATAACCGTGGTCGCCTGATGGGCGGGATATTTATATGCAATCGCCCAGCGCGGGCTGCGGGAGACGCTGCCGAGACGGGTCTGCAAGTCAAGAGAATTGACCTTGACGACCATGCCGTCTATATCATACGGCAGGCTCTCTTTCTTTGTCTCCCACTCATTCATATACGCAACTACTTCGTCAATGTTCCCGGCAACCTTTATGTTTGGATTGACCTTGAACCCCCAGTCGCCGAGAGCGCATAGAATCTCATAATGAGTGTCGAAATCAACCCCGTCATATGCCCCTACACCGTAGCAGAACATAGTAAGGTTTCGCCGAGCCGTAATACGCGAATCGAGCTGCCTTACGGAGCCTGCGGCGGCGTTTCGAGGATTAGCGAAAGTGGGTTCTCCGTTGATCTCGCGCTCCTCGTTGATTCTGCGGAACTCATCATGCTCCAGGATCACTTCGCCCCTCACTTCGACAACAGGAGGAACCGCCTTAGCGTCGGGTGATTCGCGCCTTGAGTGGTGGAGATTGAGCGGGATGGCTTTAATTGTGCGCAAATTTTCTGTAATGTTCTCGCCCTGGAAGCCATCACCGCGAGTTGCGCCGGCGACAAGTATGCCGCCGCGATATGTCAGAGAGCAGGCAAGGCCATCGAATTTCAACTCACAGACATACTCTATCGGTGTTTCTCGATCCATACCCAGAAAGCGCTTGCAGCGCTCGTCGAATGCCTGCAGTTCATCCGCATCGAAAGCATTGGCTAGGCTCAGCATGGGAACGGCGTGCTGATACGGCGCGAACTCCGTCTGAGGAATCGCCCCGACCCGCTGGGTCGGCGAATCCGGCGTCACCGCCTCTGGATATTCATTCTCCAAATCCTGCAGGCGGCGCATGAGCCTGTCATACTCGGCATCGGATATCTCGGGCTGATCTTTCACATAATAGAGGAAGTTTGCCCGGTTTATCCGTTTGCGGATATCTTCAATTTCACTAGCGATCTCGTTGGGGATGCCGCCTTCGAACAGGCTGCCTGTACTCATATACTCTCCTGGTTGCCAAAGCTTAATTTGCAGACTGAAAACATGTTATCATGCCCCCCTGGATTGTCAAAGCGACGATATGTTTTCACCTCCATGCAAGAAATGCCCCCTATGTTTGTCAACACACGAGACGCTTATCAGGTTACTTCTCATTTTGGTTTCCTCCAAACAAAACGGAGAAGCTGGTCGCAGATCAAAATATAAAGTACAATATATAAAATACTAAATCAGAGGCTGCGCCCTCACCTCGACCCTCTCCCTCAGGAGAGGGAGCAACAAGTCGCCATAGCAATACTAAATATAAAATCTCAAATACTAAATCAAATGATTCCTATTAAACTAAAAGATGTTTTAATTGATCCGCCGCTGGTGCTTGCGCCGATGGCGGGAGTGACGAACCACGCATTCAGAATAATGTGCAAACGCAACGGAGGCGCAGGGCTGGTATGCACGGAGATGTTCAGCGCCTACGCAATCAAGTTTCGAGACCCCCGCACAGCCAGTATGCTCGATTGGACTGATGAAGAACGGCCCGTATCGGCTCAGGTATTCGGCGGAGACCCCGAAACAGTCGCGGTCGGTGCGAGAGCCATGCAGGACGCAGGTGCGGATGTGGTAGATGTCAACTTCGGCTGCCCGGTGCCGAAAGTCGCAAAAAGCGGCTCAGGCGCAATGCTGCTAAAAGACATGGGGCTTGCAAGAGAGATATTGGCTGCCGCGAGAAGTGCCATCGATGGGCCGCTCACTATAAAAACGCGCATAGGCTGGGACGCGGATGTGACCGTACTCGAACTAGCAGAGGCTGCGCAGGAAGCGGGGGTCGATGCGATATCGGTTCACGCTCGAACCGCAGTTCAGGGGTATTCAGGAAAGGCGGATTGGGATATAATAGCCGAGGTAGTTAAGCGGGTCGGCATCCCTGTGATAGCTAATGGAGATGTAAAGAGTCCCGTGGATGCCGCAAGATTGTTCGAGCAGACCAATTGCTCAGGGATTATGATCGGTCGGGCGAGTCTGGGAGACCCCTGGATATTCGGACGAAATGCCGAATATCTGAAAACCGGCGTTCTGCCGCCCGAACCGGATGCCATGCAGAGACTGCAGGGAGCGAGAGAACATGCGGCGCTCTTGAGGATGGTATTGGGAGAGGCTCGCGCGGCTAAGGAGATGCGTGGGCATCTAGTCTTCTACCTCAAAGGAATGCCGGGAGCTCCTGCGTTGCGTAACAGGTTGATGTTGACCAGATCGGTGGAAGAGATTTTAGAGGTACTCGATGAAGCGTGTAGTAAGTGTTAGCCTTGGTTCCTCAAAACGAGATAAGAGATCCAAAGTAGAAATTCTCGGTGTGGAATTTGAAGTATCGAGAGTCGGAACCGATGGCGACATGGCAAAATTCGCTCAGCTTGTAAAAGAGCTGGACGGCAACGTGGATGTTATCGGTCTGGGTGGAATAGACAGGTATTTATGGACGGATAAACGCCGCTATACGATCAAAGATGCCGATAAACTGGCCAGAAACGCTTTAAAAACCCCGGTAGTGGACGGCAGCGGCGTTAAAAACACGCTCGAACGCAGGACGGTGGAGTATCTTCAAAACAACGGCATCGTAGATTTTAGCAAAAGCAGGGTAATGGTAACCAGTGCGGTCGACAGGTTCGGCATGGCGCAGACCATCTCCAAGCTCTGCAATGATGTTATCTACGGCGACCTGATGTTCGCGTGCAACGTTCCGATACCACTCCGATCCTATGGCGCAATTCGTGTTGCCGCACACACTTTTTTGCCCTTGGTCTGCATTCTTCCGTTCAAGTGGATCTATCCGACGGGCCAAAAGCAGGAGAAATCGATCCCGAAGTATCAGAACTACTATAAATGGGCCGATGTGGTAGCCGGTGACTGGCTATTTGTCAGGCGAACGATGCCGACCGTTGAATCGGGTTTGCTTAAGGATAAGATTTTGGTGACCAATACGGTTACGCAGGAAGATGTGGAACTCCTTAAGAGCCGCGAGGCCAGGCTGCTGGTGACGTCCAGCCCCGCTGTCGACGGCAGATACTTTGCGACCAATGTGTTCGAGGGCATTCTGATTACTCTGCTTGGAAAAAAGCCTGAAGAGACAACGGTCGAGGATTATACCGGCCTGCTCGAGAAGATGGACTGGAAGCCGACTATTACTGATCTGGCTTAACTGGCTTAAGGCAAGGGTCAGGATTTGGAAATCCTGACCAAGATAAGATTATCTATTTTCGCAGCCTAAAAGCAGATTCCTCGTCGTTCTTCCTCGGAATGACAGTGTGGCATGCGTTTTATTACTTATCGAAAAGCTGGTTCTTGATTAAAAAGCTTGTTCTTGATTGGAAAGCAAAACTTGTTCCCTCTCCNNGGAGAGGGTTGGGGTGAGGGGAAAATTTTGGAAAAATTCGCTTTTGTAATGCACCCAATATCCGCGAAGAGAGATATCGCGCGTAAGTATCCGTTCGTTAAATATATGCCTGAGTCTTGGGTCGAGTTTGCGTTAAGATACAAACGCCCGATGGAGGTTTCGCATATAACCGGTGTGAAATCCATAACCGGAGTCGAAGCGGAAGGCTGGTTTGTAGGCTGCCCGCTTTCTCCCAAGCTGATGCTCGATCTTCCTATTGAAGAGGTTTGGAAGAAGATAATAGACACGGTGAAGCTCGCTGAAGATCATGGGGCAAAGATAGTAGGCCTTGGCGCTTTTACTTCCATTGTTGGAGACGGCGGCATTACCGTTGCAAGGCATTCCAAAATTGCGGTCACAACCGGGAACAGCTACACAATCGCTACCGCTATCGAAGGGTCGCTTAAGGGCGCCGAACTGATGGGAATAAACCCATCTGAAGCGCAGGTAGCAATCGTCGGCGCAACCGGCTCCATAGGCAAAACCTGCGCCCGAATACTATCCAAAACCGCCGCATCGACCGTCCTGGTAGGTCGAGCTAAAGATCGATTGGATGAATTGGCTCATGAGATGGCGCCTGAGGCAAAGGGAGAAGTCAAAGCNNACTACCGACGTGGAATCGGGGATAAAAGATGCGGATATAGTGGTAACGGTCTCGAGCGCGGTCGATGCCATAATTCAACCCAGGTTTATAAAAAGCGGCGCCGTGGTCTGCGATGTCGCCAGGCCCAGAGATGTCTCGGTTGCGGTTCAGAAAGAGCGAAATGATGTCCTCATCATCGAAGGCGGCGTAATCGAACCGCCGGGAGNNTCGGGTTCCCTCCAAAAACAGCCTATGCGTGTATGTCCGAGACGATGATGCTCGCGCTCGAAGGCCGTTATGAGAACTTCACGCTCGGTAAAGAGGTATCAGTGGAGCAGGTCGAGGAGATTAACCGGATAGCAAAGAAGCACGGTTTTAAGCTTGCGGGTTTTAGAAGTTTTGAGAAAGCAGTGACCGACGAGCAGATAGAGCAGATC
>DJHI01000243.1:0-2881 GCA_002431715.1 Armatimonadetes bacterium UBA5829
GTTTGGTAATAAGCAGTCAAAAATTGCTGTCGATTCTCTCAACATAGAGGTGCCCGAAGGGGCAATTTTCGGATTTTTAGGCCCGAATGGAGCCGGTAAAACCACTACCATTAAAATGATCCTCGACTTCATAAAGCCGACATGCGGATCAGTGACCATCTACGGCAAATCCACACAGGAGCCTGAGACTCGCAAACTGATTGGTGATCTGCCAGAGCAACCGTATTTTCATAAGTTTCTAAAGCCCATCGAGGTCTTGACGATGCATGCCGGGCTTGCGGAAGTCAGCAGGCATGACTCAAAAAAGCGAGCGATGTATTGTCTTGAAAGAGCCGGAATAGCCGAATATGCCAATATACCTATCTCAAAGCTTTCCAAAGGTCTCACACAGAGGGTCGGATTGGCGC
The DNA here is from genome assembly GCA_002431715.1 of Armatimonadetes bacterium UBA5829. Lineage (GTDB taxonomy): Bacteria > Armatimonadota > UBA5829 > UBA5829 > UBA5829 > UBA5829. The sequence goes on from DJHI01000243.1 coordinate 408, forward strand.
AAACAATAGTAGGCAGCCCGAAGCTGCTTATACTCGATGAACCTACATCGGGGCTCGATCCGATTGGGCGTCGCCATGTTCGCGATCTTCTGCTCGAACTAAGGGACGAAGGCAAAACAATTTTCCTCAGCTCCCATCTTCTGAGCGAGATCGAGAATATCTGTGACATCATCGCCGTTATGAAATTCGGCAAACTGGTTGCGCTTGGCGCACCTGACTGTGTCCGCAACAGTAACTCGCAAATAGTGGTGCAGACCGTTGCCATAGATGAAGAGACCAGAGATCGACTTAAGTTCATTGGAGTCTCGATAGAGCGAAGCAGGGATACGGCACTGCTTAAGTTTATCCCACAAGACTTATACAATGTTATGCATGTACTGGAAGAGATGAATCTTCCGATCACAAAAATAGAGACCCAACGCGAATCACTCGAAGAGGCATTTCTGCGGCTCGCCGCATAAGGATACTGGAATGAAGAAAATACTCATAATTGCAAAACTATCGCTTCTTGAAAACAGCCGGAAGCAGATATTTCATGTGTTGTGCCTGCTTATGCTGACCGTTATAGCAGGCTCCACACTGCTTTCGATCTTTACCGAAGGCACCAAACTCAAAATTCTCAAAGACCTGTGTATGACCTCAATATTATTTGGAGGAGCTGCCCTTGCCATCGCCCTCGGATCGACCGCCATACCCAACGATGTCGAACAGCGCACCCTCCAACCGATAGCAGCCCGGCCTATCAGCCGCGCGCAGTATGTCGCGGGGAAATTCCTGGGGACATTCATCACCGTTGCGATGGGAGTCCTTGGAATGGCTCTTGTCTTCGCAGCTCTCATCTATGCCTATCAGCAGAGTTTTGACACTTTCCTGCCTATGGCAACCCTTTTTGCGCTGCTGGAGGTTGCTATAATAGCCGCTATCGCAACTTCGTTATCGACTGTGGCAAGCCCGGCCGTTACCGCTCTTGTAAGCTTTTTGATCTATATCTGTGGGTCGATAAAAATCGGCTATTTTGGAGGGCTGATAGAGCGAACAACCAGCTTAGTTGCCAAGATCTTCTACTCAGGTATTTTTCATGTCCTTCCAAATCTGGAGTGCTTCAATCTCAAGACAGCACTCGTTCACAACGACGTAATACCCGCGGGATACTTAATTCAAGTCGCTTTATACGGCTTGTGCTATACGGCATTAGTGCTGTTTCTTGGAACACTATACTTCAGCCGTAAGGAGATATGAGATGAAAAGACTCGTGCTCTTCTTTTCAGGCTGTCTTACCTTGCTGGCTCCATCGATGTCGCTTGGTCACGGCGGTCCGGAAGAACTCGGACATCACTGGGCATCGCATGAATATATAGGCGAGATACATTATCAGTTTGCGCTTATGGCCGTGCTGGCAGTATCTATAATCGTGGTTTCCACACTCCTACGAAAAAGAGCCGGGAGAGCAAACAGATGAGAAACAAACTAATAATCATTGCTCTAATGGGACTCCTGTTTTCAGGAATGTGCATAGTTGAAAACAGTGTACTAGCTGAGAGGCCTCAAACAGAAACTTGCGGCACATCATCAGTTTATATGCTTGCAGGACAGTTTAGATGTGTCTTTGCAAATCTGCTCTGGATCAAGGCCGAGCAGTATCATCACGAATACACTGCCCATCATTCGGATTGGACAAAAGATAAAGAGCTTCTAGGATTGATTAAACTCACAACAGACCTTGACCCCCATTTCCCGGAGGCTTATGAGGTCGGCACATACCTTTACGCAGATGGCCAGAAAGACAACAAAGCCGCTATGAGATATCTGCTTGAAGGAATTTCAAATAATCCTGAGCAATGGGATCTACATCAGTTGGCAGCGATAATGTATGGTCACCGCCTGAACAACAAGAAACTTGCACTTGTTCATGCAAAACTCGCTCTTAAGTACTGCAATGATAATTTCTATCGCAAAAGCATTGAGAGACTTATAAAAACACTGCAGACGCAATAATGGGCATTAGGCAGCAGGCGGATATATCCATCCTGTTCCCTAATGCCCTATATGGAAACGTGGGCGAGAGATTTTCCCCGTTCCCATCTTGAAAACTAATGAGAAGTTCCGCTTATTTCTATTTTTGATTATTCATCGCAGAGAGCGGCTGCGAGCACTGCACAAAGATCACATCAAACTTATCCAGAAACTTCCCCTTGTCATTTTCCTCAAGAAGAAGCTTCGCATCCTCAGAAGCAATAACAGGGTCCGAAGAAAGACTGCCCGATACGGATATCGCCTTTATTACCATTGGGTTTGATCCGCAGCGGCTGCTTTTTTTCGCATCTTCCATCGATTTTGTATAAGCCACCAGCCCATGCTCTTCAAGGAAATCCATGTCGATCTTTACAGTACCCCAGACCTCTGTGCCGTCGGCTTGTTTGATCTTAGGACTCATAGATCTCTTCAAATTCATGCCGGTGACATCGATTATAACC
>DJHI01000243.1:2932-3581 GCA_002431715.1 Armatimonadetes bacterium UBA5829
ATCAGACGGTTTCGCAAGTTCCGGAGTAATGCTTGGCGTCTCATTTGTTTGATTAATGCCTTCATCTGCAGTCTGCGCCCATGTAGCCGATGCCGCAACCACCAATAACAAAACGCACATCACAGATAACTTGCGTCTGACCATAGCCTGACCCTCCACCACGTTCATTTTGCCCCAGTTTGCCTAATAGATTATCTATACCTTTTTGTTCCTCGGTATACTATATATTCAAACTCGCAAAAGTGCCGGGTTTGCCTGTCAAGATTACAGTCTGCCGTCTTTTATGATTATCACATTGAGCTTATCCAAAAAGCCGCTCTTTTTGTTCTCACTCAGCAAAACTTGCGCATCTTCATCGCTTATCACCGGATCGGAGTTGAATCGCCCTCCGGCTCTTCCGATTGCTCTTATGACCAAAGGATTTTTCCCGCAGCGTGAGTTATCTAGCGCCGAATCCATAGATGTAGCATATGAAGCTATCCCCCGCTCGATCAATATATTCTGATCGACTTTCATGGTTCCCCACACTTCGGAACCATCTATTCTTCGGATTTTTGGGCTCATACACCTATCGAGCTGATAGCCTGTTGTATCGAAAATAACTGAAGTATAAGGTTCATCCGTGGATGGCTTAGCAAAAACGTACGGC
>DJHI01000029.1:0-2946 GCA_002431715.1 Armatimonadetes bacterium UBA5829
AGGTATCTTACCTGGAGGGATTGCAGAGTATCCTAAAGACACTTGAAAGCGGTGCCATCTTATTATATTCTACCTGTCTCTCCACCTTTTTCTCTTCCCGGTTTATCCTCAAGAATCGATATTTTCTTAAGTCTGCGCTTAAAGCGCTCTTCAGCCTTGTATTGTGCACCGATAAATGCCCAAACGAGTTCCCAGGCCAGAGCATACCCTACCACACGGCCGCCCAGACAGATGACATTCATATCATCATCCTCAACTCCCTGATGGGCGGAGAACGCATCGGTGATAAGAGCCGCCCGCACCCCACTTACTTTATTAGCAGCCACGCTTGCACCGACTCCGCTGCCGCAGATGGCAATCCCTCTCTCGACTTCACCTGATGCAACTGCTCTTGCCATAGGTATGACGTAATCGGGATAATCATCGCTTGAAAGAAGCTCCCTATTGCCGAAATCAACTATCTCATGCCCTGCGTCGTGCAGCTTCTTTGCGATAATCTCTTTAAGTTCGAATCCGCCATGATCGGCCGCTATACCTATTCTCATACTGCCTATTTCCGCAATTTTGAACTCGATAAACGAAAATGGGTGCGAAAGTCGGTGTAAGAGAAATGTTAACAGCTTGTTAGTAAAAAGTAGCTTAAGGCAGCACGGCTATTTGACATGGCTAGGAAGCAAGTGCTAAAATACCTCCGCGCTAGGTTGGTTTATCCGAACGATTTTCAATCTCCTTTTGCGCGCCATACACCCAGGCCAAAATACAGGGAGGTGGGGTAGTAGAGATGAGTGAAGCAGTAGATCGTGTAAGCCGGCGAAACCGATCACGGTTGGCGCTGTTTGCACTGGCGGCGGGCGATCTGATTGCTTTGCTGTGCGCATTGATGCTCTCCCTGTATCTTCGATACGACGACCTCAGTCTTTCTGCACTCTATCATCAGCGTTTGCAAAACCAATGGCTTTGCGTGGCACTAAGCCTGTGCATATATCCAATTGTTTTCTATGCATTTCATCTGTATCGATACGCCTGGAGATTTGCAAGCCTTGAAATGGTCTGGGGAGTTGTATCAGCCAATACCGTAGGGCTTTGCGGTCTTATCGCCATCCAAAATCTGGTCCACGGCTGCACTTTTGCTCACTCCGTTTTCATAATCTTCTGGATGCTCAGCATTGTTTTTGTAGGTGGGGTAAGAATCCTCCTAAGAATGGCCAGTTTGAGCGCAAGCTACGGCAAAAATGCCGTCCATCTGCTCAGTAAGGATACACGGCCTAAGAGAGTAGTAATTTTAGGCGGCGGTTCTTCAGGTGTGCGCGTATTGAATGCTCTGCTCGATGATTTCACCGGATACGACGTTTTAGGTATTCTGGACGATTCACCTGAAAAAGACGGAATCTACATCAGAAAAGTTCGAGTGCTCGGTAAACTTAGTCTTCTGCATCGAATGCTGGAAGAACACTCGGTGGACGAGGTCCTTATCGCGCTTCCCGGCGCGAGCGGGTCAACGATACGCGAATATGTGATGGCCTGTCGGAAGAAGAAAGTCCCTTTCAAGATCATCCCCGGCATTTGTGATGTGCTTAATGGCAAATCGCCGGTCAAGATCGAAGAGATCAGTGTTGAAGATTTACTAAGGCGGCCGCCGGTTCGAATCAACCTGGACAGCATTGGCGAATGCATCACAAATGCCCGTGTGATGGTGACCGGAGCAGGCGGTTCGATCGGTTCCGAGCTGTGCAGGCAGATAATTGCGATGAATCCTGCGACTCTTATTCTCCTTGGCCATGGTGAAAATTCCATTCATCAGATACATCAGGAACTCTCTCGATCTTATCCCGACAAAGCCGATAAGCTTCGAATGGTCATAGCATCGGTTTCCGATGATGTTCGAATGGATCAGGTCTTTAAGACCTACAGCCCGCAGGTTGTCTTTCATGCCGCCGCGCACAAGCATGTGCCGATTATGGAGAGCAACCTTTTGGAAGCTGTGCAAAATAATGTTATTGGAACCAGCGTGGTTGCCGAATGCTGCGGGCATTACGGCGCGCGCAAGATGGTGTTGATATCGACCGATAAGGCCGTGGTTCCGTCAAGCGTTATGGGAGCTACCAAATGGCTCTGTGAAGAAGTGGTTCGATCTATGGGGCCGCAGTATCCCAATACTGATTACGTTGCGGTGCGATTCGGAAACGTGCTTGGAAGCAGAGGAAGTGTGGTTCCGATTTTCCATGCGGCTATAATGCGCAAGGGGCCGGTCTGTGTAACTCATCCTGAAATGACTCGCTTCTTTATGTCGATACCCGAAGCGGTGCAGCTCGTTCTTCAGGCCGGCGCGTCAGGCTCTTCGGGTGAGTTGTTTGTTCTCGATATGGGCGAGCCTGTGCGGATAGTGGATCTTGCGTGCGATATGATAAGGCTGTGTGGATACGAACCGAATGTCGATATACCTATAGTCTACACCGGGATGCGGCCGGGCGAAAAGCTGCATGAAGCATTGACCACATCCGCGGAGATAATGCAGCCCGCTCCATGCGAGGGATTCTTCTCAGTCCTCAGGCCCCAGTATTTCACGGGCGAGGAGGTCGGCGAAGCGATCAGAAGAATGCGAAAGATGATCAATAATGGGGATACCGTGGAGATGAGGGATCTGCTGCAGGATATAGTCCCGGGCTTTGCAACCTCTCTGCTTAACGAGGTCGCTGTTATTCCCGAAGCCTCATGAAATTTAGTATTTTTTATTTAGTATTTGATAATTGATATTTGGTCCGGGAGTGATCCCGGACCATTGCTATTTGCATTTGGCGCAGACTCGCGCAATCCCGATTGCTGCAGCCTCTCGAAAGATTTTGTCTTTTAGAAAAAGCGCATCTTTGGGATTGGTAAGAAAACCGATCTCCAGCAGCACTGCGGGCATATGCCTATAAGTGTCTCTCAGCACTCTCAGGCTCGAGT
>DJHI01000029.1:2969-3177 GCA_002431715.1 Armatimonadetes bacterium UBA5829
CCCCTTTGCAACTATTGAAGCGACCAGCGCTTTGGCTGTTTCCACACTAAGGCTGTCTCCGGCTGCCACAAAGGCCTCCACGCCTTTTGCACTCTCAGACCCTGCGTTGCAGTGGATCGAAAGAAACATATCGCAGTTTTCGTTGACAGCCTTTCTGCCGCGAGATGCCAGGGAAGTCTGTCGTTCGTCCGGGCGAGTATAAACCGTC
>DJHI01000255.1:0-356 GCA_002431715.1 Armatimonadetes bacterium UBA5829
TTGCAATCTGCACCGAACGGGCAAAATGGCACTCCGAGGCCGTAATCTGTAGTGGAGAAGTTGTATGAATCGGAAAATATGTATTTTGTTAATTGCAGTGCTGCTTGCCGTATACCCGGCGATAACACTTGGTCAGGCTTCAGGAGTCGCAACATCATCTCCCGACCATATAACTCTCACCTGGACAGGCAACCCTGCAACCACGATGACCATCACCTGGCGAACGGATAATACCACAACTACTAGCATGGTGGAGTATCAAAAGGGTAATGAATTTACCGCGGCAGCAAAATATGCCACCGCCGTCTCATCGAATTTTACGACAGATATCCAAAACTCTCGTTTGTTCACCACCA
>DJHI01000255.1:393-5568 GCA_002431715.1 Armatimonadetes bacterium UBA5829
GACTCGAACCCGATACTCAATACACATATCGTGTCGGAATCGAAGGTAACTGGAGCGCTCCGCACTCTTTTTCCACCGCAGACCCGAATACAGACAGCTTTAAGTTCCTGGTCTTCGGCGACAGCCAGAGTCCCGCGACGGATTACAGCCTCTGGAAAGAAAACATTCACAATGCTTATCGCGCAAACAGGGACGCTAAATTTTTCGTAAACATGGGCGATCTTGTGGATGTCGGACAAAGCGGCACCCACTGGAACAGTTGGTATTCTGCCGCTGCAGGTGTTATAGATACAATTCCCATAATGCCTGTGGTTGGAAATCACGAAACCAAAGGCTCATCAGACACGGCTAGGCCGTCATATTGGAAAAAGCAGTTCAATATGCCACAAAACGGCCCATNNTTCATTTTGTGGTATTGGACAGCCAGCAGAGCGAGCAGAAACGATATGGTGATATCATGACCACCCAAGAGAAGTGGTTGGATGCCGATCTTGCTGCATCCAAGGCAGCCTGGAAGATCGTATTTTTCCACAAAAGCGCCTATTCACTCAAAGACGGTAGAGACAATAAAGAAGTCAGGAATGCATTTTGCCCGATATTAGATAAATATCATGTCGATCTTGCGTTCAATGCACATGACCACGCTATAGGCCGTACATTTCCCATTTTCGACGGCAAATATATGTCAAAACCATCGGAGGGAACGATCTACTACAACACCGGCCGCAGCGGCGGAAAGACCTACACGGATGTTAGAAAGCGTGATTGGAATGCTTTCTTTTACAATCCGGACGATCAGCCCTGCTATATGGTGGTCAAGGTTACGGAAAATAAACTTTCCATCAATACTACAAAGCTTGACGGAACGCTGATCGATTCATACTCTATAGATAAAACTCAGTAACTATTTTCCCTAGTATCGGGGTAGAGAATTGTTCAGGCAGATATACAATCAAAAACGAGCATATTAAGCTTTGTCTAAGCATATGCATATAACTTTGACATTCGGTGTTGGTATGGCGTATCGGGACTTCAGTCCCGATACATAGTCTCCTGTCAGAGCAGATTCTAATCTGCTCCGAAATCAGCATTCTATGCCACGAGGTGAGCGCAATGTCTCTTGCCAAAGAAAATGTAGAAAACTTGGTAATATCTGCACGGAATGCCCGTGAGAACGCTTACGCGCCGTATTCAGGCTTCAGAGTAGGCGCTGCGGTTATGTGCAATTCCGGCAAAGTCTATACCGGCTGCAATGTTGAGAACGCCTCTTACGGTCTTTCGATGTGCGCCGAGAGAGTAGCAATATATAAAGCCGTATCAGATGGTGAAAAGCACATTGAGGCGATTGCGATAGTGACTGACACGGATGAACCGGCAAGTCCCTGCGGAGCCTGCCTGCAGATAATTGCGGAGTTCAGCCAGGGCAGCGATCCTGAAATCATAACAAGTAATCTCAATCTAGAATATGAAACAAAACGCCTGAGCGATTATCTGCCTAAGCCGTTTTATCTGAGAAAATAATTTCGCATTTTGCGATTAACATTATCGGAGGAAGTATTGTGAGAAAGGCAATTCAATTCGGAGCCGGAAACATAGGCCGGGGCTTTGCAGGCCAACTATTCAGCGAATCCGGTTTCGAAGTGGTGTTTGTTGATGTCGTTCAGAAACTGGTCGATCTTATCAACGAGCGCCGGTCATACCCAATCAAAATGGCTTGCGACAAGCCCTGGACTGTACCCATAAACGGCGTCAGGTCGGTCAGCGGCCTGGATGTCCCGGCGGTTGCCGAGGAGATAAAATCAGCCGATCTTATGTGCACAGCGGTTGGAGTCAATGTTCTACCCAAAATTGCTCCAACAATAGCCGCCGGTGTCAAAGCAAGGGCCGATGGAAATATAGAGAAGCCGATTAACATAATTATCTGCGAAAACCTGCAGAACATGGGCCCGTTCTTGAAGGGTGAGGTCAAAAAGGCCCTGCAGCAGGAATATCATACTTGTCTTGAAGATAAGATTGGTTTTGTTGAGAGCGTGGTCGGGCGTATGGTTCCGGTTATGACAGAAGAGCAAAAGCGCGAAGACCCTCTGCTGGTTATCGTGGAGCCGTATAAGCACCTCCCGATATCCAAGGCCGCTATAAAGGGCGAGTGGTTCGACGTAGCTGGAATAGAGCCTGCGGATAATTTTCAGAGCTTTGTAGATCGCAAACTCTATGCGCATAACGCGGGCCATGCCACAGCCGCCTACCTCGGTTATCTTAAAGGCTACGAATATGTCTGGCAGGCGATGAACGACGAGCAGATTGCTCGCGAAGTCCGCGCCGCCATGGAAGAGACCGGCAGGGCGTTGGTTAAAAAGCACAATCTCAATGCAGCCGATCATCAGGCTCATGTCGATGATCTAATTGAGCGTTTTGCAAACGCCGCTTTAGGAGATCAGGTCGCAAGGGTAGGTGGCGATCCTATGAGGAAGCTCGGACCTACCGACAGGCTCGTCGGCGGTGCAAAACTGGTCGAGGAGTGCGGCATTTTCCCTGAGCATATGTGCAAAGCCATTGCTGCTGCGCTTCATTTTGACCTTGCAACCGATCCCACGGCTTCAAAGGTTCAGGAGATCGTAAAGGAACATGGTGCAATCGGTGCACTCGGCGAGATCAGCAAACTTCCTGAAGATTCGCCTATAACAAAAGAGGCCGTCAAACAATACGGATTGATTATTAAAGAATTCAATAGGAATCGCTGATAGGGCGGAATAATAATTGGGCGCAGGATAATAGCTTTCTCCGCGCCTCATAAAACTCCGCGTTTCCGCGATTCTAAAAATAAGCAAAGGGGCTTGTTATGTCTTACATGCTCAAAGAAATCCACACCCAGCCGTTTGTGGTTAGCAAGGTGGCTGAGGAGGAGCGCGCAGCGGCGAGTGCNNCTGAAAACAGGGGTATCGATCTATTTTTGATCGCTGCCCGCGGCACATCCGATCACGCCGCAATTTATGGTAAGTACCTTTTCGAAGTCAACAATGGTATTCCCGTGGCTCTTGCCGATTGTTCGGTTGTCACTTTATATCAGTCGAAGATGAAGCTCGATAAGGCGCTGGTTATCGGCATTTCGCAGTCCGGCGAAGCAACGGACGTAGCAGAGTATCTTGAAGAGTCCCGCAAAATGGGTGCTCTGACACTCTCTATTACAAATGAGCCGGATTCCAAGCTGACCCAGATTGCGGATCACACACTGCTCTGCCACGCCGGTAAAGAGCTGGGAGTTGCCGCGACCAAGACCTATACGTCGACTCTCGCCGTGCTCTATCTATTGAGTGCATCTCTTTCGGAAGACAAATCCCGAATCGAGCACCTGCGCAATTGCGCCGAAGCAATGCAGCAGACTATGGCTCTGGAGGAGCTTATAAAGAACCGCGCGGAGAGATACAGATATATGCAGGACGGTTATGTAATCGCGCGAGGGTTCAACTATGCGACCGCTCTGGAGATGTCTCTCAAGCTTGCCGAGACCTGCTATGTGGGTATGCTCGGTNNTTCCTTCATGGGCCGATTGCGGCGGTTCATGAAAACGAAGCCTGTTTCCTTATTGCGCCTCCGGGAAAGACATTCGGGGGTATGAAAGAGATGGCTGAGAGGCTGCATGAGCGCGGCGCTGAGACGGTAGTTATCAGCAGTGAAGATGATATCCTGAATCTGGCAACGACACCGCTTAAATTCCCTGCGACAGTCGAGGAAGAACTAAGCCCGCTGTTGTATATATTACCAGGCCAGCTTTTAGCATATTATCTGGCGACCGCTAAGGGCTACGACCCGGATCGACCAAGGGGCCTCAGTAAAGTAACTTTGACTATGTAGAAGTGGAAAGCTGAGAGTGGAGAGCAGAGANNTTTCCACTTTCCACCTTCCACTTTCAGCTATTTTAATTTCCGGCAGTTTCCGGGGTTAGGTGTGATTAAATGGCAAATAAAGAACGCGTAAAGCAGCTCTTTCTGGACATGCTCAAGATTAATACTCCATCAAAGCAGGAGAGGCCTATGGCCGACTTTCTAAAGGCCAGGCTTACGTCGCTCGGGCTCGATGTTGAAGAGGATGATGCAGGCGGGAAGATCGGCGGTAATGCCGGCAACATTATAGCCTTTTTGAATGGTAATGTCCCGGGCGCAACGCCCATCTTCTTCGGCGGTCATATCGATACGGTCGAGCCGACGGATAGGCTCAATGTCATTATTGACGGCGATGAAATCCGCACGGACGGCACAACCATCCTTGGCGCCGACGATAAAGCCGGTATCTCTGCGATTGTCGAGGGTATACAGAATGTGATCGANNAAACGGCATCCCTCACGGCGACATTCAACTTATATTCAATGTCGCCGAAGAGGTCGGGCTCTGTGGATCGAATGTGATGGACAAGAGCAAGATCAAGGCAAAGTTCGGATATATATTCGATATGGATAAACCTGTAGCTGGAATCACTGTTAGCGCTCCATCGCATACCAATCTGTTTATCGATGTAAAGGGTGTGGCCTCGCACGCCGGTATGGCGCCTGAAAATGGAGCGAGCGCCATAGTCGCGGCGAGCAACGCAATTTCAAAGATGAAGCTCGGTCGAATCGATTTTGAGACCACTGCCAATGTCGGCGTGATCGAGGGCGGCAAGGCGCGCAATATAGTGCCGGATCTGGTTAAGATAAAGGCGGAGGCGCGAAGCCTTGATGAGGATAAGCTCACCGCCCAGGTCGAGCATATGAAGAGTGTTTTCGAGACCGAGGCGGCCGCTATCGGCGCGAATGCGACAGTAACCCTCGATCACGAATACAGCACCTATCGATGGACTGAAAATGACGACATAGTAAAACTGGCCGCATCCGCTTCAAAGAAAATCGGAATAGAGCCCACGCTGCGAGACAGCGGCGGTGGGAGCGACTCCAATAACTTCAATGCATGTGGTATTCCATGCGTTGTGATCGGAACGGGTTATGACGGTGCTCACAGCACATCCGAACGCGCATCGATCGACGATATCGTAACCGCCGCGGATTACGTCATCGCGCTGGTTCAGACCGCGGCGGAGGCCTGATAATGCTTACCCGCGCCAGGTGCAGGGTTTTATCCATAGAGAGCACCCGAGGCGACGCGCTCGATCTATCGGTTGATCTTGATGGTGCGAAAGCCAAA
>DJHI01000255.1:5607-9627 GCA_002431715.1 Armatimonadetes bacterium UBA5829
GACGTGAAAATCGGCGACGAGGTTCTGATCAACACTACGGCCGTCCGTAAAAGACTCGGCACCGGCGGCGTTCACTTTGTTATAGCAAACCTCAGCCGTCCCGAATCGGTTGACGGCGAGTCGGAAGGCCATATCGTAAAGGTCAGATATACCCCCGTCCAGCATACGGTGCTTTCAGTTGAGGAAGACGACTCACCTTACCGCAAGAATATCGAAGAGTTCCAGTCATTAAACTCCTTGCCCGTCGTTATAGGCCAGCTCCACAGCCAGCTTGCTCCGGCTGTCGGGGCGATTAAAAGGCTCAGTCATAACAGGGCAAAAGTTGCCTATATAATGACCGATTCAGCCGCACTGCCGCTTGATTTCAGCAAGTCGGCGCATGAGCTGAAAAACAAGGGTCTGGTCGATGTAACCATCACCGTAGGCCAGGCCTTCGGCGGAGATTATGAGGCCGTAAACATATATACGGGTTTGATCGCTGCAAAAGAGGTCGCAGGAGCTGATATCGTTGTGGTTTGCCCTGGGCCGGGTAATGTNNGTCGGTACCGGCACCGCATACGGATATTCTTCGATAGAGCAGGGCGAGATAATAAATGCAGTCAATATCCTCGGCGGGTGCCCAATAGCCGTCGCGCGAATCAGTTTCGCCGACCCGAGACCTCGCCATCAAGGCCTTAGCCACCACACCATAACTTCACTGAGCAAAATTGCACTTACTAAGTGCACTCTGGCTCTGCCAATGATAGATCAGATGAAGCTGCTCGCGATACAAGAGCAGATCGCTCATTCGGCGATCACATACCGCCACACCACGCGCATCCTCGATGGCAAACCGGGTATCGTGGAACTTCAAGAGAAGGGCATCAAGATGTCGAGCATGGGACGCGGCTTTGAAGAGGATGAGGAGTTTTTCCTTTCCGCCGCAGCCGCAGGCGCGCTGGCCGCTGAGATGCTAAAAACCACCGCATAATTTTACACTGTACCACACCAACCGTTCATACAATTACCCAGACACGATATATCGGAGGAATTATTGGCTTTCTCACAGAATATGTGGTTAAGAAGTTTGCTGTTGTTTTGTGCTCTATGATAGTTCATGCTCAGTTTTATCCGTTTTTGGGTATGACAGGTGCAGTTGCTGCACAAGGAGACATGCGTGAATATCAGANNCAGAAGACTGCTGGTGCAAAAATACGCAAACGAGGTTCTTAGCACAATCCTCTTCAATCGAAACGCGCGCCGTTTCATCTTCAAGATTATCGAGTCTCACCTGTCAGGCGAAAGCATGGCCCATCGTCCGGGCGACTGTCCCGTTCAAGCAAAACTGGATAGGATAGATGTAATCGTTGGTCTGCTGAACGGACTTGACCGAGCCATCGATAAAGGCATCGTATCCAAACAGACCATTGGCCGGATACTGGACGGCCTGATTGGAAATGTTTTCATAAATGAGGATGCCAAGCGCGTTGAAAAAAATGGCTCCGCGCCGCCGTCATTTGTCGTAATAAGCCCTACAGGCAGATGTAACCTCAGGTGTAAGGNNGATGCTATGCTTCTGATGCCGCTCTTCAGGGCAAGCAGCTCAGTTTCGAGGTGTTCGATAGGATATTACATGAAAAGCGTGAGCTTTGGGGTTCGCACTGGACGGTAATCTCCGGTGGAGAACCGTTTCTCTGGTATGACAACGATTGGGACCTGATGCGCCTTGCCAAACGTCATCCACATGATGTTTTTATGGTCTATACCAACGGCACTCTTATCGATGACGAGCTTGCGTCATATATCGTCGATGTCGGAAATATCACTCCGGCTATATCCGTCGAGGGCTTCGAGGCTGATACAGATGCCCGGCGCGGCGCAGGAACCTATGAAAAAATTCTGAGGGCGTTCGAGGCATTGAGAAAGCATGGGATGCCCTTTGCAATCTCCATCACCGCTACCCGGCACAATTGGGACCTGGTAACAAGCGACGAGTTTATTGACTTTTATTTCGAGCAGCAGGGCGCACTGTACGGCTGGATATTTCAATATATGCCGATGGGACGCGACCAGAGCCTTGATATGGTGGTGCCGCCTGAGGCGCGGGTCGAGATGTCCAGGCGAATGTGGAGGCTGGTTAGAGACAGGAAGATATTCCTGATAGATTTCTGGAATAGTGCAACAGTGAGCCAGGGCTGCATTGCAGCGGGAAGACACGGTGGGTATTTCCATATAAACTGGGACGGCGATATCATGCCCTGCGTCTTCACGCCTTATGCGGCAGGCAACATCAATGAGATTTATGCACAAGGCGGCGATTTGAATGATGCCGTAAACTCACCTTTCTTCAAAAGTATTCGCAGTTGGCAGAAAGATTACGGCTATCAGAAATCATTCGATGAAACAGGCAACTGGCTCTGCCCCTGTGCCATTCGAGATCACTTCGATGTTTTTTCTGAAACAGTCACCTCATGTGGAGCTCGCCCGATTAATATCGAGGCCAGGCAGGCTATAGAAGATCCGTTATATCGCGCAGGGATGGTTGAGTATGGGCGAGAGATGGCTAAACTCACTCAGCACCAGTGGTCGTCGGAATATATCGCTTCCGAGTTGAACAGGTCGAAGTGAAAGGCCTTGGGAATAGTCGATTTTGTCCTCGAACAGTATAAAAAGCATGAAGCTCTGGCCGGTGTCGCGCTGGTCGCAATAGTCGCCCATATTGGATACGGAGTGATGNNTGTTGAAGAGGTCGGTTGGACTCCTTTTATAGGCGAAATTTATGGAGGCTGGCTTATTGCGGAGACCATTGCAAAGACCCCCATGGGCGCGCTTGCCGATTTGATTGGAATGCGCAGAGTGTATTTTATCGCATCCATTATAGGATCGGCATCGGCTTTTTTGTGGACCGTTGTTCACATCCTGGGTGTTATTTTTGCCATTCGAATAACCGACGGTTTCGCCTCCNNCCTCCGCAGGTGCATGGACGGTTACAGTGCTGGCTATGGGAGGAACAGTGGGCAGCCAGTCTCGAACAGGAGCGATGGGGCTTTTCACTGTAACATATCTCGCCGCGCTGGCATTTGCTCCTCTTTTGGGAGGTTTTGCCAATGATGTCACAGGCTCAAAACTCACATCGTTTTATCTGGCGAGTTCTTTAATGGCGCTTGCCGCCATACTGTCGCTCTTTCTTATACCAGTGCATCCCCGCTCCGAAGGAAGGGCTCGTCCGAATACAGGAACCACATCTTTTCTTGCGGACATATGGCTGGGAATCAAAGCATTTCCCGATTATATGCTGATAGCTTTCACTACTTTTTTCGCCATAGGCACGCTGATACCGATTATCAAGCTCTTTGCGATGCAGGAACTGGGCCTTTCCGAGACGGGCTACGGACTGCTGGTTCTTCCTGTTGCCGGTGTTTTGACTGTTGCGGCTCTTTT
The DNA here is from genome assembly GCA_002431715.1 of Armatimonadetes bacterium UBA5829. GTDB lineage: Bacteria > Armatimonadota > UBA5829 > UBA5829 > UBA5829 > UBA5829. The sequence goes on from DJHI01000255.1 coordinate 9,028, forward strand.
CGCCGGCGAGATAGCGAAAATACTTGGTAAAGATCACACCGTGCAGGTAGGTGTCACCATAAGCGCCATCNNATCGCAATGTATTTTGTCCCGTGGATTCACAAGCCCTGGGAACTGGGAGTATTGGCTGCGTTTATAGGTCTCGGATTTGCTGTAGGAATGCCTGCATGGCTTGCGCTGATCTCCGATATGTCCGCTCCCGATGTGCGAGGCTCAGTAATAGGCGCAGTGGGAACAGGGCAGGGGATCGGTGTGCTGCTTGGAGTCCTGCTTGGCGGCTACCTCTATCTCCTTCATCCGATCCATATCCTCGGATACACCGTCCCCACTCATTACGCACAATTCTGGATCAGTGCATTCGGCCTTTCAGCGGCTGTTGTGCTTGCGCTTTTGTTTGTCCGAGAAGATTCCGGCCGAATTGTCGGAGTCTGAAAATCATTACCCGACATCCAACACCCAATTAGTCATTTCTCTTCTTAGTGATCAATGACAGGAATTCTGTTCTGGTTGCAATCGAATCGTGCATACTTCCAAGCACCGACGATGTGGTCATAACCGAGTTTTGCTTTTCTACACCCCGCATCATCATGCACAGATGCT
>DJHI01000255.1:9670-9792 GCA_002431715.1 Armatimonadetes bacterium UBA5829
ACACCTTCGGCATCGATAGAGTCCATAATAGCTCGTGCAATCTGCTGAGTAAGCCTTTCCTGTATCTGAAGTCTTCTTGCGAAACAGTCGACTATACGTGCAATCTTGCTTACACCAAGCAC
>DJHI01000255.1:9826-13945 GCA_002431715.1 Armatimonadetes bacterium UBA5829
AAGCACTTTATCTCGTGATATATAGCCCACATGGCACCTGCCCAAAAACGGCAGCATATGGTGCTCACAGAGGCTGTAGACTTCAATATCGCGCACAACTATCATGTTGTTCGTGCTCTGGCTGAACACTGCATCTTTGATGATGTCGTCGATGTTAGTCTGGTAGCCCTTAAGCAGAAATTTATATGAGTCCGCAACTCTCTTTGGAGTAGCCAACAGGCCTTCCCTGTTTGGGTCTTCGCCCAGCTCAATCAGAAGCTCTCTGACCAGATGTTCAATTCTTTCCTGGTTCAATTATTATTTATTTCCTTTCTAAGCTTCTCGGTAAAATCCAGCAGAGCGGTAATATCGGAAGCCGAATCTATAATATCGGCCAGTTTTTGGCCGCTATCGGGCATTATCAGGTCCGGATCAAGCTCAAGCAAAGGCAAATATACGAATGCGCGGCTGCTAATATCCGGGTCAGGCAGTATAAAGTCGCCGTTATTGATAACTCTATTATCATATAAGAGGATGTCGAGGTCAATCGTTCGAGGAGCATTTTTCTCTGCCGAGCGCTGCCTGCCGAGCGATTCTTCTATTGGTCTTAAAAAATTATACTTCAGTTCCCGCGGCTCTATATCGGTCTCGATTTTTATGACTCCATTGTAGAAATCATCTGATCTGGAACCAATAGCAGCCGTGCGGTAAAAAGTCGAAATCGCCTTAATCGCAACTTTCGATGCTAAAATATGCAGCGCGGCAGGCACATTTTTCTCAGGCTCTATGTTCGAACCCACGCCTATATAACTAACCGCCATCAACGAGCCTTTTCGCGGGTAATCTCGACTGCCACCGTTCGTGCAAACCTCAATGCCCCCGGCTTTTCCACAGTCACGTCCACCTTCTCGACCATATCGAATTCAAGACAGGCTTTGGCGATATCTTCGGCAATCGCTTCTATGAGATAATGGGTCGAGTTTTCAACCAACCCCATAATCTTCTGCTTGACCGCTTTGTAATCAACTGTCTTTTTGAAATCGTCCGTAATTCCGGCCTCGCTTAAGTCGGCATGCAGCGTCACATTGATGTTAACTTCCTGCTTTTTATGCCTTTCGTGCTCAAAAATGCCGATAATGCAGCTCAGCGCGATATCTTTTATATGAATTTTATCCACTGCCGACCTCGCTCAGATGCCTGCCTCCGTCAACGAATATAACCTGACCCGTGATAAACTCGCTCTTAAGCAGAAATATCACCGCATCCGCGACAAACTCCGGGTCTCCAATCCTGTTCAAAGGCAGCTCGCCACGTAAACTTTCCATATATTTGGCGTCTTTTCCTTCGGGAGGCAGTATCAACCCGGGCGCTACCCCATTCACAGCAAAGTTTGGAGCAAGCTGAAGTGCCATCATTTTGGTGAACAACCCGAGCAGGTGCTTTCCTGCCAGATACGCTACATGCGACCAGTCGTATTCGGCCGCAATACGGGTGTCGAGCATGTTTATAATATGCCCTCGCTGCTTCTTAGCTGCAAATTGCCTTCCCAGGTCAAATGGAACCCAGGCTTCAAGTTTGATGCTGTCGATGAGTTCATCCTGCGTCACGGTTGCAAAGCTGCTTCGAGGGAAACTGGAGGCGTTATTTACCAGCGCGTCGAGCGATCCAGTAATACCGATCACCCTGTCTATCATCCCATCGACTTCATCTCTTACGGCTAAATCGGCTCGAAATNNTTTTTTGATTTCGTAGACCAGCTCCTCCGCTTCGGCTTCAGAGCTTCTATAGTGAACGACCACATTCGCTCCTTCACCAGCCAGAGCAAGCGAAATCTCCCGGCCGATCCTTTTGGCCGCTCCCGTAACCAGAACAGTCTTTCCTTCAAGACTTATCGCCATCTCCGACTATCTCCTTTGCGCAATCTCGTTCACATTAATGCCCATGGCCTGATTTAACCAATCTTCGAGGTCTACAATTAACAACCTTAACCGGGATAGTCCGGCTGATTTTGCACTGCTGCCTAGATAACTGCAGTATGTAGATGGCGCTGTTATCGGCGCCGAATATCTTTGCATCCCACACAAAACCGCCCATGCTGTAGATGATCGGTTTGCTTTTGTACTCTTCGACCGTCTGCAGCACATGCGGATGATGTCCCAGAACGACATCCGCTCCGCTGTCTATCACTTTATGAGCGAGCATCTTCTGCCGCATGGTCGGCTTTTTCATATACTCGATGCCCCAATGGAACGAGACTACCAGCACATCGCAATGTTTTTTCGCCCTGCTCACAATCCCGCCTATCTCGTCGGCGTTAACTCCCGCGACCGTAGGTTTGTTATCGAGCCTCACAACTCCACATGACGGTATATCGGTAAAAGCCAAAAATCCAATTCTCAAGCCTTTTCTCTTAACAATTCTGAGTTTAGTCGCATCGTCTCTATCAGCACCGGCGCCTACTGATGTCATACCTGCTTTATCGATCGCATCCACCGTGTCTAGGAGAGCGTCTCGACCAAAGTCCAAGGTATGGTTATTTGCAAGGCTCGCGACGTCGAATCCATTCCTTTTCAGCGCGTGCGCCAGGGATGGGTCAGCTCTAAACAAAAGCCGCCTTCTCTGAGGTAGTCCACGCCTGGAGAGTGTGCATTCCAGGTTGCAGAAGGCCAAATCAGCGCTTCGAATAATGTCTTTAGTGTCGGCAAACGGGTAATCCGGCCCGTGTTTTGCTATCTGCCTGCCCGCACCGCGCGCGAAAAAGACATCCCCGACTGCGGCAAGCGTGACTTTCTGCTGATACCTGCAACTAAAAACAATCCCGGCAATCAGCACCAGTGCGATGCATCCTGCCGAAACGTATCTTCGTGTCAGCACCCCCCGAAAAACTCCTCGAATTCCATAGGAGGCTTCTTTGCATCAGGTGAGATTATCTCCTTGAGCCAAAGAGCCGATGGTGGTGTCTGTCCTGAGTTGAGCATTTTTTGCCATTTTTCATCAGTCAGCCGATCAGACATAGGCCACTTGAATTCGTAATGGGTGTAAACAGCGCCTCTTGTAAGATAGAGCTTGCCTTCTATTGGAACCACAACATAGATGGCTGCCGCACGCCCAGTAGCTTCTTCAAGCACTTTTCCTGCGGAGGGAACGGTATGANNCCAGTGCCATGTCTTTGTCCGCATCGCTCAAAAGGTCCCCGCCGGCAAAGGACAGCATCAAGCTTTCGAGTTCAGCGCCATAACAACACATCTGCTGATACTCTTCTTCGGTCACTTTCTGCTGTGTCAGTTCTTTAACAGTGATCTTTCTGCAGAATGCAAGCCAATCGCCGAGCTTATCAAACTTGTCTTTCAATTCTGCATTCAACAACCCCCGGCTTTCGAGTCCTTTGCGAGTGTAGTTGTTCAGCCAATACAGTTTTGTCCAAAAGTCCAGGTTCGGCTCGACATATCCCTTCGGTGTCTTAGGCTCATCGCTATCTCCGCCGCATTCTGCCACGCTCTGTTTGGCATAAAGAATGGTATCGTGTCTAAGCTCAGTCCATGAGCCTAAACCGGTCAGCAGTGTTTTATCTAGCCAGGCATTGCTTCTCATGAAAGCAGGACAGCCATCTTCAGTGGGCTTCGTTAATGATCTGAGAGTCCACAGCCATCCCCAATACAAGTTCGACTGCCAAGTCTTCTGAGTGGTATTCGCTATCTCTTTCCGCATTTCAGTCATCTGCTTTTCAAAGCCATCATAATCGTCCGCATTGTAGGAATCAGACTCCAGCAGTTCAAGCGCTCTATCCGAACCCATAGCGGCAAAAATGTCCATGCCCGATGGGAATGCACGCCACCTTACTTTGGGGTGGGTTAGTTCCTGCAATATGCGTGAATCCGCAATAAACCTCTGGCCCATAAATCTATACTGCTGGCCTCCACCATTATCAATCCCCGGCCCAGGTAGTTTCTTGACAAGCGAAACAAACATTTTCAGCTTCTTATCATCGCCGAAATCATTCAACTTCGGCCTTTTACCATATACCTGATCCATAATGTCCGAATATTGATAGACAGTATAGTCATCGGCGGTACCTACATAAAACGCCGTTGGTTCATAGATCATATCCCAATATGCCAAGGCGCTCTTGCCATCAACCTT
>DJHI01000255.1:13985-14834 GCA_002431715.1 Armatimonadetes bacterium UBA5829
AGGAGCGCCTGTTTAGTCGGCATAAGTGATTGCTTTGCTTCGGGAATAGGGAATGGACTTAACCCGTACCACATCATTGTGCGGAAATATTTCTTGAGCTTTTCAGTGCGAGTATAATGCCCTCGCGGGACAAACTGACTGAAATCCATTTTCACGCCTATAATCGCCGAATTAGCCCTGCCTTCATGCGCTGCTATTTTTTTCAGGTCAGAGCTGACCATTTCCTCGACTTCTTTCGGAGCAGGTGTGCCCTTAAGAAGAAATCGAGCAACCGCAAAATAGGCTACATTTCTCTTAGCTGCTTCTTTTACTGATTTGTCCGTGGCTGCGAAATAGTCTTTACTTGCGACCGCCATCATGGCATCCGTTAATTCAACCGCTGCATCGAAGAGCTTGTATGACTCCACCTGCCGCAGAGTGTAATCATAAAAAATATGATATGTGTGGAGCATGGAATCAGTGGTAATGAATGCAGGGATTTTATCCGGCCGCTGATATTCGTTGTTTTCATAGACATGGAACATCTGCACATAATCCGTCGGGGTGACAACGAACTTATTCTTCTCGATCATCGAGATAGACTTCGAGTCCAGAATGTCTTTGAAAATCTTCAGGTTTGCAACGTTTGAAAGCCCAGGCTTCAGCTCGTAATCAGGAACGCTGGGTTTCACCTTCGCATCTTCTGCTGCCAGCTTATCATAGTCTTGAGTCGAGGCAAGTCCTGTGTGTTCAGCAACTATAGGCTCCAATTTTGCCTGCGGGCTTGCCGAAGCCTTTACTTTGGTTCGAGATTTTATCGCATAAACAGAGAAACCAAGAGCGATGATAATAACTGCCGAGATAATTATT
>DJHI01000255.1:14852-21945 GCA_002431715.1 Armatimonadetes bacterium UBA5829
CATGTTCTTTCCTCCCCGGTTCGAGTATAACCTTACCATCGACCATTCTTATGGATGATGCATCCTTTAACGACGAAATACCGGCTGTGTCATTGCTGCATCCCAGCCATTCGACCCCAAATGATTTCCACCTATACACTGTAATCCTGTGTTTATCTCTCGGCGCTATTTCGAGAGCAATGAGTTCCGCTTTTCCGTCGTGGTCTATATCGGATACGGCGAAATCATCGAATCGCCTGCTCAGGCGAGAACCGAGCCACATAGGCATCNNATAAACGTTCGTTTTGCCCAAATGGTATCTTTTGGGCTTTTTTTCCATACACCGACGATGATTTCTTTTATGCCGTCTCCATCAACGTCGCCAATTTGAAGCTTCCAGGGATTGAGTTTACCTTGCCGCCAGATGACCTTATCTTTGCGGTCGGAGACGATGATATCTCCACCCATCGGGTGGCCGTGGGTCATTCGCTTATAGTTAATGCTGACGATTTCGACCTTTCCGTCATTATCGAGGTCGCATTTTTCACTTTGCAGAGTATAAGGCGAGCACCCGGATATCGCGCAAATTGCAAGAAGCAAAAAAACTCTAAATAGATTGCGCCTGATCTTCCCGCTGTGCCATTTTGTCGATCTTTGCGGCGAGTATGAAGTCATTTTTTGAGAGGCCGTCGATTTTATGCGTTGTAAGTTCTATACGGACCTTCCCCCATGATATATGCAAGTCCGGGTGATGGTTTTCCTTCTCGGCAATTTTTGTAACTCTGTTAGCGAACTTCATCGCCTCAACAAAATTCTCAAAAGAAAATTCTCTCTCCAACCGTTTTTCTCGAACACCCCAAGCCGGGACTTCCTTCTGTAAATTACTGATCTCCCGCACACTCAAGGGAACTGTCTTGTCTGAACAGACAGAGCATTTTTCCTGACTCAAAGGCATTTTATGTTCTCCTTGATTATATTATTTAGATCAAATTGCCCCGAATGATGGGTTACCAATCAATTGCAAGCTGTCCCGGTTCAATATATATGGCTTATTGCTTGACGCTAGAGGCAAAAAATTAAGTTAAAAATGGCTAAAGTTGCTTACAACGGACAGATAACCTCTATTATGGCGGCACACTTAAGGAACACTTAAGGAATCTTGTGTCGTTATGTTCTTGATTTTTTATGAGCTTACCATTATAATTTTAACCGAAGCAACTTGGCACTCATTTGAGCTGCCTTATATGCTTCCGGTCGGAAGGTAGGCCAGGCCTTCCGACCACCTTAAGCAGTTTATTATTTAGTAATTAATATTGCACATTTGTTAACGCATCTTTTGATCCTCGGGCAGCAGGTAATATCATATATCTAATATATTTTATCGGGCTGCGCTGCCGAATCGAAATCTACTCCCATATTTTCCATTTGTCCTATTGACATTACCCCAAGCAGAGCCTATAATTACCAAAATTGCAAAGTACCTTTAACTCCAGTCCCGAGAGGCTGAGAAGGTCGATGTTCCAGGCATTAGTGTAAATGAGCACATCAAGCCTTCTTGCTAAACGGGCAAGAAGGCTTTTTTGGTGCCAGGAGGTGCCGATGTCTGAGACAGTCACAAAGGTAATGGACGAAAATGAGATCAGGCGGGCGCTGACCCGAATCGCGCATGAGATCATCGAGCGCAATAAAGGCGCTGAAAACCTGGTCATCATAGGCGTCCAGAGTCGTGGAGTCCCAATGGCCAAGCGCCTTGCAGGCTTGGTGGGGCAGATAGAAGGAATAGAAGTTCCAGTAGGAAGCCTCAATGTAGCTTTGTACCGCGANNTGATTATGCCACACGAGCCGCACGCACCATCAGCGCCAGCGAGATACCTTTTGATGTAACGGATAAGGCCGTCGTTTTGGTCGATGAAGTCCTCTTTACGGGCAGAACCACACGCGCAGCGCTGGATGCGATTATGGACCTCGGCAGACCTTCGGTCATTCAACTTGCAGTTCTGATAGACAGAGGCCATAAAGAGCTTCCAATACGAGCGGATTATGTCGGGAAGAACCTTCCCACGGCTTTGAAAGAGAGCGTGGATGTATACTGGGTCGAGACAAAAGGCGAAGATGCCATTATGATCTCGAAGGGGGCCTGATCATATGACCGGACTCAATCGAAAAGATATACTGGGCCTGCAGGATATGTCTCCTGAGGAGATTAGTCTCATACTGGAGACGGCTCAGTCTCATAAAGAAATCCTCAGCAGGCCGGTGAAAAAAGTTCCCATCCTGCGCGGAAAATCTATATGCACGCTTTTTTATGAAAACAGTACCCGAACGCGAACCAGTTTCGAGCTTGCAGCAAAGATTATGAGCGCGGATACCACCAGCATCTCGGTCGCCGGATCGAGCATAAACAAGGGTGAAAGCTTCAAGGATACTCTGCTCACTCTGGAAGCTATGGGAGTCGATCTCTTTGTGATCCGTCACGGAGCAAGCGGTTCGCCTCATTTTGCCGCCAGAACAGTTAAATCACATATAATCAACGCAGGCGATGGTATGCACGAACATCCGACTCAGGGCCTGCTGGATATGCTCACTATTCTTGAAAACAAAGGCAAGTTCGTGGGCCAAAAAGTCCTGATAGTCGGAGACATTATGCACAGTCGGGTTGTCCGTTCGAACCTTTGGGGTCTCAGCAAGATGGGCGCGGAGGTCAGAATTTGCGGGCCGAAGACTCTGCTGCCTGCCGAGGTCGATAAGCTGCCCGTAAAGGTCTTCACCGACCTGGATGAGGCTATAGACGGAGTAGACGTTGTAAATGTCCTCCGTATCCAGCTTGAAAGGATGAACAGAGGTTTTTTCCCGAGCGTGAGTGAATATGCATCAATGTTTGGAGTCAACAAGAACCGACTCCTGAAAGCGAAATCCGACGTTCTGGTTATGCACCCAGGGCCTATGAACCGTGGAGTTGAGATAACCCCTGATGTAGCCGATGGTGATTTCGCGGTCATAACCGATCAGGTTACAAACGGTGTCGCGGTCAGAATGGCTCTTCTCTATCTACTTCTTGGAGGTGCCGGCAATGTGGCTTCTGCTTAAGGGTGGTCGGGTAATCGACCCGTCTCAGAATCTGGATACTAATGCCGACATCCTCATAGAGAACGGCAAAGTGTCTAAGGTTGATGAAGTTTCCGCAGAAAACTTAGGCAGCAATAGCGGTAAAGTCTTCGATGCTGCAGGGCTTGTGGTTACTCCCGGTTTAATCGATATGCACGTTCACCTAAGAGAACCTGGGTTTGAATATAAAGAGACTATCGAGACCGGCGCTCTTGCTGCGGCAGCAGGAGGGTTTACTACTATCGTGGGAATGCCCAATACCAAACCGGCTGTGGATAACCGGGCGGTTGTTGAGTATGTCCTTGGTAAGGGCAAGAACGCGGCTGTTAATGTGCTGACGACCGGGGCGGCCACAAAAGCCAACGAAGGCAAAGAGATGGCCGAGCTTGGCGAGATGGTCGAGGCCGGGGCTGTCGCGATCTCCGATGATGCATTTCCAGTCCAGAGCGCCGACCTGATGCGCAGAGTGATGGAATATGCCGCGATGCTCAATGTGCCGTTTCTTACTCACTGTGAAGACAAGTCGATGACCAGCGACGGCATCATGAACGAGGGCATCACGGGAACAATTCTGGGCCTGCGCCCATGGCCGCGCCAGGCTGAAGAGATAATGATCTGGCGAAACATAATGCTTGCCGATCTTACGAAATGCAGGCTGCACATTCAGCATGTTACAACTAAAGGCGGTGTAGAGGCCATTCGATGGGCGAAATCACGCGGAATCACGGTTACCTGTGAAACCTGCCCGCAGTATTTCTCGCTGACAGATAAAGCGCTTTGCGATTATGATACCAATGCCAAGGTCTGCCCACCTCTTCGAACCGCGTCAGATGTAGATTCTCTTAAAGAGGCTCTTGCCGATGGAACGATAGATGTTATCGCGACCGATCATGCTCCGCATGCGCTGCATGAGAAAGAGGTCGAGCTTCAAGATGCGGCATTCGGCGCGGTCGGGCTTGAGACGGCTCTACCTCTAGTGATAACGAATCTGGTTAATTCCGGCGTATTAACATTGGCCGACGCAATATCAAAAATGACCATCGCCCCCGCCAAGGCGCTCGGGCTTGACTCAGGCACTCTCAAAGAGGGCGCAGTTGCAGACATTACAATAATCGACCCTGATGCAAAAGTTACAGTCAAAGCATCCGAGTTCAAATCAAAGAGCAAAAACAGCCCGTTTGATGGGATGGAACTGACCGGCAAAGCCGTGGCGACGATTGTGGGCGGTGAAGTTATATATGGTAAACCGTCTGAACCGCTGAATGTATGAAAGAATGAAGTGCTGAACTCTAAATATGCACTGTCATTCCGAACGAATGTGAGGAATCTGCTGTGAACCTGATCTCAAAGTTTCAGCATTGTCATCAGTAAACGGAGGCGAAGAATGAGCGAGAATGGGCTGAAGTTCATTAATAACAATCTAGAGTTGATGGTAACAGATTGCTTAAGTAAGCTCATACATTTCTGTAAGCACGATGCATATCAATATTATGATGTCATTGGTTATCAGTTGGAAAAAGAGCATGACATAATTCGTCCTGCCCTGCTTGATGCCATGAACAAAGCAATGCTTGCAAGATCATCTCGCAAAGCTTGGCTTCCATTCTTAAACGTACCGCTGCCCGAGTTAGCAGTCATTCCGACGAATGTAGATTTGATCGACTCCTGTGACAAAGAATATTCCACCGCGCGGGAAGCACTCCGCATGCTATATGAGCGTTTGGCTGATGTGACTTGGATTACCGATATGGCTGCGAGTAAAATGCTATACTTGAAACGACCAAAACTGGTAGCTATTTCCGACAGTTATATTAGGGATGCATTGGGAGTGAAAGATGCGCCTTCGANNATGGATTTAGCAGTCGTGGAGCACAGTTTGCAGCCAGAGGTATTGCTGTCCTTGATGCTATACGTGCAGTTGGAAGAGCAAATAATGAGTTTCTAAGCGTTCTCCAGAATGAGTTGAGCAAGCAGCAACAGCCAATCCGAATGGAGAAATCAAGAATCATTGATATATTAATTTGGGTTGATATGGCTATTCCTTCACATCCTGTTTGGAGTAAATTGGCTTTTAATAAAGGATGGCAGTCGGTAGCATGGCAGCTGAAAAATGGAGGGCGTATGAACGAGCTATACGAAAAATTATTCGATGCCGGCTGCATCAAATTCGGTGAGTTTAAGCTCAAAAGCGGGATAATATCTCCTGTATATTGTGATTTCAGAGGACTGGTCTCGCATCCGGCTCTGCTTAAAGAGGTCGGCGAAGCTCTGGCTGCACGCGCGAAACAGATCGGCTGCGACAGGATTGCAGGCATACCGTATGCGGGTCTGCCGCTGGGCGTCGCGACGAGCATGGCGGGTGATATTCCGATGATCTATCCTCGCAAGGAAGCAAAGGATTACGGGACAAAGAAGCTCATTGAGGGCACATTTTGTGATGAGGACAAGGTGCTGGTGATTGATGACATAATCACCGATGGAGCCAGTAAAATAGAAGCCATTGCCCCGCTGAAAGATGCGGGGCTTGTTGTATCAGACGTTCTTATTATTCTCGACCGCGAGCAGGGCGGGGACAAAATCCTTGCAAATGCAGGCTACAAACTTCACTCGCTCGGTAAGCTTTCTGAGGTGCTTGATGCGCTCGTCGTATCAGGAAAAGTCGAGCCTGCGATGAGAGAGAAAGTATCAGAATTTATCAAAGCGAATCAGTTTTCATAGAGTAATACACTTAACTGAGCGGACACTGTCTGGGCTATTCGCTCTCCACTCTCCGCTCTCAGCTATATAGGGAGTTCAAATTGAAAGCGATCTTATTACTTGCTGACGGAACCACATTCGAGGGAGAATCGATAGGCGCTAGCGGCACTACGATTGGTGAAGCCGTTTTTGCGACCGCAATGACCGGTTATCAGGAGATGCTGACAGACCCGTCGTTTGCCGGTCAGCTTCTCACTCTCACCTATCCGCTGGTCGGCAATTATGGTGTGAACCCACAAGATGTGGAGTCTGGCAAGATACAGGTCGAGGGATTTATCGTTCGCGAGCTGTGCGAGGAGCCTAATAACTGGCGTTCTAATATGACCCTGCGTGAGTATCTGACCAGGGGCGGCATCGTCACAATGCAGGGTATAGATACCCGCGCACTTACCCGCCACTTAAGAGTAAGCGGCGTTATGATGGGCGCGATGTCTACTGAGCTTACGGTAGCCGAGCTTAAAAATAATCTTGACAGCGCTCCCAATTATGGCGATTTGAACTTTGTCGAGCGAGTTTCGACAAAACAGGTTTACGAATGGACAGGCGACGAGTGCAGCACACTTAATGAATGCCCTGAGCCCAAGTGCCATGTGGCCTTAATCGATCTTGGTATCAAGCGAAACATAGCCCGCTGCCTTGCGAAAGAGGGTTGCAGGGTCACTATATTGCCATGTAATGCGACTGCAGATGATGTATTGAAAGTCAATCCTGATGGTGTTGTATTCTCACCCGGTCCCGGCGATCCCAGACGGCTGACTGACACTGTCGCTGCGATGCGAGCGCTTATTGGCAAGAAACCAATTCTTGGGATATGTCTCGGTCACCAGATGTTCGGGATGGCTATGGGTGGAGATATTATCAAGCTCAAATTTGGCCATAGGGGTGCAAACCACCCAGTTAAGAATATTATCAATGGCAAAGTTAGTATAACTTCGCAGAACCATGGTTATGCAGTCGATCCTGACAAGCTGTCTAGCGATGCAGAAGTTACGCGCATAAACTTGAACGATGGCACGGTCGAAGGCCTTCGCCATAAGCACCTGCCTATCTTCTCGATACAGTATCATCCTGAGGCATCCGCGGGACCTATGGACGAAGGATACCTATTTAAAGAGTTTGTAGATAATGTGCTAACTGCACTTTGAAAGTAGAGAATACCAATGCTGCAAATCTATTACATTCTTGGAATCATAATAATTGCGTTCGGTCTTAGAAAAGCGTCTAGGGGATATGCAGTTAAATCAAAGCCGAC
>DJHI01000255.1:21958-24210 GCA_002431715.1 Armatimonadetes bacterium UBA5829
CATTATTCTTCCAGAACAATAAGCCCATTGCGGTGGCTTTGATCATATTGGGTGTGATCTTGTTTATATATAGTTTGGTTTCAATGAAGCAGGAGATCATACGCAGGAATAGATAGAAATTCCGACAATAGGCAGTAAAACAAAAAATGGAGGATGCAAAGATGAGTGAAGTAATGCTGGTCGGCATAATTGCAGGAATCATCGCAGGGCTATCTATCCTGGCAGTTGTTGTACTTTCTATTCGAGAGAAAAAACGAACGGGGCGATTGCCTAAGGAATTGAAAGGAGATACGTCTGGCTGGTTTACAGGTGTATATGTATTGTGGTTTTGTCTAAGTATAAGGGAATTGGATAATTATTTTCATACACCACCCGTTTACGTATTGAAGCCAACCATTGATTTAGCCTTGTTTATAGCGTTTCTTGCACTGGCTGTTTTCGCTTACAAATGGGCATTTGACTCTGATTGGCATTGGAAAACAGGATTGTGGATAAGCTATATCTCTATATTTCCTGCTCTATCTTCTGTTCTAGTTATCAAAGATGTAATAGGCCTTATCGATATGCCCTGGATATGGATAATCGTGGTGCTATTTGCGTTGTATACTGCACCGCAATTTACCCGCCTTGCTTATGAGGAATTTTATTTGAGAAAAGTAGACANNTCTCTGCTCTCCACTCTCAGCTCTCATCTATAAGAAAGAGAGTAGTATGCCGAAACGAAAAGATCTCAAAAAAGTATTGGTAGTAGGCTCCGGGCCGATAATTATTGGTCAGGCGGCTGAGTTCGATTATGCGGGCACGCAGGCTTGCAAGGCTCTGCGCGAGGAGGGCATCAGCGTTGTCCTCATCAATTCCAACCCGGCGACAATCATGACCGATGTCGATGTAGCGGACAAGGTCTATATCGAGCCGATAAATGTGGAGTTTGCAACCCGGATAATCGAGCAGGAACGGCCGGACGGTCTCCTCCCAACTCTCGGCGGGCAGACCGGTCTCAACCTCGCTGTGGAACTGGCAAATGCAGGCATACTCGAAAAATATAATGTCGAGCTTCTCGGCACGCCTCTGCAGGCGATCATGGATGCGGAAGATCGCGAGCTTTTCAGGACACTGATGCGCAATATAGGCGAGCCTGTACCCGAAAGCTGGATAGTCGAAAAACGCGAACAGCTTCAGGAGATCATCGACTCCAATCCGCCATGGCCACTCATCGTCAGGCCGGCATACACACTCGGCGGCACGGGCGGCGGCGTCGCATATACACCCGAAGAGCTTCTTGAGATCGGCTCACGCGGGCTTAAGCTGTCCTTGAAGAGCCAGGTAATGATCGAGCGATGCCTTTTGGGCTGGAAAGAGGTCGAGTATGAAGTGATGCGCGATGCAAACGATACTTGCATCACCATCTGCTCCATGGAAAACTTCGACCCGATGGGAATTCACACGGGCGACTCGATTGTCGTTGCGCCTATTCAAACGCTTACCGACAAAGAGTACCAGATGCTGCGTTCGGCATCGCTTAAGATCATTCGGGCGCTCAAGATCGAGGGCGGCTGCAACGTTCAGCTTGCAATGAACCCGAACGGGTTTGAATATTTCGTAATCGAGGTCAACCCCAGGGTCAGCCGGTCATCGGCCCTTGCATCCAAGGCGACGGGATATCCAATCGCCCGTGTTGCAGCAAAGATCGCTACGGGTCTGCATTTGGATGAAATATCAAACGCGGTAACCGGCAAAACGAAGGCGGCATTCGAACCGACAATCGACTATATCGTAGCCAAAATCCCGCGCTGGCCGTTCGATAAGTTCTATCAAGCCGACCGCACCGTAGGCACTCAGATGAAGGCGACCGGCGAGGTTATGTCAATCGACCGAACCTTCGAAGCCGCCATTATGAAGGCTGTCAGGTCACTTGAAATCGGCCTGCACTGGCTCAAACTCAAAAATGCCGATGAGATTACAGATGCCGACATCGAGCACGGTCTGGTAAAGGCTACCGATGAGCGGTTGTTCATTATTGCGGAGGCTCTGCGGAGAGGATGGAGCGTTGAAAAAATCTGCGAGCTTTCCAATGTCGATCGTTGGTTTATCTCCAAACTTAAAAATATCACGGATATGGAGAGCGAACTGACAAAAAGAGCGGATGAGATAAAGGCCCTCACGTCCGGAAGAATCGCTTCTGAGCCGGGTGCTCTGGATCTGCTAAAGCACGCCAAGACGATGCGCTTCCCTGACAAGATCATCAGCTTCCT
>DJHI01000313.1:0-137 GCA_002431715.1 Armatimonadetes bacterium UBA5829
CAGGTAGGATACCTGGAGGGATAAGTAAAAAGTCAAAAAAAGAAAAAGTTAAAAAGTCAAAAAAATAAAAAACAAAAAAGCCTATCGGTGTTGGTTTTTCGAGAGTTTTTTGTGTTTTGGTGTTGGTGTTTCGGGAC
>DJHI01000313.1:209-2969 GCA_002431715.1 Armatimonadetes bacterium UBA5829
GGTGTTTCGGGACTTTAGTCCCGAAACTTACCAGCCAATTCTGCATAATCCAATGCCGCGCCGACGTATGGAAAGCGTCGGTCTTGATTTGCAAAACACTAAGTAATTCACGGTTGGTCACTTGCATGCCACTATAACTATTCATACCAGAAACCACAAACAATCGTGCATTAAATTGCTTAGCTGTAGCTCAATATATGAAAGGGGCAATATGAGATGAAAACTCTGGTTCTTATAATGACTGCTCTTTCACTTGTGCTTGCATCTGTCTGCATAGGTCCGGCCATTGCAAAAAAAGCAGCCACTCGAAAAGCATCGAAGCCTTCATCGCTTGTTCTTCTTTATACATCCTGCGCAAGAGGACGCATCCGAGCCTGCAACTGCACCAAATTCCAATTCGGCGGGTATGGCCGACAGATGACTCTCGTCAAATCGATCCGTAAAGAGAACAAAGATGTCGTCTTAATCGAGGGTGGTGATATCGCGGCCGGAGAAGACTTTCAAGCCAAACTCAAGGCGGGAGTCGCTTCAAAGGCTCTTGAGTCGATGAAGTATGATGCGGTGGTTCCGGGTGAATTGGAACTAGGAAAGACAGGCATCCGATTTATAGACTACTTCAATCCCAAATCCTTGCCTGTGCTCTGTGCCAATGTGCCCGACCTCGATAAAGACAAAGGCTATCTTCCCTATAAGATTATAAAAACAAAAGGCAACCTGAGGGTGGGGATGATCGCACTCCTCGATGATGATATAACACGAGACCTCAGGCGACACGGCGTTCAGGAAAAAGTTAATGACCCTGTACCCATTCTGAAATCGATTGCTCCAAAACTGCGCGGGAAAGTTGATTTGCTGATAGTCGCTTACCATGGACCGTTTCAAACAGCAGGACGCCTGGCCGCAATTAAGGGAGTGGATCTTGTCCTATGCGCCCATCTTGCCGGACGTGACTTTCTATTCCCCAGCGAAGCCAGCAATGAGGTCACCGCTCCCGTAAGCAAAAAAGGGAGCGTGATAATTGTCCAGGGCCAGACCACTACCAACTGGAGCCTCGGTCGCATCGATCTGGCTCTTACCCCGGATTCAAAAATAAAAAGCGCAAGGCATAAGTTGTATTATCTGGATCGGCGTTACGAAGAAGATCCGGTTATGGTAAAGGTGTATGATACATACAATGATAATGTTGCCAAGGGCGTGCTTGCGGAGTCGAAGAAGATAAAGCAGGATATGGAAGTAATGTTGGTTAGTCGCGGCGCAAATCTGGATGAAATGCGTAAAAGGCTGCACAAGAGTCCTTTTGCGGGCGACGCCCAATGTAAGACATGCCATTCTGATATTCATGAGGACTGGTCAAAATCTCTTCATGCACAGGCTATGGCCACGCTGAATAAGACCAAGCAGGGTTTTGATCCCGAGTGTGTAAGCTGCCATGTTACAGGCGCGGGCGTCCGCAATGGTTTCATTAATAAAAGCGATACACCCGAACTGGTGAATGTTCAGTGCGAGGCATGCCATGGCCCCGGACTGGCGCACTCCAATTCGCCAAAGGCTGGATATGGAACAACCGGCGAAGAAACCTGCCGCTCCTGTCATAATGATGAAAAGCATCCCGATTTCGACTATGAGAGTGCTTGGGAGAAGATAAAGCACTAAGTAAATTACATCCTTAAACTTGTATCAGAGATTGCACTTCGGTATATGCGGGTTTCATTCCGAGAAGTGCAATTTACTATGTCAGATTTTCGCAGGGAATGTGACTCTTGGCTACGTCAGATTTCCGTAGGAAGTGTGATTCTTTACTTAGCGTAAATTGCTTAGGATAGGTAATGGGAAATAGGTGACAGGAAGTAGGTAGACGATATATTTACAGCCGACTCCCTCTCCTAGGGGAGAGGGTTGGGGTGAGGGCGCAACCTCTGATCTTTATATCAATCCGGCATGTTGCAAGTCTCTAATAAGCTAGCAGGCAACATTAACACTGTTGCCTGTTAGCTAACTTATTCAGGCAGCCTTTCTTTTCTTCAGTCCCGCAAGTCCTCCAATGCCGGCCAAGAGAGCTATGATACTGGAGGGTTCCGGGACTGCTGCCACGAACCCGCATTCCGACGGGCTTTCACCCGTATCGATATTGTTGAACATTACCGTCCAAGACTGCAACTCGGGTTTTTGGCTGAACTGAGCCTGAAATCCTGCCTGTGATTCCCCGGCCGGGAGTTCTCCGCTGACGTACATCCAGCTTATGAAGTGTTCGACAGTCGAATCGCTCCACCAGCCTGAAGGAGTCACAACACTCAGTACATCGGTATTTTCATCGACCTCAAGCGCAAAAAGCCAAACCGTATAGTTTGAACTGGAGCTTGTATTTGTCAGAGTATATTCCCAGGTTGTCGGGCCTGCGATATTAATCTGTTGTCCAAAAACCAGTGCGCTGTAAGGCTGCGTGCTTGCCGCAAGACAGATCGTCTGGGTGAAACAGGCAATACAGACAGCGGCGAAGATGAACAGTCGCATCAGACTTCGCACTCCTTTGCTGTTGAGCTGTCGTTGTTTCTAACTATTATGTGCTGGCCCATCAATAAGCTAATGCACCTGTCATACATTGCACTTATTATGTCTTTAGATATGCAAGATACGTGCCAGAATTCGCCTGAGCTGGCACAAATGACGTCATAAATTAACAGACTCATGTGGTGATATAGTCCAGCTAGTTTAATATATATGCAAAAATATTCATACTTGGGGTTTTCGCGGCACCTGAAC
>DJHI01000308.1 GCA_002431715.1 Armatimonadetes bacterium UBA5829
TCATCCGATGAAGCTCGCAAGATAGGCTTGGATGTAAAGACGGGGGTCCTTGAGGATGCAGGGTACTGTGATGGATCATTCGATTGTGTGACTATGTGGGACGTATTGGAGCACGTTCCCGATCCCACGAAGCATATGAACGAAATAAATAGAATCCTTTCTCCCGGTGGGCTGGTAGTAATAGGCACGCCCAATCTCGACCATTCACGTTTCAAAGCGCAGCGAGAGAAATGGCGCCACTTAAAACCTGCCGAGCATATTTTTTATTTTATGAAATCGAGCATTATCCGTCTTTTAGATAAAGCCGGATTTGATTTTATATATCCTCCCGTTGTCGGCGGGAGGGTCTTCCCCGGCAGCACGGGAGCCGCTATCAGATGCGGTTTCAACATGCTAGTGCAATTCAATGATGTGCTGACCGTATACGGAGTAAAGAGATGACTTCAAAATACAGAGCTGTTGACCTTACGAATTTGAAAACGATGTCGATTCAAGACCGCAAGAATAAGGTTAACGTTTCTGAGTTTGCTTCTCCTCACAAACCGGGTGATAATATAGTTCAGTACCTGGAGAATTTGCCTGATATTTTCGCCGGCAGATGGGTTCGTACGGTCATAGACCGTGTAGCCGCGGCGCACAAGGCAGGTAAACCGGTTGTAATAACAATGGGCGCGCACGTTATCAAATGCGGCCTCAGCCCGATGCTCTGCGACCTCATGCGAAGAGGTGTGATAACGGCTGTCGGCATGAATGGTGCGGGAGCGATTCACGATTCTGAGATCGCACGGTTCGGCGCGACATCCGAGGACGTAGTAGATGCAATGCACACGGGAATGTTCGGTATGGCGACAGAGACAGCCGATTTTCTTAACGGCGCCGCTAAAACTGCAAACAGCGAGGGTCTGGGGTTCGGGGAGGCTTTAGGTANNAGCTCTGGTCGAATCAAAAGCGCCTAATAATTCCGTCAGCCTGCTTGCGACTGCATATGAATGCAACGTTCCGATCACTATTCATGTCTGTATAGGCTGCGATATTGTTCACATGCATCCTGGAGCGGATGGCGGCGCAATAGGCGCTGCATCACTGCGAGATTTTAGAATTTTGACTGAAGCGATGAAAGACCTGGGCAACGGTGGAGTGCTTGCTAATTTAGGATCAGCCGTTGTCTTACCCGAAGTGGTTCTAAAAGGCATCAATACACTGATCAATCTCGGCTTTAGTATGAACGGAATGCTGGGGATAAACCTGGACTTCGTGCAGCACTATCGCTCCAATCAGCAGATAGTCGCGCGAGTTCGTGAGATTGGTGGAGAGGGGATATCTCTCACCGGCCACCACGAGCTAATGATCCCGCTGATAGCCGCCGGGATAGTTGAAAAATTGGAAGGTAATTAAATCACAGAAGCACTGAAGAAATGGAATCACGGAATTCTATTTCTCTCCTCATTCCGTGCTTTCGTGATTATGCTTGAAAGGCGATTTATAATGGATTTGAATGCATGCCGAGCCGCATTAGGCGAATTTGCCGGGAAGCGTGTTTTGGTTGTCGGCGATATGATGCTTGATGAGCNNCGTATATCTCCTGAGGCCCCGGTGATGGTGGTCAACGCGGAGGATACCAGTTCCATGCCCGGCGGCGCGGCTAATGTTGCAAATAACTTGCGCGCACTCGGTGCTCAGGCGAGCGTTCTCGGCATAGTCGGAGACGACGAGAGCGGAAAAAAACTGACCGCTGCTTTAAGGGATGCGCAGGTTGATGTATCCGGCCTTTTTGTTGATGACAGCCGCCCTACAACCCGTAAAACGCGAATATGGGCCTCTCACAGGCACCAAGCCGTTCGGATGCAGGTTGTCCGTGTAGATTGGGAAGACAAGCGCGAAATCTCGAAAAAAATGGTGGAGCGGATTATCGACTTTCTTGCTAAATCAGCCGGAGAGGTGGATGCAATTCTTCTATCCGATTATGACAAAGGCGTTGTTATGGTCGACACCATTTGCGCCGCAATAGAAGTCGCCGGTAAGTATAATAAATTGTCCATATCTAATGCCAAACCAAAAAATCTCAGGCACTTTGCGGGGATCGACCTGATAACTATGAACCGCCCGGAAGCTGCGACCGCATCCGGCATGGACGCCGATACTCTCGCGGATATTGAAAAAGCCGGCAAAGAGATACTTCAATCGACAAAATGCCGGGAACTGGTTGTTACCTTAGGTGCGCAGGGCCTTGCAGCATTCTCCAAAGACGGAAAAATGAGCCATGTTCCGGCCATTAAAAGCGAAGTATATGATGAAGCCGGGGCAGGGGATGCCGCTGTAAGCGCGCTTGCTCTGGCTCTTGTTTCAGGTCTGGATTTAGCCGGGGCGGGTGCTCTTGCGAACTGTGCCGGTGGAGCGGTCGTGCGTAAAGTCGGCGTGGCAACTACCACTACGGCCGAGATCGAGTCACTACTTGCAGCATCCTGGAGTCAGTTTAGTTCATAGATTATAAATGCAAAGAAAGCAAGTCGAGCCAAGGGGAGTATATCTCGCCAAAGGCAGTATAACGATTATGAGGGAGCATACTGAGTCCCGTCGAAGTATGCGGGCAATACTATATAGCAAATAGATTCTTCAATTCTCTTCTTTAAGTGCCAGACACTCATCAAAATGTTTTTCCGAGCAGCCATTATCATAGTCATAATAACGTTGTCGGCAGTAGGTTTTGTAAACCAAAATCAATTCGTCCATCTGCAAAATGCTGCCGATCTATTTAATACCGGCAAGCCTCATGCCGCATCGAAAGCCGTATCGGCAGCAATTAAGTCGGATCCTTCAAATGTTGATATCTATACCACTTCAATTCTTCTGCTTTCCGATAACGAAAATTATAAAGACGCCGCACTGATTGGTGATTCTCTCTTGAAACGACTAAAAGACGGTAAACTGAACCATAAACCCACGCGCGAGGAACTTGCAAGAATTTACGTTTTGCTGGGTACGACTTATCAAGAATTACCCGATCCGGAGAGAGCGGATTTTTTCTATAAATCAGCGCTTGCTCTTGCGCCTAATAGTCCCGCTCTGCTTAACATTCTCGGGTGGTTTTATGCAGACACCGGCGTAAAGCTGGATGATGCGATAAGGCTCACCAAACGGGCAGCAAAGCTCGCACCCGATGATGGAAATATTATTGACAGTCTTGGCTGGGCTTTGTACAAACAAGGCCGTATCGCGTCAGCGTTGAGCAAATTACAACAGGCTGCAGCCCTCCAACCGGATAGTTCCGAGGTAAGATACCACTTAGGAGCGGCTTATGCCAAAGCAAAAATGCGGACTGAAGCGCGCATAGAGCTAAAGAAAGCCCTTATAATTGACATTAATATGACTGCGGCCTCAAAACTACTCAAAACAATTCAACGGAATAACTATTAACGTTCGGTAGATATCGTTTGTAGAGGGATAACATGCACAGATTGTGATCTATAGGACTGAATATCAGCTTAGTAGCCAAATATTCTATATTTATTCTCTCAAATAGTTGACTGAGTAAGAATCATGTGATATAATCCCACCACGATGCAGGATGCTTGCTTCGGTGAAGTGCGTATTGCAATGCAGGAGGGAAGTATGGCTACTGGTAAAGTAAAGTGGTTCAGTGATGCAAAAGGCTACGGCTTTATTCAGACTGAAGATGATCCGATAGCTGGGAAGGATATTTTCGTTCATTACACAGAGATCGTGAAAGAAGGCTACAAAAGCCTTGCACCCGGTCAAAGCGTGGAATTTGAATTGACAGATACCCCGAAAGGTCTTCAAGCAAAGAACGTAGCGCCGGTTTCATAACGGTCAGTAATGCGATATTAGAAAGACAAGCTCCTAGAATTAACAAAAGTCGAGTTTTGCTCTTTACAACCCCCTGATCATTCGTTATAATGTTCCAGTACGTCCTGGGCGGTTAGATCAGGGGGAGATCGCTTCGTTGACACCGAAGAGGCCATTGGTTCAAATCCAATACCGCCCACCATGACTCCGAAGTAGATTTTGTCGTACCCGCATCAGGGGGCTAGGGACTAGTGTTCGGTAAGTTATCGGAGAGGCTGAATCCGCTTCAAAAATTCCTCATTCGTAATTTCGATCTTCTTCCTTTGCCCGATATAGCTTCGTTTCTGCGCGTAAGTCCCGATACGATATCCCGTATGTATAAGGATCTCGGGCTGCCTCATGCCCGGACAATGGATCGAAACCGCGCTTTTCCATTAATCGTTCGCCGCAATCACGATATCCTCACTCATGAATCCATAGCTCGACTGCTCTCTATGAGTGGGGCTGACTACGAAAAAGCGCTTCAGGAGATGGATTTTCTTGCGGTCAAAGTTGGCGCAAAGCCGGATGATATACGCGATCTGAACGCTGATGAGTTCGATGAGGCGAACTGTGCATCATTCAAAGAATATACTGCCGATCTGTTTAAGGACTGGGATTCTTGGGAGAAGCCGTTCAGCTTTTTATCCGAATTCCATGAACCGGACAATCTGCCGACCGATAATAGCAGAGATCTCTATCCTCCGCTGCGAATGATGTATAGTTACTACGCCTCGCATGGGGATTTTTTGCTAACAGGAGAAGATTTCTACAGCGACGGCATCCTCAGCAGGCTGAGAAATCGAGGGGTCAACTCAGGCTGGCTTCCGGTTTTGTTTCGCGATATTGCCCCAAGCGCGGTATTTCCCGAGTTCGGAAAGAACCATCATATACGCATCGAAAACATGCGCAAACAGGTCGAAAAAGCTCTTAAATACGGAATTAAGCTTTTTGTATATATAAATGAACCGAGATTTATGCCCGCTGAGTTTTTCGAGAAATACCCTCAGGCAAAGGGAATGGTCTCGCTCGATCATCCAAACCACTACGGCCTGTGCACTTCCTCTCAGATGGTCAGGCAGTGGATCAATGAAGCCTCAGAATATTTATTCACGCAAGTCCCGGATATCGGCGGAGTGTTGATAATCAGCGCCTCCGAATACCGCACGAATTGCTTTTCACATGTCTGCCAAACCACCTGTCCCATATGTCAGAGCAGAGGCATTCCAAACGTGCTGGCCGATGCGGCGAATATCGTTGCAGAAGCGGCTCAGGCGGTTAAATCGAACGCTAGAGTAATTCAGTGGCTTTGGGGATGGGACTTCATCCTGCCGTTGCATAAAGTCAAGGATGCGCTTTCTGCTTTGCATCCGAATGTCGAGGTAATGGTCGATTGGGCAAGGCATTATGAGGTCGATATTCATGGCGTAAAATCGGAGCTTATCGAGTATACTATAGCTCACATGTCACCATCGAACTTCGCGCGAGAGATAATAGACGCTGCTAAAAAGCAGGGCAGGCGGGTCCATGCCAAATGCTCGATTGTGACCACAGTGGAGGCGAACGCTCTGCCGTATATTCCGGTTATCACCAATATCGAGCGCCTTTTTAGTGAAATGCGCGATCTTCAACTAGACGGTATGCTGGGTTGCTGGATATTTGGGGCATATCCAGGCAGAAATATGGAGATGCTTGCGTATTCGTGTGAAGACAAACCGGCGCATGCTATGGCGGTCAAGTATTATGGCTCGGGAGCGGACGAAGCTCTCGAAGCGTGGGGATTATTCACGCAGGGCTTGAAAAAGCTGCCTCATTCGCTCGGAGTTTTATATCACAGCGCGCTCAACAGCGGGCCGGGAATCAAATTTAGCCTGGAACCCGAGCCTTGGCGGCATGGAATGGTTGCAATGGCATCTGAACGTATTGATGAAATAACTCAACCATTTGGCCCTGAAATTGTGATAAAATCTTTTCGTGAAGCCGCAAAGTGTTTTACAGATGGTATTACCCACCTTAAAAAGGCTATCCAAAAATCCGACAAACCCGAGTTCCATAATGAGAATACGAAAGATCTCGGAATTTGCAGGGTTTATTTGACACACTTGTTGACGGCAGCCAACTATACGGAGTATGTTATATTAAGAAACAAGTTCATCAGCGATTCAAGCGATATTCCGAATCGTGTCAGGCTAACTGAGATATTACGCAACGAATATGACAATGCGCGGGACATGTTGAGTCTTTGTGCGCACGATTCGCGAATAGGTTATGAAGGTGCAATTGGATATTTCTACACACCATCGGAAATCATCGAAAAGATGTACGATATAGCTGTGACGTTAAAAGTGTTGGAGGCGTGATGAGAAAGAAATACGTGCTGATCGGGACGGGCGGCAGGATGCTGCATATGTATGCAAGACCGATCGCGAACAAGTTTGCCGACTGCGCCGAGATCGTCGGCGCCTGCGATATAAATCCCCTGCGAATAGATGCAATAAAACAAGACACAAACCTCGATTTTCCGGCCTACACCGATTGCAACAAAATGCT
>DJHI01000056.1 GCA_002431715.1 Armatimonadetes bacterium UBA5829
CCGTAAGAGCCGTCATCGGTGGTGATAAACTGCTCGTCGGCGATTTCAGCCATCTCTTTTTCGAGGATAATCAGCGACTGCTCTCTTGCACCAATAATGGTTATCAGATGATTGCCTGCTTTCTTTAGCGCAGCAGCAACAGGCCGCGCAATGGCCGTTCCGACGCCTCCGCCGATCACCACGGCGGTTCCGTAGTTCTCGATCTCTGTGGGATGGCCGAGCGGCCCGGATATACTTGGAATGTCCTCTCCGACCTTGAACTGACCGAGTTCCATGGTCCCACGCCCGATCTCCTGGAAAATAATTGTGATAGTACCCTTATCCGGGTCCATGTCGGAGATGGTGAGTGGGATTCTTTCGCTCTTTTCGCCCGCCCATATCATCACGAACTGCCCGGCTTTAGCCGAGCGCGCGATCAGGGGAGCATGGATTTCGAGAAGCGTCAACACTGGCGAGAGCTTCTCTTTATGCACTATCGTATTTCTTACGCTGTCGGGAGTCAGGTCTGCAAGCTTGCAAACGCTCCCATCCGAGTGATTGCTCATGAAAACCTCCAGTTAGTGAGTCAAAACGTCGGAACGTCAAAACGTCACAACGTCGGAAAGTATCTGATACCGATCAAGACAATCAAAAGACTCGCGTTCACCTTGACGACCGAGATCAAGATTCCTTTCATGTCATGAAGAGGGAATTTGTGCTTCTATTATCTCGCGGCTGCGCTCTGCGAACTCCTCGGGAACGACTACATCTCCCCAAAAGCCTTCACCCATAGTAAACGCGCCATCAAACATCGCCGCCATTCGCGATTCGAGTATCACAGGAATATTTTCTCCTTCAAGAAGACCCTTGACTATATTCGCCGTAACCTCATTAGGCGCTCGAAAGACAACTACGAGATTTTCACCCTGACCGTGCTGTTCATCGCTCATGATCGTAACCTTATCGCTGATGATGAATATCTCTTTGCAGCACCATACACAAAAGCTATTGCAGCAATTATGCTGATGACTGTGATGACATTTTTTGAGATGTGGAGAGCTCCAGTAGACCAAAGTCCCATCAACAACAAAAGCAGCGCCCCAATGAATAGATAATATCCAGTAGCCTTATGGTTCCTAATATACTGCTGGGGAATATACTTTAATGAAGCGATTATCCACCAAGCGTATAACAGAGTAAAAAAGCACCAGCAAAATGTCATACAAGTCTGGAGCAAACTATCACCGTACCATATTATAAAGCTGGTAGCACAAAAAACAAATGCCATGTAAACGCAGGGTATACGCAAGCTGTTATGCGAATAGCTTTTTTCCCAGTTTAACTGAGGTTTTTCTTCTTTACTTTCTTCTTCGGGTTGGTAGGTCGATATTACTTCACGGCTTCTTTGGACATCACATTCGGCAACTACAACATCTCCCCAATATCTGCTTTGCTTTCGCTGCATAATATCCAGTATTGCAGCACGTTCTCCCCAAACGGAAGCAGATGAGACGATAGTTGTCTTTATGCCTTCACTTTCTAATAAGCTCGCTACGATATTTGCGGTAATCTCATCCGGGGCTTCATATACTGATATAAGGTTGTCACCTTGATTATTGCTCATGTCAATACTCTGGGCCATAGATATGATGTGTTTACTATTGCATATAACCTATTACCTGATACTTATTTCCTAACACGGACCATCTTGCCTGTCGCTTCAGCGATCACATTTCCGCTGTCATCTGTCGCGCGTGCGGAGCAGTTAATTACCCTGTGGCTCTCAGATTCGATTTTACCTGCGACGCGCATTCGGACACCAATAGTAGCAGGTCGCTTTAGACGGACGGTCATCTCGCCTGTAACCGCCTTTATTCCCTGCTCGTAGACGGCGCGCGCCATCACTTCATCAAGCACAGTGCAGATAATTCCGCCGTGAGTTATGTCTTTCCAGCCTTGGAATTCCTTGGCAGGCAGAAAATAAGTGACGTATTCTTCGCCCTCCTGCTCGAACTCCAGGTGAAGACCTATGGGGTTGGATATACCGCACGCGAAACAGCCGTTGTCATCATTTAACTTGGAAATCTCACTCATATTACACCATGGATATTATATCAGTTCCATGGATAGAAGATAAGTCAGGTTCTACCTATCAGGCAAACATGTATATCAACATTTTCGGGATAAGCATTGCTACTGCCAATCCATAGAACAAATCAAGCCATATTATGGAGCCAATTGCGCCTATATATATAATCACTACTAGAGGACTACCGATTATTTTGGCGAGCAGCGGACTCTTTTCCGACCAGAGTGAGTGCCATATGGTGTTTGCATCGCCTGTGCTGGGGAAAGAGTGCATAGCAATTGAGACTCCCAGCCAAATGAGAAAGTAATCAATCGGCTGCGCGGAACTAAACTGTAATACCGGGATCGCACCTGGCGCGGCGATTAGCGCGCCTACTATCGTATTGAAGATGAACGGGCCGATGCCTATCATCAGGTTCTGATAAACTGATATGGGTTTTTCATGTACGACAT
>DJHI01000152.1 GCA_002431715.1 Armatimonadetes bacterium UBA5829
AATCTTTCCGCCGATATCAGGCAGGCTATTGCAGGTTTCGGGGCTCGTGAAGAGATTGCTGATGAAGATACCGAAGGTATGGCAAAGGTATCCGAAGAAGCGCCTATTATCCGAATCGCTTATACCATCGTTCAGAGAGCGATTGCGGACGGAGCCAGTGATATCCATGTCGAGCCGGACAGACGAGGCGTGCGAGTCCGCTACCGAATTGACGGTGTTCTCCACGAAGTCATGCCGCTGCCGAAGTATATCGACAAGCCTTTGATTTCAAGATTTAAGATTATGTCCGATATGAACATTGCTGAGCGGCGTGTTCCTCAGGACGGACGTATTCCGATCCGCTGGGACAACAAAGACTACGACCTTCGTGTTTCCTGTCTCCCGACTGTCCACGGTGAAAAGATCGTTATGAGAATTCTCGATAAGAGCAACGTTCTTATCGGTCTCAACAAACTCGGTTTCAGCCCTGAAGTCCAGGCTCAACTTGAAGATATCGTAGTCCAGCCGAACGGTATGTTCCTTACCACCGGCCCTACCGGTTCCGGAAAGACCACCACACTTTATTCAGTTTTACATAAACTCAACTCCGTTGAAAAGAACATCATTACCATTGAAGACCCTGTCGAATACCAGCTTAGCGGTATTTCTCAGGTTCAGGTTCATAAAAAAGCGGGTCTGACCTTCGCAAGCGCAATGAGATCCTTCCTGCGTCAGGACCCTGATATCATCATGGTTGGTGAAATGAGAGACCTTGAAACCGCTGAAATCGGTGTAGAAGCGTCCCTCACCGGCCACTTCGTTCTCTCTACTCTGCACACCAATGACGCCCCAAGTGCTGTTATCCGACTTGTTGATATGGGCGTTGAGCCTTATCTGATCTCCGCGACCGTTATCGCTACCCTTGCCCAGAGACTCGCCCGAAAGGTATGTCAGAAGTGCAAGGTGCCTTATCAGGTTCCGGCCAGCGAGTTGAGGCGGTTCGGATTCAAAGCCTCTGATCCTAACCAGCCTGTAACCCTCTATAAGGGTGAGGGCTGCGAGACGTGCAAGCATACCGGATATAAAGGCCGAATCGGTATCTATGAGCTTATGAGAATCAACGATGAAATCCGAGAGCTTATGGTTCGCCGGTCGCCTCTGGCCGACTTGAGAGAAGCCGCGAAAGCGAACGGCATGCACGAGCTTAGGGAAGACGGCCTGGACAAGGTTCTTCAGGGTGTTACNNTGTTACCACACCGGACGAGGTTATGAGAGTCGTATTCACCGCCGGACAATAATTCTGACGGTAGAGACCAAGTAGAAAGCAGAAAGTGGAAAGCGGGCCTGGTCTGAATTTTCCACATTCAACTTTCAACTATTAGGGAGTTCAAATTGGCTGAAAAGGCTGAACAAGCAGTCACATACGATGCGATACACATCGATGACTTGCTGAGAGACATGCTCGCTCAAAAAGCATCCGACCTGCATATGTGTGTCGGAGTGCCGCCTGTCCTTAGGGTAGACGGCCAGTTGGCGCCGATGAGTTATGCCAAGCTTACTCCTCCCGACATTCAGCGTCTGATGTACGACATACTCTCTGACGAGCAGATACGGCGCTTCGAGGAGCGCTGGGAACTCGATCTTTCTTACACCGTGCAGTCTGTGGCGCGGTTCAGGGTCAACGTTTTTAAGGATAAGGGAGCTATCGCGGCCGCGTTCAGGCTGATTCCGGCCAAGATTCCGACTATTCGCGAGCTGGGGCTGCCTAATGTTCTGGAGGGGCTTACCAGGAAGCCGAGAGGCTTGATTCTCGTTACAGGCCCGACAGGTTCGGGCAAGTCGACTACGCTTGCTGCAATGATCAACCAGATCAACAATGAGCGCAGCACGCATATTATCAGTATCGAGGACCCAATCGAGTATCTGCATACTCACAAATACAGTATCATCAATCAGCGCGAACTGGGTCAGGACACGAAAGAGTTTGCTCATGCGCTGCGGTCTGCCCTCAGGGAAGACCCCGATGTGATACTCGTTGGTGAGATGCGAGACTTGGACACAATGACGAATGCCATTCAGGCTGCCGAGACAGGCCACCTGGTGCTTGCTACGCTGCATACCAGCAGCGCGGCGCAGACTGTCGATCGTATAGTCGATTCGTTCCCTTCGGGTCAGCAGGAGCAGATCCGATTGATGCTCTCAAACAGCCTCGAAGCTGTTTTATGCCAGCAGCTTCTGCCGCGGGCCGGTCAGCCGGGCAGAATATGCGCAATGGAAGTCATGATAGCTACTCCGGCCATACGAAACCTGATTCGTGAGGCTAAGAGCCATCAGATAGCGTCCATTATTCAGACCAGCGCCAGTGCGGGAATGATGACGATGGACCAGCATCTGTGCGAGCTTTATCAGAAAGGCCTGGTAAGTTTCGATGAGGTCGCTAAGGTTGCGGCTAATCCGGATGAGCTGNNATTTAGCGGCTAGTAATGGTTCGACTCCGTTGAATTTCAGGTGACAGGTGTCTGGTGTCGGAGAGGTTTTTCCCGATACCTGAAACCCGGCACCCAAAGAGGTGATTTTAGATGCCAAATTATGCATATACAATACGTGATGCC
Organism: Armatimonadetes bacterium UBA5829; assembly: GCA_002431715.1. Classification (GTDB taxonomy): domain Bacteria; phylum Armatimonadota; class UBA5829; order UBA5829; family UBA5829; genus UBA5829. The sequence continues at coordinate 2,592 of DJHI01000152.1, forward strand.
GTAGGGACCGTAATCCCTGGAACCTCGGAGGCCGAAAACGAAGATATTCTGCGAAAAAGGCTTACCGAGCAGGGCTTTACCGTTGTAGAGATCAAGCAGACAAAGAGCACTCAGAAAAAGATCGGTGGAATGGGCGGCGTTAAAAAGTCCGAGCTTTCCATCATGTGCCGTCAGTTCTCCACAATGATCGATGCGGGTGTAAACCTCGTTCGGTGTCTTAACGTCCTTGCCGATCAGGCAACCAGCCCCAAGCTCAAGGCGATTCTTACCGACGTTCAAAATGAGGTAGAAGGCGGCCAGACCCTTACCAGGGCTCTTGAGAAATACCCGTCGGTCTTCGACAGGCTCTTCATCGGTCTTATCAATGCCGGTGAGATCGGCGGTGCTCTTGAAGAAAGTTTACAGAGACTATCGCAGTTCCTCGAAAGCGACGTTAAACTGAGGCAGAAGATCAAATCCGCTCTAACCTATCCGGTTATGATTCTTGCATTCGCCGGTATAGTCGTTATAGGCTTGATGACCCTGATTCTGCCCAAGTTTATGACTATGTTCGTTGATCTGGGCATTAAGGATCTGCCTCCTCTTACGGCTGCGGTAAAGGGCTGCAGCGACTTTATGGTCGCCAAGTGGTATTTCGTTATTCTCATCGTGGTCGGCTTTGTAATGGCAATTAAATTATTTGGCAGAACGAAGGTCGGGCGGCGTATTATGGACACCATCAAACTTAAACTCCCGGTCTTCGGCAGTCTCAATCACAAGGTTGCGATCGCAAGGTTCGCACGAACGCTTTCCACGCTTCTCTCCAGTGGTGTTGCTATCTTGCAGGCTATGGAGACTGTTTCGGGAACGGTTTCAAATGATATTATCTCCGATGCGCTAATGGAAGCGAGGGCGAGGATCAGAGAAGGAGACCGCATCGCTGAGCCTTTGGGTAAAAGCAAGCTCTTCCCGCCTATGGTCGTGCAGATGATCTCTATCGGCGAAGAGTCCGGTTCGCTCGACCCTATGTTAAGCAAGGTTGCTGACTTCTATGAAGACGAAGTCGATGCGGCGGTTTCGTCTCTGACGGCGGCTATCGAGCCGGTGTTGATCGTAACGCTGGGTCTTATTGTAGGCTGCATCGTTATCGCCATGTTTATGCCTCTGATCG
>DJHI01000190.1:0-2308 GCA_002431715.1 Armatimonadetes bacterium UBA5829
GCCTCCTTTAGTACTACTCGACTAGATAAATTATATAGTGTATCAATATAAGCTCAAGAATACAGTAAAGTCAATGAATAAATAGAGAACACTGGGTTAAATAGCCGATGTTTAGTGTGCAATGATATTGTTTCACGCTGCAAACAAGGATGAATGCAATATTGCGCGAGCAAACAATTGTTAATATATTGGCAATATTCATCTGATAATATAGAAAATATCCTATCTGGCTGCTATGCAATTAATTTGTTTGTACTCTCATAAACAGCACGAGTAAGCTCCGGCTGTAAGGCCTAAAAAATATATTGTTAATTATCTCACAATATCTGTTGACAGGCGCTCGTTCGGGTGGCATAATATAGATAAAGTGATATCGATAAATAAGTAACGATATATGGGAGGCACTCATGGACAAGATACAAAGGGTCGGTAGTTTGGCCAGCGTCAAAAGGCTGCCGGCGTATCTGCGCCTTCTAATGCAGATCAAAGAAGTCGGTAGAGATATAGTATCGAGCAATTATATTGCTGAGAAGTTAAAACTCGACGCAATACAGGTCAGGAAAGATCTGGCAACTACGGGTATCGAAGGCAAACCGAAAGTCGGATACCAGGTCTCCGCATTGATAAACGCAATAGAAAGCTTCCTGGGTTGGGATTCCAATAGAGAGGCATTTCTGGTTGGTGTGGGAAACCTTGGTAGTGCTTTGCTGGGCTATGAGGGTTTCGAAGCACATGGGATGAAAATCATCGCGGCTTTTGATACCGACGAAGGCAAGATAGGTCGGCAGATACATGGCAAGAATGTTCTGCCGCTAGATAAGCTGACCGATCTTGCAAGAAGAATGAACATCAAGATGGGGATTATCACCGTTACTGCGGATCAGGCGCAGCATGTTGCAAATGTTATGGTTGCCGGTGGTATTGAGGCTATCTGGAACTTTGCGCCGGTCAGTTTGGAGGTTCCGGAAGGGATTATCGCTCAAAATGAGGATCTTTCATCTGGATTAGCCGTTCTTTCGGTGAAGACAGTAAGGCTTTTGGATTCATGAGCGCTTTATGAGTTGGTTAGGCAGGGCTCTTCGCCCTCCACTCTCCACTCTTAGCTTTTGTTAAGGAGTTAGTTATGCCGCAAACGCTAGAAAAGACAACAAAGAAACTTCGCCAGTTTGAAAAGGTGTGCGAGATTCTGGATCGGTATGATCGCAATCCTGCGAAACTCATACCTATTCTCCAACTCGTCCAGGAAGAGTATCGCTATCTGCCGGAAGAGGTGCTGACCTACATAGCCACCTCGCTGGGACTGCCTCCGGCGCGCGTATATGGAGTGGCTACATTCTATGCTCACTTTGCTCTCCAGCCCAAGGGCAAGTATGTGATCCGTCTCTGCGACGGCACCGCCTGCCATGTAAAGAAATCGATACCCATCCTGGAGGCTCTGCAGAAGAGACTCGGCCTTTCCGACACAAACAAGACCACTGCGGATATGCTCTTTACGGTCGAGACGGTTTCTTGTCTTGGGGCGTGCGGGTTGGCTCCTGTTATGGTTATCAACGATGATGTGCACGGTCAGATGACCCCGGAAAATGCAGTCGCACTGGTCGATGAAATTGTTGCAAAAGAGGAATCCAAATGATAGCTGATCTGGAAAAAGTATCTCGTGAGTATAGCGCAGCGGCTGAAAAAACGGCCCAGAGAGTCATAATCTGCGCCGGAACCGGATGTGTGGCAAACGGAGCGCTCAAGGTCCATGCCGAGTTGGTGAAACAGATAGAGGCGGCCGGTTTGAGCGTGATCTGCGAGCTTAGAGCGGAAGACTCTCCTAAAGCCGATGTACACCTTTCCAAGAGCGGATGCCAGGGGTTCTGCCAGATGGGCCCGTTGGTCACTATAGAGCCGGCGGATATTTTATACACGAAAGTCAAGCCAGAGGACGCAGCCGAGATCGTGAAGACCACGCTGGTCGATGGCGAGATCGTCGACAGGCTCCTCTATCATGAACCTATCAGCGACAAGCATTGCAAGGGAACCTTTGAAATTCCTTTCTATGAGAGACAGTCGAGGACGGTTCTAAAGGCCTGCGGCAAGATAGACCCCGAGGATATATCCGAATACATTCACAACGGCGGTTATGAGGCCGCAAAGAACGCTTATACCAAGATGAGTCCTGAGATGGTTTGTGAGGAGATTCTTCACTCGGGTTTGAGAGGGCGAGGTGGCGGCGGGTTCCCGACCGGAAAGAAGTGGGACTTAACCAGAATCCAACCGGGTTCGAAAAAATATGTCATTTGCAACGGCGACGAGGGCGACC
>DJHI01000190.1:2332-2598 GCA_002431715.1 Armatimonadetes bacterium UBA5829
CGACCCCGGCGCGTTCATGGACAGGAGCGTTATGGAGGGCAACCCGCACGCGGTTATCGAGGGCATGATGATCGCTGCGCGCGCAATCGGCGCTGACGAGGGTTATGTATACGTCAGATTGGAATACCCACTTGCGGTCGCAAGGATTCGCAGGGCTGTCAAGGATGCCGAAGAGATGGGCATTCTTGGAGACGATGTATTCGGCACCGGAAAGAGCTTCAAGATAACCGTTATGGAGGGAGCAGGGGCTTTCGTCTGCGGCGAGG
>DJHI01000190.1:2653-4490 GCA_002431715.1 Armatimonadetes bacterium UBA5829
AGCCGACGGTCATCAACAACGTCGAGACGCTCGCTTCCATTCCGCTCATTATGAATATGGGAGCCGCGACATTCAGGCGGCTCGGGACGGAGTCTTCACCGGGGACGAAGACATTTGCGCTTACGGGTCATGTCGTCAACACCGGTCTTATTGAGGTTCCGTTCGGAACGACGCTCAGAGAGATCGTATACAACATCGGCGGAGGTGTTACCAACGATAAGGGCGAGGTTACCGGCGAAGGTTTTAAGGCGGTTCAGATAGGAGGGCCTTCGGGCGGATGTCTTACCGAAGAGCACCTCGATCTTCCATTAGATTTTGACTCGCTCAAGGGTGTCGGCGCAATGGTGGGATCGGGCGGTCTGGTGGTTATGAACAAGCAGACCTGTATGGTCAAGATCGCCCGATTCTTCATGCAGTTTACACAGAACGAGTCATGCGGTATNNCGTGCTCTGTAGAGAGGGCACAAAGCAAATGTTGGCTCTGCTTGACGACATTATGGAGGGCAACGGAACAGAGCAGACCCTTGAGATATTGGACAGGACCGCCAGAGCGGTTCAGAAAGCATCGCTGTGCGGTCTCGGTAAGACTGCTCCGAACCCGATTTTGTCCACCATGAGGCAGTTCCGAGCCGAGTATGAGGCGCATGTATTTCAGAAACGCTGTCCGGCAGGCGAGTGCAAGGCCCTGCTGGTTCCTGAGATCGACCCGAGTAAGTGCAGGGGCTGTACGCTCTGTGCTAAGAAGTGTCCGGTCGGTGCGATCAAGGGTGAGGTCAAGCAGCCTCATGTTATCGATCCTGAAGTCTGCATTAAGTGCGGTGTATGCTCGCAGGTATGTAAATTCGGCGCTGTAGTAGGTGTCGGGTAGATAGGTGCGGGTGTTGATTTTACTACCCCATCAACACCCACACCCTTTCATATGATGTTGGAGAAAATATAATGCAAAATGATTTCGTTAACATAGATGGAAAAGATATCCCGATAGAGGATGAGCGCAATCTCCTCGAAGTGGCGCGCAAGGCAGGGATCGATATACCGACATTCTGCTATCATTCCGACCTCAGCGTTTACGGAGCTTGCAGACTTTGTCTTGTGGACATTGAAGGCCGCGGCATCGTGACGTCCTGTTCCACGGCTCCTGCGCCGGGTATGAAGGTGAAAACCAACACGGAAGAGATTCGTGAGATAAGAAAGATAGCAGTCGAATTGCTTCTAGCAAATCACGACCAGAGCTGCCCGACCTGCCCCAAGAGCGCGTCCTGCGAACTGCAGAATTTGGCCAGAAGGCTCGGTGTTACGGAAGTGAGGTATAAGATGACTCACAAGCCGATGCCTGTCGACCGAACCTCTCCTTCGCTTGTGAGAGACCCGAATAAGTGCGTGCTCTGCGGCGACTGTGTGCGTGCATGCGCAGAAATTCAGAGCATCGGAGCAATCGACTTTGTTGGAAGAGGCGCAAACAGCGCAGTGCTGCCTGCATTCGGCAAAGATCTCAATCAGGTCGAATGCGTCAACTGCGGGTTCTGCGCGAGCGTTTGCCCGACCGGCGCGCTTACCCCAAAGTCTGAAGTAGAAGATGTCTGGAAAGCGATCGATAACCCGAAAAAGACGGTCGTAGCGCAGATTGCGCCGGCTGTGAGAGTTGCGCTAGGCGAGCAGTTCGGTCTCGAACCGGGAAAGATAACCACCGGCCAGATTGTTGCTGCCCTGAAGTCCATAGGCTTCGATCAGGTCTATGACACATCTTTTGCAGCCGACCTTACGGTAATAGAAGAGGCGACGGAGTTTATAGAGCGCAAGAAGAATGGTGAGAATCTTCCGCAGTTTACAAGCTGCT
>DJHI01000190.1:4535-4676 GCA_002431715.1 Armatimonadetes bacterium UBA5829
TTCCGAATCTGTCTTCCTGCAAATCGCCTCAGCAGATGTTCGGCTCGGTCGCAAAAGAGATGCTGCCAGGAAAACTCGGTATAGACTCGAGTGACCTGGTGGTCGTATCGATAATGCCGTGCACCGCCAAAAAGTTCGAGG
>DJHI01000111.1 GCA_002431715.1 Armatimonadetes bacterium UBA5829
CATGCGTGATTGACGCCGAGTGCCGTTTCTTCAGAAATTGAGATCAATCGAACGCCATCTGCTAGTGATATGATGGAATTGTGGCATATACTAATAATCGGGCGGCCGATAACTATGGCTTTGTCGCCTGTCTGTACCCCAATCTTCCTGAGATACTTTTTATTATTAGTAAGTTGGAGTTTAGCTATAATATTTTTAATGATTTGCTTATTGAATACTCGAGTCAATATAGATTGCATCAAAATTCACCGGCCAGTCCTTTAGTTGTTGCCCAAGCTTCTAGCTTACTCACGTCTCCTTCCCTAAACAGCTCTTGGGCATCACGTAACGCTTCCTGTGACCAGTTCCACCATTGCAGCTTCAATAGCGTTTCAATTTGCCCGGGTTCAAACCGGTACTTTATAATTCTAGCTGGAGCCCCACCAACAATGGCATAATCGGGCACATCCTTTATTACAACAGAACCAGCTGCAACAACTGCTCCATTTCCGATCGTGACTCCGTCTCTCAAAAAAACTCTTGCTCCGATCCAAACATCATTCTTGATGATAATTCTTGAGTTTTCTTCAAAGTAATTCCGATCTGTAAAGGTGAAACCACACTGCATTTTGGTTGAGTAGAACACCGGACTGGAAGATATTTGATTGATAGGATGCTCTCCCAGTCCTGCCAAAAATTGTGAACCAATTGAGCAAAAGTTCCCAGTCTTCAGGAATGAAACCTTACTGTCATAACCTATGTAACTGTAGCTGCCGAGGCTTACACCTGACAGAGAGGAATAATATACTCGAGAATATTCACCTATCTCTGATCCACAAATGATGCAATTGCCTGTAATTGTTACTCCTTTGCCAAGCTTTGTGCTTCTGCAAATGGTAGCAGCCCTATCAATGTTTGCATTCTTGTGTTTTATTCGAAGGTAGTAATTAAAAAGCACTTGCTTCAGCATTCCTGCATACCCTGCCTTTTTGGAATCTAAAAGTTTCGGTTAGGTCTCTTAATTATAGCTGGACTTAAAGGGCCTGAGGTATATTTTGGCAATTGTTTTCCCTCCAGCAAAGCAATGGAAAAATCGATTATTCTTTCTGCGGCAACATCAGGGCTCCAGTGTAGCTCAATATGTTCTTTTGCCGCTTTCCCAATACTATCTCGATAATCCGCATTTGGTATAAGCTTTTCTAATATCTCAGCCAGTTTATGAGAATCGTTTTGAGGAAACAGGAATCCAGTCTTTCCATCTTCTATCAGTATAGGTGCTGCACCGGCTTCACAGCAGGCAACAACGGCACAACCTTCAGCCATTGCTTCATTTATTACGACTCCCCAGCCCTCTTCAGAATTGCTCGGCCAAACAAAAATATCTGATTGGGACATTTCTCTCCGTATTTCCTCGGGTTGCATGAATGGATGCAATTTAATAAATGCCCCCAAATTGAGAGATTCAACGAGATTATTTAACTTCTGTTTTTCCGGCCCATCTCCGATAAGATCGACTTTAAAATCTACAATGGATTTCTCAGTTAGTATTTTTATGGCCATGATTAAAGTATCCACTTTTTTCCAGTGAAGCATTCTCCCAGCCCATAGTATACGAGCAGTGCCGGGATTTTTTCTGGAACACTCTAATCGTGAATTGCTAACAAAATATGCCCAAGTCCACATTCTGTTTTTGAACATTCCTATTTGCTGTTCGTCCCAAGCGGCATATATTCCAATTGCAAGCAAATGGTGCTGCTTGCGGTTTAGAGGCCAGGCATGTTTGAGGATTCTAGCAGCACGGATTATTTGAGTAGGGAAACCCGATATTTTTTTTAATTCAAAAAAAGGATGAGATGGTTTCCAACGTCTCTCACCAAAAGACAAGCAGAGCTTGTTGTTTGCCAGCCTTTTCTTTACTCTTGGCAGATTACCAAAAGCATAATAACTGAGAAAGATAGTAACATCGCTCTCTTCAAGCCACTTTTCAAACAGCTCAGCGTTTTCTAAACTTTCCCATACTCTTATCAACCAAGGTGCATCGGTCCATTTATCTTTCCATTCCATCCCCTCGCGATCCGATTCCTGAGGATATAAAATGACAGTGCGGAAATTATTTCCACATATCTTATAGAGGCTTTCGGCCAGCGAGAGCATATGGTGTGTGGGATAGTTGTTAACATATAGGATTTTAGGTGCCTTGTTAGCCAATATCTTATATCCGCCTGATTCTCAGCCTCAATCGTTCAAGCCTTTTTCCGATGCGGTAAGCCCAATAGAAATAAAATCGTTCAAAATCCCCATAATGTTTTTTGATCAGTTTGCGATGCTCTTGTTGTATTCTTTGGACATCGGCTGTGCAGCCTGTGTTATCAAACTGGCAGACGATTATATTCATATATGCCCATCGAGCTCCTAGGCTGATTGTCTTCAGTGCCCAGTTTTTATCAGCGACGATTTTATAGCTGGTATCGAATATGCCAGCTTTACTGTAGAGTGATCTTTTAGCCAATATTGCCTGATGGCACACCATTGTGTTGTACAAAGTTAGCCGACTAATTTTCATATCATAACTGAAGAGATGTTTGCTGCCATCTCCGCGTACAAATACCGCATCACCAAAATAGCAATCATAATTTGGATGCCTGCAGATGTAAGAATAAGCTTGTTCCAAAGTATCTTCGCTATGGAAGCAGTCCCCTGTATTCATAAAGATCACATAATCTCCGGTAGCTAG
>DJHI01000157.1:0-2159 GCA_002431715.1 Armatimonadetes bacterium UBA5829
TGCAGTTCGACCGCGGCTACCTTTCTCCCTATTTTGTCACGAATCCCGACAAGATGATCGTTTCCCTCGAAGACGCGCTGATTCTCATCTATGAAAAGAAAATCAGCGGCATGAAAGACCTGCTGCCGATCCTCGAGCAGATCGCCAAGATGGGCCGTCCGCTCCTCATCATCGCCGAAGATATCGAAGGCGAAGCGCTGGCCACCCTGGTGGTCAACAAGATCCGCGGCACGCTGCATGTGGCGGCCGTGAAAGCCCCCGGCTTCGGCGACCGCCGCAAGGCCATGCTCGAAGACATCGCCATCCTCACGGGCGGCAAGATGATTTCCGAAGACATGGGCTGGAAGCTCGAGAACGTGAAACTGGAAGACCTGGGCCGCGCCAAGAAGATCACCATCGATAAGGACAACACCACCATTATCGACGGCGCCGGCAAGCGCGCCGACCTCGAAGGCCGCGTGAAACAGATCCGCGCTCAGATCGAGGAAACCACTTCCGATTACGATCGTGAAAAACTTCAGGAGCGGCTGGCCAAACTGGTCGGCGGTGTCGCCGTGATCCGCGTCGGCGCTGCAACCGAAACCGAAATGAAGGAGAAGAAAGCCCGCGTGGAAGACGCGCTCCATGCCACCCGCGCGGCCGTGGAAGAAGGCATCGTTCCCGGCGGCGGCGTAACCCTTGTAAACACAATCGCCAGCCTCGAGAACATCGGCGACAATGACGACGAGAAAGTCGGCGTGGCCATCGTTCGCAGAGCGCTCGAAGAACCGCTCAGACAGATCGCTGAAAACGCCGGTCATGAAGGCAGCGTGGTTGTCGAGAAGACCAAGGGCGAGAAGAAGGGCGTCGGCTTCAATGCCGCGACCGAGAAGTATGAAGACATGGTCAAGGCCGGAGTCGTCGACCCGGTCAAGGTCACCCGTTCCGCTCTTCAGAATGCATCCAGCATCGGTTCTCTGATTCTCACCACCGAGAGTCTGATCGCCGAGAAGCCCGAGCCTAAGCAGCCTCCGATGCCCGGCGGCGCACCCGGTATGGGCGATTACGGAATGTAACTTCTAAAATAATTATCCCTCCAGGATTTGCCTGGAGGGATATTTATTTGTACTTATTATGCACATACTTCTGCAAGCTTTGCCTCTGCTTGGTCGTTTAAAAGCTCCGATTCTAGCAGATCGGCTACCGAATCGATTATCATATCCGGTTTGTATGCGTAATTTTCCAGGTCTTCAATTTTCGAGCCGCCCGAGAGCACAAGTATTGTCTTATAGCCCATTTGCGCACCGCCTAGAATGTCTGTTTCCATAGTGTCGCCGATGACAATCGTCTGATTGGTGGTCAGGCCGAGCTCCTTGCGTGCCGCACGCAGCATAACCGGGCTTGGTTTACCAGGACTGAAGGCCTTCTTACCGGTAGCCATTTCGAGTATGGAGACAATTGCGCCACAGCCGGGTCTTATCCCCGCCGGTGTCGGGCAGTTCGGATCCGGGTTGGTGGCTATAAGTTTTGCGCCTTTCATAATCATCTGCACTGCTTTTTCTATCATCTCGCAGTTATATGTGCGTCCCTCACCCACAACCACGTAATCCGGATCGTGATCGACTATCGCGTAACCACTGCAGTGAAGCGAGTAAAGGAGCCCTCCCTCTCCGATTACGTATGCAGTTCCGTTTGGTTTCTGGAGAGCTAGAAACCGAGCTGTTGCCATTGCACAGGTATAAATATGGCTCTCCTGCACATTAATTCCCATCCTCGAGAGTCGTGTTGCGACATCCCGCCTTGTGCGCTGACTGTTATTAGTCAGGAACATAAACGGTATATTTCTCTTAATAAGCTCATTGATGAACTTATCAGCGCCTGGGATCAGTTTGTCGCCTCGATAGACCACACCATCCATATCGATAAGAAATCCGCACGTCATGAAGCCTTTTGTCCCCCGTATATTATGCTCTGTTTGGCTATTATCCCGCATTATTGTTTTGGACTTATTAAATGCTTATCTCCATTTTATTAAGCTCCATTACTTCATAATATGGAAGCCCGCTGCACTAATCCCGTTTGATAGACTTGCGATTACTTTCAATAAAGAGCAGACCTGTAATGGTGAAATTGGTGCAATAAAAGGATAATTTAGTTAACAATATGTAATATGTTATTAT
>DJHI01000157.1:2168-4688 GCA_002431715.1 Armatimonadetes bacterium UBA5829
TAATGGCGTTGTCAGGCCTCGGCTATTCATAATCATGGTCTGTGTTGTGACTTACAGCCTTGTAATTATCTTCAAATTTTCCGCCTTAGTTCTTATTGCTTGCCTGCCGAATATGGAATACATAAGGTGTTAGATAAGGCAATTGTTGTTTCTGCCTCAAATTCTTCGTTAAAAATCTTTAGGAGCAATTCAGAATAATGGTTCCCGCACAACTTTTGGCAGCAGTATCTTACATGACCGATCTTATCCCTGACGGCTGTCTTTATCACTCATGGCGAGTGGCGCTTTTAAGCCAGCACCTGGCCTCTATTATCGCGCCGGAGATTCGCCGTGATGTATTTTACGCGGGACTGCTCCAGGAAATCGGCTCAATTGGGGCGATGGAACATATAACCAGCTATAACAGTCTCGAACTTCAGGTCAATGATCCTCATATAAAGGCGCATCCTGAAAGAGGTGCAGCTATTCTTGATTGGCTTCCCGGCTTAGCTGAAGCTTCTGCGCTAGTAAGGTCACATCACGAATGGTGGAACGGCACCGGTTTTCCCGATGGATTAGCGGGTGATGATATTCCGCTGGGCAGCCAGATACTCAGACTTGCCGATGCTGCCGATTCGGCCGGAAGCTTTGAAAATCGTGCGGCCATTGCTAAAGGGCTGCGCAACCTGGCCGGATTTACCGGCTATGCGTGGTCTAGCAGCTTATGGGCGGATTTTGTCGGATCGACAACCGACACAGCATTCTACAAACCGTTTCTGGACAAGAAATCGCTTCCGAAGCTGATGGCACAAACCTGCAAAGAGATTGCTGTTCCCGATGAATTGAATAATGAAGAAGGTATTGAGCGTATTCTCCACGTTGTTGCAGCGATGGTCGACCTTAAGGACCCCGCGACCAGGGGTCATTCTATAAGGATTGCCCGTTATGCCAAGTCGCTTGCCAAGCACATGTGTCTTTCTAGCGAGGATGCGCACCTGGCTTATCGAGCGGGTTTGGTCCACGACTGCGGCCGTCTCGGTCTTCCCTCGCATCTAGTTAATAGAACTGGCAGGCTCAGTGATAAGGAACTGACAATCGTGCGCGCTCACGCCGGTATGACGATCAGAGCGTTCAATTGCCTGCCCGATTGTCCTGAAATGGTAGCTCTCGGCGAAATAGCGGGGCACGACCATGAGCGATTTGACGGCCAGGGTTATCCTGACGGTCTGACTGGTGAGCGTATCCCGCTGATCTCGCGTATTCTCAGCGCAGTCGATGCCTTCGATGCAATGAATTCAGTTCGAAGCGATAGGATGGTATCCTCCAAGGCGGCGGTTATTCGCCTTCAGCAAAATGCAGGCAAGCAGTTCGACCCTCAAGTGGTTGAAGCGATGGTCGATCTTGCCGGTCTCGGCGGCTTTGGTGAAGAACTCGCCACTGCCGCATAACAACGCATAATGAGACTAAACTAAACGCAAAACAATGCACGCTGAGCCACTTCGAACCGTGCGGGTAATTTTTTAACTATCACCCGGTAATGGTTCGCCTCATCTCTTGGGTAAATATTATCGCCTCATCAATTGACGAGTCCATGCTTATATGATAAGCTGACGGAAAAGTCCATCAGCTCAAGAGGTTAATATGTTTCGTTTGCAGATACTAGTAATTGTCATCCTTCTGGCATGCAGCTCAATTTTATCCGCAGAGGCTTCAATGAAACTATTCGATTTTGAATCCGACACTGATCTATCTGTCTGGACAATGCGATCTCCGGCTCAGGATACCTTGAAGCTTTCGTCCAAGTGTGCTACTTCGGGTTCGCACTCACTGGAGTTCTTTACACCATCTTGGAAAGCCGGCATGGAAAACTGGCCTGCATTCCAGGGTGTGCCGTCCATCAAAGACTGGAACGGCTTCGACAGGCTCGTTGTAGATATCACTAATCCAGGCCTTGATACATTACCGCTGGGTATGTTTATATCAGACAGCAAGCCCGAGTTCCGAAACGGCCTTCGGCATGACTTTATGCTGCCCGCCAGATCGATAAGAAGGTGCATTGTTGATATCTCCAAAATGCCTAATGCAGTGGATCGTTCAGATATATCGATCGTGCATTTCTTTATGAATTGTCCTGCAGCGGATACCAGGGTCTATATCGATAACATAACTCTTCTGCGTTCAGGCGAATCACTACCCGATGAACCGGCTGCCCTGCTGAGCGCTGAGACTTCATTTCTCGGTTCCAGGATGGAGGATGCCCGCTATGCTGCCGATAAGTGCAAGTCTCTTTTGGGCAAGGCCGAGGACTCCAGGCTGACCATATTGACTAAAGAGCTGGACTTAATTCAAAAGTCTGATAATTCGAACCTGGACAAACTCATTCATGCATCGGACAGGGTAGATGTAATCACCGGCCAGCTCAATCGGCTTCTCTCGCTCCTTACACTGCGCGACTCATTAAAGAAACTCGACATTCCCACGGATACCATGCTGGTAGGCCTGGCAAGCTCCGCAGAGAAAGTCCTTCCCAGAGATGTGCCG
>DJHI01000263.1:0-14955 GCA_002431715.1 Armatimonadetes bacterium UBA5829
TCATTGCAGCCATAGGGCAGCCGTGACATGCTCCCTGTAATCGAACCTTTGCAACAGTCCCATCAACAGCCAATAGTTCGGCATCGCCGCCGTCAGCCTGCAAGCTTGGTCTCACCTGGTCCAATGCGGCCTGCACTTTATCGAAAAGCTCATTATTATCGGTCAATTTATCTGCTCCCTTCATCAATTCACGAGCGAATTGCAAGTTTAATGCCATGGATAAGATATCAGGAATTTGCTTCTGTGTCCAGCAGGCATTATTATATGTTGCGAGTTGGTCTGAATAAATTAAAGCATCAAATGGTAACTACTGCGCCATATATATTCACCTTGTCTTCAATGCAATTCTGGTATATATCTACAATTGCCTGACCAGTAGATACTTTATGTAATTGTCATTAAATTAGCTCATTGGTTTTAGTCACTTCCGAAGATAGACATATCCTTTACCCGGTATTAGTGTATTGCAAAAGACTATTGGGTCTGGTATACTGTATTGGAATTGGTTGGCGTAATTGAGAGAGTGGGGGTCTACCCACTCTTTTCAGTTTGGCAGGTATCGGGAGAAAAACAGCAAATGAATGCAGATTTCCTGGATGCTCTCAGGCAGATAGAAAGAGAAAAAGAGATACCTCTTGAGGTATTGCTCTCAGCTATAGAGTCCGCACTTGAAACCGCATATAAGAAAAATTATGCGACTACAGGTGATATACGTGTTCGCGTAAGCTCATCAAAGGGCGGTTTCCATGTGTATTGCGAAAAGGACGTCGTAGACACTGTCGTAAATGAGCATACTGATATAACTTTAGAAGAAGCAAAACAATACGACCCGGATGTACAGGTTGGAGATTCAATTGAGATCGAAGTCACACCTGAGAATTTTGGACGTATAGCCGCTCAGACAGCAAAACAGGTCGTAGTTCAGAGAATACGAGAAGCCGAGCGAGAGAGAGTATACGAAGAATTCGGCGATCGTGTCGGTGAGGTTTTGACCTGCACTGTCAGCCGTAGAGAGCAGCGAAATGTCTTCGTAAGCCTTGGTAAGATCGAGGCTCTGCTTCCGCCTGCCGAACAGGTGACGACCGAGCCTTACAGATTTAACGACAGGCTTAAAGTCTATGTGCTTGAAGTCAGAAGGACTCCCAAAGGCCCGCAGGTGGTCGTCTCGCGCACTCATCCGAGCCTTATAAGACGACTTTTCGAGTTTGAAGTGCCCGAAATCTCCGAGGGAATTGTTGAGATCAAATCAGTTGCTCGCGAACCGGGCGCACGTACAAAAGTAGCCGTCAGTTCTAACGATGAAAAAGTCNNCGGGTGCTTGTGTAGGCCATAGAGGCGCAAGGGTGCAGTCTGTGGTCAATGAGCTTTACGGCGAGAAGATCGACATTGTCCGTTGGAATGAGAATATAGAAAAATTTATCGGCGAGGCGCTTTCACCGGCCAAGTCGATATCGGTAAAGTGTGATGATGAGAGCAAGACTGCTCTTGTGATAATGCCGGACAGCCAGCTTTCGCTTGCTATCGGTAAGTCCGGCCAGAATGTGAGGCTTGCAGCCAGGCTCACAGGTTGGCGGATCGATATAAGAAGTGAATCTCAGCTTGCCAAAGCCGCCCTTATGGGTGAAGATATGGAAGCAGGAGAAGCGGCTGTAATTGCCGAACCTGATGATGCTGATGAAACTCAAACTGAGGAAGTATCCGAAGGATAGTCGGGTGCTATGATGGGTCATGAGCGAAAGGTTCCAATAAGAACTTGTGTTTCATGCCGTGAGTCATCAGAGAAAAAACGGCTAATTCGGATAGTCCGATGTGCCGATGGAAATGTTGTTATAGACCCGAGCGGAAAAATGCCGGGCAGGGGTGCCTATCTGTGCGGAGCTAAAAAGTGCACGGATTCGGCGATTAAAATGAATAAACTTGGTCGGGCACTGCGGTGCGAAATACCGGAACGCCTGAAGGAAGAACTTAGTAAACTAGTGGAAAATGAGCAATGAAGAGAAGTAATGCCAAGATGTTGAGGATATGTCTATGAAAGCGTAACACAGTAACCTCGTGTTTCCCGCAATCATCCTCCTCGCGTCCTCTCGGCTTCTCCACACTTGCCATCACTGTCAGTAAATCTGATTTCTCGTTATTAATATATAATTTCTTATCGGAGGTGGAAATAATGAGCGAGATGAAAGTACATGAACTCGCAAAGGACCTTGGGATCACTATAAGTGATCTGCTCGCTGTCCTGAAAGATCTGGGTGTGTCGGCGAAGAATGGGTCTACCGTGCTTGATTCCTCCACCGCCGATGCCGTTCGCGAAATGATATCCCTGGACAAGGGCGTCATAAGTCAGGCAAAGACTATTGAAGTTCCTCAGTCATTATCTGTAAGAGAACTGGCCGATGCACTTGGAGTCAATACCGCTGAAATTCAGAAGCGGCTTGTTGAAATGGGAATCCTGGCCAGCGTAAACCAGCAGATCGGGGCAGATGTCGCAGGTAAGGTGGCTGAAAAATGGGACTATTCCGTCAAGATAGTAGCTAAGCAGGAAGCGCGTGAAAAACCCGCTAAGCTGGCTCCGCAGCCAAAATCCAAACACTCAGGAAAGCTTCAGCCAAGGCCGCCGGTTATAACCGTTATGGGGCACGTCGACCACGGAAAGACCACTTTGCTCGATGCTATTCGCCGAACCAATGTAACAGAGCAGGAATTCGGTGGAATAACGCAGCATATAGGCGCTTATCAGGTCGATTGGAAAGGCAAGAAAATCACATTCCTCGATACACCCGGACACGCAGCATTTACAGCCATGCGCGCAAGAGGCGCCAGTGTTACCGATATAGCCGTTCTGGTTGTAGCGGCAGATGATGCAGTTATGCCTCAGACCATTGAAGCGATCCACCATGCAAAGGCCGCGGACGTGCCGATTATAGTCGCAATTAACAAGATCGATAAGCCTGAAGCAAACATCGAAAGAACCATGCAGCAGCTTATGGAACACGAACTTATGCCCGAAGAATGGGGCGGCGATACGATTGTGGTCAAAACCGCTGCTAAGCAGGGCAAAGGAATCGATGAACTGCTTGAAATGATCCTGCTTGTTGCCGAAATGGCAGATTTGAAGGCTGAAGTTTCTGCAAGCAAAGTGCAGGGCAGTGTAGTTGAAGCTAAGGTAGATCCGAGAAGAGGGCCTGTTGCGACCGTTCTTATCCAGCGCGGCACGCTTAAGATAGGCGCTGCAGTCGTTGCGGGTGAGGCTTACGGCAAGATCAAAGCTATGTTCGACGACAAGGGTGAGAGGATCACTAAAGCGACTCCTTCTACTCCTGTTGAAATTCTCGGTCTTTCTGAGGCTCCACAAGCCGGAGACAAGCTGGAGTCGGCTAAAGACGATAAGGAAGCAAGATCAATAGCCGATAAACGCGCCCAGGAAGCTCGCCAGGAGAGAATGGCGGCGACGTCTAAGATTACCCTGGAAGACTTATACAAGCATATACAAGAAGGCGTGGTAAAGAAGCTGGGAGTTGTCCTTAAGGCGGATGTTCAGGGCTCTGAAGAGGCCGTAAGGCAGTCGCTTCTTAAGATCGAACATGAAGAGGTTCGGGTCGATATTATCCATTCCAGTGTCGGCAATATCAATGAGTCCGATATCCTCCTCGCTACGGCGTCGAATGCAATCGTTATAGGGTTTAATGTGAAAGTCGCTCCTGAGGCTGCAAGAATGGCCGAAGCCGAGCATGTAGAGATCAGAACATACAACGTTATTTATGAGCTTACAAAGGATGTCAGAGGCGCTATGGCCGGTCTTCTCGAACCTGTGTTTGAGGAAGTCAGGCTCGGTGAGGCCGAGGTCAGAGCGGTCTTTAGAATACCGAACCAGGGTCTGGTCGCCGGGTGCTATGTCACTGATGGTCGGGTTGTACGTAACGAGCTGGTCAGAGTCCGAAGAGACAGTGAGGTTCTCTTTGAAGGCAAGCTCGATTCACTGAGACATATCAAGGATGAAGTAAAAGAAATGGCTCAGGGTTATGAGTGCGGCATCAAGACCGAAGGTTTTAATGACTATCAGGTAGGCGACATTATAGAGGCATTCTCTAAGAAGCAGATTGCACGCGCAATATAGTAATTGAAATTAGATATCTCATCTTTGCCCGACATCCTAAGGCATGTCGGGCGTTTTGATCGGTGATGCCATGATTATTGGGGTTTTGACGGTTGATTTGTNNTCTGTTCCAGGCAGCGATACGCTTAAGGATAAACGCCAGGTTATCAAGAGCATGCTGGATAATATCCGCAACAAATTCAATGCATCTGCCGCTGAAGTAGGTCATCTGGACTCTCACAGGCGCGCTGAGCTTGCATTTGCGTGCGTGAGCAATGATCAGCAGTTCGTCAATCGGATATTAAACAAAATTCTGAACTATATTGAGTCTAATCCGCTCTGCGAAGTGGTGGAAACCGATATGCAGTTTGTATAGCTGTTCGAGTCGGCTGTCCGACGGCCAACTGCCGACAGCCGATGAATACATTGGAGACTACAAATAATGACCACGCGTCAGGAAAAAATACAAGGGCTCTTGAAACAAGAGATAAGCGATATACTTCACCGTGATTTCAAAGACCCAAGGTTGGGTTTTGTTACGGTTACGGATGCTGAAATAACTTCAGACCTAAGGCACGCCAAGGTTTTTGTGAGCGTATTAGGTAGTGAAGCGGAGCGCAGCGCAAACATGGCTGTTCTAAAGAAAGCAGAGCATTTTGTGAGGCAGGCACTCGGTAAACGAATTCATATGAAGACTCTCCCAGAGATCGAATTCCGTCTGGATACCTCAGCCGACAAAGGAATTAGAATATTTGAGCTGTTAGAAGAAATCAAGCATGATGACGAAGAACAATCTTAAGGAATCCTGGTCAAAGCTTTTAGCGGGCCACTCCTATATCCTCGCGTGCCACCAGAGACCTGATGGTGATACACTCGGAAGCGCGCTTGCTCTTGCACATATGCTGCGCCGTATGGGTAAGGATGTAGTTGTCATATCCGAAGACGGCGTGCCGGAGAACTACACGTTCATTCCTGAGTCCGAGACAGTAATCAGCCAAACTGATCGTCGGGATTTTGATATAGGAGTATTGGTCGACAGCGAAGGCATTAAGCGTATCGGTACCGCAGGTGAGGCCATTTCGAGCGCAAAGTCGACCGCCTGCATAGATCATCATGTGCCTAACGGCGAATTCGGCGATATCCGCGTTGTGGATAAAACTCTGAGTTCGACTGCCGAGGTCATGGTCGAACTATTCGATGCCAATGATGTCGAGATCGATAAAACGGCCGCCACTCAACTCCTGACCGGTCTTATTTCAGATACAGGCGCTTTTAGATTTGCCAATACGACCTCAAGAACGTTTGAGATTGCAGCTTACCTGCAATCACTCGGCGCGAAGCCGTCTATTATTGCTCGGGAAGTGTATGAAAGTCGGCCATTACGGGCTGCAAAACTCCTTGGAAGAGCACTGATGTCTCTCGAGACCGATAAATCAGGCAGGGTTTTATGGGCTACGATCACAGGCAATGATTTAGCTGAGCTTGGCGCAACCGATGCAGATACGGATTCGATAGTAAACCATGTAACAGCCGTCAAAGGACCGAAAGTAGCAATACTTTTCAGGGAAGCTAGGCCCGATTCCATTCGGATAAGCCTCAGATCTCGCGATGGAGTCGATGTTAACCAAATTGCGAAAGTCTTCGGTGGCGGAGTACATGTCGCGGCCGCCGGATGTCATTACGACGGCTCGCTGGAAGATGCAAAGAGGGATGTTGTGGCTGAGGTCCTAAAATGGATGGAGTCATAATAGTCCGAAAGACTTCAGGGCCGACCTCGCACGATGTAGTTTATGACATAAGGCGTATTTTTGGGCAGAAAAGGGTTGGTCATGCCGGAACACTCGACCCTATGGCGACCGGGGTTCTGGTAGTATGCCTCGGAAAAGCCACGAGAATAGTCGAATACCTCATGGGTGCGCCTAAGGAATATATCGCAGAGATGATCTTAGGCAAATCCACTGACTCAGAAGACTCCACCGGAATTGTCACCTCAGAAACTAACGCATCGTATGTGACTCTTGAAGCTCTAAAGGATGCTGCACAGTCATTCACAGGTGAGATTATGCAGACTCCTCCGATGGTCTCTGCTGTTAAATATAATGGCGAAAGATTATACAAACTTGCACGAAAAGGGCAGGTTGTTGATCGAGAACCACGCAAAGTGACCATTTACGCCGTCGAAGTTCTAGAATTTACCCCTGGAAAAACAGCTAAAGCTCGGATAAGGGTCGAATGCTCAAGTGGGACATATATCAGAACTCTCTGCTCAGATATAGGTGATAAACTCGGCTGCGGCGGTCATATGTCGGCTCTTGAAAGGACCAGGGTAGGACGGTTCAATATTCAGACTGCTTACACTGTAGATGAGATTCGCGAAGCAAAAGATCAAGACAGGCTGGATTCCATTGTCACAAGTATTGGAGATNNATGCCTTGTGTAGAGGTTTCCGACATGGAAGCCGATCTGATTAAGAACGGGCAGTCTGTTGCCATGAAATATAGTGGAAGTGCGGATGAAACAGTGCGAGCCGTATCAAAAGATGGAGAGCTTATAGCAATCGGCATTATTATCGCTTCAGATGAATCTTTTTGGTTCAAGCCGAAGAAGGTATTGACCATAGAGTGATTATCTCACAACAGCATCCGCCATGCGCGCCACTCGTACCATCTCCTTAACATCGTGCACCCTCACAATGTCTGCTCCATTTGCGATCGACAGCGCGACTGTCGCGGCTGTGCCTTCCAGTCTTTCATTTGGCGGCAAATCACCCAGAACCTTTCCGATTGTCGATTTGCGCGATGTGCCCACTAAAATCGGACGGCCCATGGAAGTAAACTCCCTTAGCCTGCGGAGAATCTCAAGGTTCTGTTCGACTGTTTTGCCGAACCCAAACCCCGGGTCGATTATAACGACTCGCTCGTCAACCCCAGCTTCAGAAAAGGCTTTTGTTCTGTCCTTAAGAAAGCCATAGATTTCGCCCATAAGGTCATCGTAATGAGGGTCGACTTGCATATCCAGCGGTGTGCCTTTAATGTGCATTATGATAACAGGGCATCGCTTTTGAGCTACTAGATGGGGCATTTGGATGTCGAATGTTCCCGCGCTNNCTTTGCTACATCGGATTTGTATGTGTCGATCGATATTGGAACATCTATTTGATCGGCAATTTTGCTGATTACAGGAACAACTCTTGCGATTTCCTCTTCAGCAGATACGCTGCCCGAACCGGGCCTTGTGGACTCACCGCCTACATCGATGATATCTGCGCCATCTTCGACCATTGCCAAAGCGGCATCTGCTGCTTCTTCGGGTGATGAGAACCTGCCTCCATCAGAGAAAGAATCAGGCGTGATATTGAGAATGCCCATTACGATTGTTCGAGAGCCTATCTGACAAAAAATCCTGGCCAGCTTGCCGTTTACCGCAAGGTCGGAACTTGGAACAATTGGGGTGGAGTCAAAATGCCTGATCGCTGATTCTATCTCTACCGCAAGTTCTTTGCATCCAAAGCCCTGTTCGAGAAGCGACCGTAGAACATAGTGATACTGCTTGCGAGTTCCCATGAGGATTACATCTGAATGGGTGACTTTTGCGGTGATAACATCCTTGCTCACAGCCGCATCGCCGCCGCTGGATAAGAAAGCCTCTTTTAGAATATGTGCAATAGGCCGCCTGACCTGCTCAAGCTTGATCAGATAATGCTGCGTTTTCGGGAGCATGTGCCTTATTCCCGCTTCTTCCGCGCCTATCATCTTTATCTGATGGTCGATATCAGAATCATTTGCTAGAATAAGAACTCGCGCTTTATGAGGCATATTCACCACCGATTATTTATATTGCTTTATTTACCGAGTGTGCACAAATTTCCTGCAAAATATGCCTGGTTCGTTGGCACAAGCTGTGCAGTGTAATAGGTGGGGATGGAGGAATAAAGATGAATATTAGAATAAGAATTGTGCGCTCGAATAAACAGCAAAAAAANNNNTCCTGCGATATCGAACGTCTGGATAAGCATGGCAGGAAAGCTTTCCAATATTTGGGACACAGGCAACTACGAATAGAACTTATAGAACAAGGCCCACGTTTGACTGACAGGTGCATTTTGCTGTTTCAGGAATCTATTCCAGCGCATGCCTTAATACGAGTGCAAGTTTTTGCGATGATCTAGATACCATCGCCCTCACCTCTTCGTGCGAGAGTGGAGTGGGGGACAGTCCCGCTGCCTGATTAGTAACAACTCCCAGCGCTCCGTAACAAAGACCGGCCTCTCGCGCTAGGATTACCTCGGGAACGTTCGTCATACCAATCACATCGCCTCCCCATGAGCCGTATAGTTTGACTTCTGTGAGTGTTTCGTATCTTGGACCTTCCACGCCGACGTAGACCGCTTTATCATAATAATCCACATCGCTCTTTTCGCAAGCTGCGCTCAAGGCCGATGATATTTCGGGGCAATAAGGCCATGTGAAATCGGTATGGCAAACTCCCCTTCCCGGTTCATCAAAAAAAGTATCAGCTCGCCTCTTTGTCTGATCAATAAAATCGGACAAGACAACAAACGATCCCGGCATCAAATCGGGATTAATCGACCCGACAGCGCATAATCCGATGACCCGCCGCATGCCGAGTGACTTGAGAGCAGCTATCTGAGCGCGGTAATTGATTGCGCTCGGAGGCATTGAATGATCGATTCCGTGCCTGGGAACAAAGAGGAACGCCGTGCCATGGAGAGTCGCATCGACTACTTCTGCTGTTCCAAAACGGGTATCAACAGTGGATACTCTTCCTAACTCCGCGGCTTCGTCTATACCTGTTCCGCCGATTACTGCAATATCAACTCCCATTTTCCCCTCCGATGACTAAGATTTCCATTGAAAATGGCAATAATCCTTCTATGGTGACCCTCTGCACCTTCTAAAGGGGTTTGGAGTATGTTGCAGAGGCGGGAAATATAGTATAATGGATTGACAAGTGATAACCGGATTCATTATCTAAATGCCGGCATTCCAAGGAAGGTTAAAACCAAGCCGGCATATAACTCTAAGATGATACCGATCTTGAGATAATTAATCTCGGGGACTTTTACCTCTATACAGGGCGCTCCTGCCAATTAAAAAAATATCGAGTCTATGTCACGACCCCCGGACGGGTGCGTTGCATCGGGAGTTTACTTAGTGTTATCTGGTGGACTTGGGGCTGAGTTTGGGCCGTCGTAGTCGTGAAAGGAGTTCAACGGCAATGGAAATGGATTTACAGATTAACGTTCGAAAGAACGGGACCACCAGAATAATCGATCTGCATGGTGAGGTGGACGCATATACGTCTGCTCGTTTCAGAGAGATTATGCTGGAACTTATCGACGATGGCGGTATCGATCTTGTTATCAACATGTGCAAAGTCGAGTATATCGACAGTTCAGGGCTGGGTGCTCTCGTTGGCGGATTAAAGAGAGTCAGCGAGCGTAATGGGAAAATAGTGATTGTCAGCGATGGACCTCAGATCCGTAAGGTTTTTGAAATTACGGGATTGGAAAAAGTATTTCCGATTTATGATGAAGAACATCATGCTGTAGAAGCAGTAGGTGTGAAAGCGGACTCATAGAAGTCAACAAGAAGGAGGTCACGGCCTCGAAGAGAAACTTCGAGGTCTTGTTGTTTCATGACGAACACCGATGAAAAAACCGTCCAGCATATGGACATCTCAGTACCGGAAGAGTTTGCACTTCGAGATGAAGTAAGATGGCTTAAAAGCGAGGACTTGAGTCTGTTCAGGTTCCTTCGAGAGACCATGAATAAAATTGAACCCGCATACATTGCAACCTATCCACCCAGTGAATGCGGAATTGCAACTTTCACAAAAGATCTCTCATCTGCAGTAGCAAAATACACCCCATTTTCCAAACCCAGCATTCTAGCGGTAAAACGCGAGCATGAAATTGAACCGTATGAGCGGGTGGTTCGTTTTCAGGTTTTTAAAGAAAACAAACAGTCATATATCGATGCAGCTAAATATGTTAACGACTCCACCATCGATATCGTAAGCGTTCAGCACGAGTTCGGAATATACGGTGGAGATGACGGAGAATACATACTCGATTTCCTTGAAGCTCTTGAAAAACCGGCAGTTGCCACACTGCATACCGTTCTTCAGAGACCGAGTCCAAATCAGAAAAGAATCATCCAGGAGATTGGCAGAATATGCGAATGCATGGTGGTAATGGTTCGCACTGGCAGGGAAATTCTGTTGAATGTCTACGATGTTGACCCAAAGAAGGCAACTGTCATTCCGCATGGCGTTCCAAACGTGCATAGAGTGAGCGCATCGAGCGTTAAAAGGGCATTGGGAATCGCGGATAAGAAAATCCTTTCCACATTCGGCCTTATCAGCCGAGGTAAGGGTATAGAGCATGTCATTAGGGCGATGCCCATGATCCTCGAAAAGCATCCGAATGTAGTTTATCTAGTGCTCGGAGAGACACACCCCGGGGTCAGGAAGCATGAGGGTGAATCCTACAGAAATATGCTCGCCGAGACGGCTAGCGAGCTGGGAATTGAAGAGAATGTCAGATTCAACAACCGGTTTCTCTCTCTCAATGAGCTTGTGCGGTATCTGTGCGCGACCGATGTCTATGTGACACCTTATCTGAGCAAAGACCAGATCACAAGCGGAACTCTTGCATATGCTCTTGGATGCGGAAAGGCTATCTGCAGCACTCCATATCTGTATGCGGAGGAAGTTCTTGCCGATGGTAGAGGAATGCTGGTAGATTTCGAATCGCCTGAAAGCATAGCAAAAACCGTAAACAACATCCTGGACAATAAGGAATTGAAGGAATCCATGGAGACTGCTGCCTATGCCTATGGCAGGCGGGCGGCATGGTTCAATGTCGCAGTGGATTACCTGGATCTTTTCCATAGAATAATTACTCGCGAAAAAGTAAAAACAGGCGCTGCTGTAGAGGCGCTTTAATCGGATTGAAAGGGGTATCTTGTTATATATCCTCCAATAGTATTTGAGCATCTAGAGACGCTGACTGACTCCACCGGAGTCATTCAGCACGCTATTTTTTCCATACCGAACCGCAGGACCGGATATACGACCGATGACAACGCTAGAGCGTTGATCGCTGCAATAATGGAGTTCGAGCGCACCGGTTCTCGTCAGACACTGCAGCTTGTGAGCAAGTATCTGAGTTTTCTGCATTATGCGCAGACCCCGTCCGGTCATTTCCACAACTTCATGTCTTATGACCAGGTCTGGCTTGATGATCAAAGCAGCGATGACTGCTTCGGCCGCGTTATCTGGGCATGCGGTTATGCTCTGTCATCAAAATTGCATTCGAACGTCCAGAAGGTCGCAAGGCAACTGTTCGATGCCGGCAAGCGATGGATCAACCCGAGCCAGAGCCTTCGTGCAAGAGCCTATATGACAATGGGCTGTTACTATTACCTCAAAAATGTGCCGGACGGTGATGATGTTCGTGAGGCGATGGAGCAGCTTGCCGATTCACTTTGCGAGGCTTATAAATATAGTGCAAAGCCCGACTGGAAGTGGTATGAAAACGTTCTGACATATTCCAATGGAATGATGCCGAGGGCACTCTTCCTGGCTTATCAGACACTTAAAAAGAAAGAGTATCTCGATATTGCGGTAGAAAGTCTGGAATTCCTGACATCTGTATGCATTCTGGACGGCGTTCTTTATCCGATCGGCTGTAATGGCTGGTATCTCAAGGGTTATGAAAGAGCTTATTACGATCAGCAGCCCGTTGATCCCATGGCACATACGCTTTCATATATCGCCGCATATGATGTCACTCAAGAAAAGAAATATCTTGACCTTGCAAAGACCTGCTTCGACTGGTTTTTCGGGCATAATTCGGTCGGATCGCCACTATACGATCCTGTAACGGGCGGATGTTTTGATGCTCTCGCCCCGGACGGATCAAACCTCAATCAAGGTTCGGAGTCAACGATTTGCTGTTTGTTGACGCAGCTCGCTATGCAGCCGTATATCGATCTACTGGGGACCTGAGACAGACATGAGAAAAGGCAAAGTAAGAGAACACTGGGCGTCGAGATTCGGCCTTATATTGGCGATGGCCGGTAACGCAATCGGGCTCGGGAATTTCTTACGTTTTCCCGTACAGGCAGCCGCAAATGGCGGCGGCGCCTTTATGATCCCTTACTTTGTCGCTTTGCTCTTTTTGGGAATCCCGTTAATGTGGGTCGAATGGGCTCTTGGTCGACTCGGCGGAACAAAAGGGCATGGCACCGCACCGGGAATGTTCGAGATGATATGGAAAAGCCGAGCGGCGAAATACTTCGGCTTATTAGGTATCGCGCTGCCTCTTTGCGTAGTCATCTACTACACTTTCATTGAATCCTGGACACTTGCTTTTTGTTTTTACTCAGCAAACGGCACTCTATCGCAGATGGCCAATGCCCACAGCTTCCATGATTTCTTCAATGGCTACCTTGGCGGGAATGGATACACTGCCGCATATGTGTTCTTTGTCCTGACCGTGCTTGCAAATTTGGTTGTAATGTGGCGCGGGGTATCGGGTGGCATCGAGAAGCTTGCCCGTGTTGCCATGCCGATGCTGTTTATATTTGCAGCGATCCTTGTTGTGAGAACACTGACTCTCGGCTCGCCTGTTCCCGGACATCCTGAAAGAAATGTATTCAACGGTCTTGCGTTTCTCTGGAATCCTCAATTCGATAGGCTCTCTGAAACAAAGATATGGATAGCTGCCGCAGGGCAGGTTTTCTTTACTTTATCCGTTGGTTTTGGTGTTATCTCCTGTTATGCCTCATACTTGCGCAAAAGCGACGATATCGCGCTCTCCGGGCTTTCCACAGTGACCCTTAATGAGACGGCCGAGGTGGTTCTGGGCGGGTCGCTCGCTATTCCACTGGCATTTGCGTTTCTTGGAGCGGGAGCCGTTACAGCGATTGCCGGCGAAGGGCCTTTTTCACTTGCTTTTGTAACTATGCCTTTGATTTTCAAGGGTATGCCTTTCGGACAACTCCTCTCTACAATATGGTTTACACTGCTCTTCTTTGCAGGAATAACGTCATCAGTCGCCTTGGCGCAGGCTGCGATAGCGTTTATGGAAGACGAGATAGGGTGGTCAAGGCAGAAAGCAGTCGGCGCCATATCATTTGTTATATTTGCATGCGGCAATTTGGTGATGTTCGGCCCCGGAGTATTGGGAGAGATCGATTTCTGGGCCGGGACCATAGGTATAGTTATTTTTGCCCTCATAGAAGTGATCTTGTTTATCTGGATATTTGGAGCCGATAAAGCTTGGGCTGAGATTAACGCAGGCGCAGACATAAAATTGCCAAGAATTGTGTATTACGTGCTTAAATACATTACTCCGATATATTTGGCCGCGCTTGTGGTCGCATGGACCGCTCAAGATGGCATATCGGTTGCTCTCATGAAAGGAGTATCAGCCGGGGAAGTGCCATGGAGATGGGGAGCAAGGCTCCTGATTGCTGTTATACTTGGCGCGCTGATTATTCTGATTCGGCGGTCCAGACATCTTAAGAAAGATGAGGCTCATTCTCATGGGTGATGCTGGCATAAAACTGACTGCTGCCGGATGGATTTTTATGATCAGCGCGTGGACGATTGTTGTTGTTGGCGCCGGATGCTGTATTGCTAAAATTCTATCAGTTAAAGGCAGGCGCTCGAAAGATGATAAGGGGTAGGGGAGAATAGACCTCAAGTTTCCGAGCTATCATTCCGAAAACAACTGTGTAAGCAGGAATAATTGACTGGGAACTGCCCTCATGTTATACTTGAACCTGACGATTAATAAGGAGGTCCCAGCGTGGCGAGAAAGATTCTAGCCGTTGATGACGAAAAGCACATTGTTCGCTTAGTTCAGGTGAACCTTGAGCGGGCTGGGTATGAAGTAGTTACGGCCAATGACGGAAAAGAGGCACTGCAGAAGGTGGCGGAGGAAAATCCGGACCTTGTAGTCCTCGATGTTATGATGCCCTATATGGATGGCTTTGAGGTTCTCCAGAACCTGAGAAGAAATCCGGCCACTCGAGACATTCCGGTTATTATGTTAACTGCAAAGGCTCAGGATGCTGATGTTTTTAAGGGATGGCAGTCTGGCGTTGACTGTTACCTGACAAAACCGTTCAATCCAATGGAGCTTCTTTCGTTTGTAAAGAGAATATTCGATTCATCGGATGGCGGTCCCGGCGGAGATGTCCGCTATGAGATCAAACTCTAATAAAACCACCGAGTTGTGTGGTAGTCTAAGGAGAATGTTGTGAGTGACAAGAAGACACTGGCAATTATTTTGGGAACGGCTGTAGGCGTGGCTGCTGTGGCCGNNTGTATGTCTCCCGACACCACGAACAGACAACATATAACGTAAACGATATATTTGAAAAGGCAAAAAGTACAGTTCGCAAACTAGACGAAGCCATAGACAATTTGCGCAAATCGGCTGCCTGACAAGACAGACAATCGACAGCGGCAGGGGACAATATTCTCTGCCGCTGTTTGTGTTTATATATAACGCACTATAATATATGTTATGTTAACCAGCCTATAGCATAAAACTCATGCAATATCCTCCTTCACTCTCTCGGGCTGACATCTAATTGTCGTCCAGTATTCTTCGCGAACTTCTTCATCAATATATACCGGTTCTGCAGCACCCCATGGGTATCTGTCTTGGCCATTCTTTTTGCAGCCGGATATCCAATATTCTTCGCCGGAGTCAATGTCATAGTAATTTCCGCATGTTGCTCGGCCGCGTTGAAAACTTTTTCCATCGTAATATATTGTTCTGCCTGTCTTGGAAAAAGTGACGCGGCCAATCCTCGCCGGAC
>DJHI01000263.1:15011-15172 GCA_002431715.1 Armatimonadetes bacterium UBA5829
AATTCTTGACTTCATTTTATATAGTCCCCTTCGGATTACTTATCTTCGAAGGCTATATAGCACAGCGCCAGTCAATTAGTAAAACTGATTCATAATTTCATATAAGTAAGGATCTTTTTGCTTACTTAGTCTTTTCCTCAGCTTTCTTATGAATCTCGATC
>DJHI01000263.1:15202-19335 GCA_002431715.1 Armatimonadetes bacterium UBA5829
TAGGGCGCACTAAACTTCATCGTGACTGGTTCGCCTTGACACTGCCCGTCCAACTGCGCGATGTAGGTGTGCCTGTCGAACACTCTGTAGCTTATCGATTTTATGTCTTCCTCATTTGTCTTATAGTGAGAATCCAGCCAATAGTCAACAAAGGCGTAAGATATATCTATGCGCTTGATGTGCAACACCAGGCTCTGCACCACCTTCAAGTTCGACAGCATAGCCCAATTGTTTTCCTCTTGTTCTTCGTCTTTGCGCTTGGCTTCCTGATCGGAATAGGATGTGTATCTTAATCCCCTATCGTTTTCTTTCCTTACCGCTTTCATAAAAGAGGATATCCATCTGATATCATATTTCATAAGCGGAAGCCCTTCATCCGACTTTGCAAGCGCTTTATCCTGTGCCGGCAGTCTGTTATAAAAGTGCCAAAATGCATCCTGTGCGGTGATGCCTGACGCGATTACATACAGATAATAAAGATCTTTTGAATCCTGAATCCATTCACATTGTGGACCGGTAGTATAATTGGTCAATCTTACAAGATCATCAAGTTCAATTCCGGTGCTGTTCGCTTTATTGCCTAGATCTGCTAATAAAGACTCTGGAATTAAGTTCTTGTGGTCTCTTATCCAACTGTTGGATCTTCCAATGGCGATCTTCTCTTTGTCATTGATATACCAGTTGATATATGGTGGCCACCCTTCCAGATATGCAAGCTTACAGAGAATGTCTCCCATGCTTGCATCCAGTTTTGTCGATTTCAACGGGCATATATGTCCCCCACTGCTTCCAAGAATTCTGCTCTTTGTGCGTATCAGTCTATGATCAAGATAGTTTTCCGCAATTATGGTCCATCCGCTCGCTTTAGAGACGGCCGATAGAGTCTCCGCATATGTCAGATCACGGTCCGTCGGCAGCTCGATGTGCACTTTTTCCTGTAATGCTTCAGAGGGCCATTCATTTGGAGAGTTCAGGCTTAAATTATTCGGGTCAGCCACAAGATGAGAAAATGAAGATGGAATATGATCCGGAGGCTCTTTGAACGATAATGTATCGGGCCTAGGTGGGACAGTCCGATTCTTCACCTGGTTCCAGAGATCATCGAGTTCAGAAAGCTCAGAAGACCAGCTTGTCATGCTATAACTATTTTTAGATTTCTCAATAATAATGGGGCAAATGGCGTAATTTACTCTAAATTGCTCTCCCGGATCTTGACCATCGCAAAAAATGCTTAGTTTCGCATCGCTTAATTCATCATCATCTGGGTCTTCGATAACCGTGTTACGGGGTAATAATTCTACTTGTTTAGCTTGTTTGTAGAGCTGCGCGAAACCGGCGCAATTGGCTGCGCTCAAATCTATTCTTTGATCGCCATAAATCACGCTTTCTTTGGCATCAGGACCCAAAGATGAAATGACTCCGGATAGTGTTCTCAGCAGGTCGACTCGCGGCCCCTGGTACTTATTCAGAGGATACTTAAAATCGGAGTTTGCAATATTTCCGAAAGCCAGAAGAGCATCCCAAGCCCAGTTTGCATATGCTTCTTCGGCTTTTCTTTTCTCCTTGACATAGTTATCCCATTCACGCTGCTGTGAGCCGCTGTTCAGTATTCTATAGCATAATAAATCTTTATCATCTACACCGATTTTCTCAGAGGTCAGCGAGAGGTGAGCCGTGTCAGCTATGGAACGAAGCAAGGAACCGAGCTGCACATTATTTGCGCAGACAACAAGCGGGAGGTCACGTACCAGCCAATCCGCTTTATTTGCACCTGAAGATATCTGAACACCGGATGATGCCTTCAAGTCATCTGCAATGCGCCAAAGTCGGTTATAACCGCTGTCATATGTTATCTTCTTATTGAGCCTCTCGTCTGAAACACCAATTGCTGATTTTGGAGAAAGATTTGGATCGGTGGTTATCTTTCCGGCTGCATAAGCGCTGCAATTAAGCAACGAAGTTAAAATGAGTATCGGAGCTAAATGACGTATCATGTTAATCCTCATCATATCACATATATATGTTGAGGTTTTCGTTATCTTTCACGCATTTACCTTCATTTGTGACTCCGAGAACTTTTGTGGAGTATCCTGATCTTTGCACCGCAAGATTGCCGCATTTTGGGCAATAGGTGNNGTGTTTTCACCGGTCTCTGAAGCGATATTGCCGAGATATACAAACTTCAGACCAGCTTCCTTTCCTATTTTAATTGCTGCCTCCAGAGTATCTGGAGGTGTAGGAGGCACATTGGATAGATCGCCGTATGGAAAGAACCTGGTGACATGCCACGGAGTCTGAATTCCGAGTGAATCGGCTATCCATCGAGCGGTTTTTGAGAGGTTTTCTTCGCTGTCGTTCCACCCAGGGATGATGTTGGTAACACACTCTATATGCATCCCCCACTCCACTTTTGCTCGAACCGCTACGTCAAGAATGCCTTTCATCGATGGCACCTTTATGAGCTGTTTGTAGAAATTGTCATCCATAGATTTGATGTCCACGCGATACACATCCAGATAAGGGCCGATCATATCCAGCGCCTCAGGGGTTGCGTAGCCATTGGTCACATATACAGTATATAAATCATTATTTNNGCAGAGCTTTGCGCAGTCCAGAGCATAATTTAGCCATATAGATGGCTCATTATATGTCCAGGCAACGCCTTCACAATAATGCTGCTTTGCCATATGAACCAGGAGTTCGGGTGTTACACCGGTCCTGCAGTTCCCTTCACCGGATTCAACCGCATCAGCGTAGGCTATCTCCCAATTCTGACAAAAGACGCATCTGAAGTTGCACCCAAGGGTTCCGACCGAAAAGCATCTACTTCCAGGCTTGTAGTGAAACACCGGCTTCTTCTCAATAGGATCGGCAGCCGCAGATGAGATTACTCCATATATCGTATCATAGAGAGTGCCTTCATAATTGACCTTTGTGCGGCAGTAGCCTATCCCACCCTCCGGAATCCGGCACCTGCGCTGACAAATATTGCATATAATCCGTCCGTCACTCGATTTTTCTTGCAGAACAGCCTTTTTTAGCGCTCCTACTGACTTAAGTTGCATTATCCGCTTATTCATCACTACATTCATATATATATCACCTTATGCGTAGGTAAGTGTAGCATTCATTTCAGTTTTAGTGACGCTAATACACTTAATTTTTGGCTCAAACTCCCCGATAATACCTCTGTGGGATGGCCTGATATGAAAAAAATACTCTGTGCAAAATCGCAAATATTGATGATACTAAGTACTATTGTTGCAGTAACCTCAATCATATTTGCAGTTGCATATCCAAGCACCCTCTCAATTGTTATGTCGGCAGCATTGTCGGCTGCTTCTTGTTTTGCGATATTTAGAAAAACAAATTCTTCAGAATCTTCAAGCCAGCAGGTTCATATTGAAGATGAACTTACGGCTCAGACATTAAAAAAACTTAAACAAGTCTTTTCAATAATGTCTACACTGGGCCCACACGCCCGTTTGAGTGATGTTAAGCAATCTATAGTATACGCCAGCAGCAAGGCTTTGGAAACAGATACAATTGCCCTTTTTACTATTGATCCCTGCCTTGGTGGAATTGAATGCGAATGCACCGAGTCTGTAACCGGTGATATACAACACGCTTTTCTTGAACTTGCCGGAAATCTGGTAACGGACAGAGACTGCAAAGATTCCTGGGTATTTGAAAACATCTCCAAAGGAATATTTGTCAATAAAACACTTTATGATCGTGGAATCGGTCGAATTGTGGCCAGCCCCATAAGATCCGAGGTCGGAGCAAGCGGCGCACTTGCAGCATTTTACCCCACCGATCAGCCGGTGAAAAGTTACAACTGCATTATAGGGGCTATCGCGGCTCAAGCATCCGCAATGATATCATATTCCATGACCATTGAGCAGTCATCGAGCCTTCTTGATGATCTTGCTGGAGTAAACCAGGAACTCTCTGTACAGGCAACAATAGATGGACTTACCGGGCTTGCAAACCATCGCACATTCCAGCAGACTCTGCAGGAATTGTGTAGGCATACCTCTGCAAGCAGGGGCAATCGTTCGTTTTGTCTGATTATGTCCGATGTTGACCACTTCAAGATCTATAACGACACCTATGGCCATCAGGCAGGCGAC
>DJHI01000250.1 GCA_002431715.1 Armatimonadetes bacterium UBA5829
TAGCTGCGGGAACTCAGGTATATGATAATCCAATTGAAAGTAAAAACCGTCGTTCCGCGCAGCGTAATTTTTAGATTACCATTACTTTGGGATGCACCCTCTCATAAAATAGCGAGATGACCGATCAGGCAGCGTCTACTGTAGGAATGCCGTGGACAGCCTTGGTCATCTTGATTTTAGTGCCTTCATCCGGTCTTGAGATGTAATTAACCTTGTCCATAAGACATTTTATCAACAGAATTCCA
The DNA here is from genome assembly GCA_002431715.1 of Armatimonadetes bacterium UBA5829. Taxonomy (GTDB): domain Bacteria; phylum Armatimonadota; class UBA5829; order UBA5829; family UBA5829; genus UBA5829. The sequence goes on from DJHI01000250.1 coordinate 246, forward strand.
TACCCGCCCTCACGCTCGAGGTCGATATCCACGTGCGGGATCACATTATCATCAGGCGTTGCAAAACCCCTGCCTCTGTCCATAACCTCCACAAGCAAGCCGTATCTTCGTTGAGAGCATTTGACTCGAACCCTTGAGACTCGCCTGTGATCGATATAGGCGTGACGCACGACATTTGTAACGGCCTCTGAAGCGGCAATTTCAATCTCTTCGATTGCGGATTTTGGCATTTCATGAGACTGTGCAAACTCAGCAATCACTCTTCTTATTGTTCTTACATATTCCGGCTTGCACGGCACTTTGATCTCAATCTCATCGCCGCCGGGCATATTTGCCGATATCATTTTTCCTTACCTCTTTAGTCAATGTGCGACTGATACCTATGTACCCCTACAAGTCTTGCTGCAAAACAAATGAAGCAAAGATGCTGCAAAATCGGCATTTGTTAAGACTTGAGATAATTGGCGATATCGGCGTCTTGTATAATGAGAATGCGGGAAAACCCGGAGGGCCTGTAAGATGAATAAAATCTCGCTGTTATCACTGATATGTATCTGTATTTGCTCAAAGGCAGCAATTGCATCGATACCCGTCGCGTATGATCCATTTGCCGCGGGCCTTAGTGCGGCGCAGGAGGAAGATACTAGGCTTGCACAGCATATTACGTATTCTGCCCAGCGCAAAACCGTCCTGGCAATATTTGACGATATAAGTAACCAAACCGGAGTCAAGTTCTACACCGGGTTCAACAATAACGACTGGCAAGTCAGAGACAGAAAGATGAATGTTTATGTAAAGGACGTTCCTCTTGCCCGGCTTATGAATGCGATATCTGGTGTGATGAAATTCAAATGGAGCCGAAGCAAGCCCGATGACTCGGACTATACATATAGGCTATATATGGATCGGAAAGCGATTCTCGAGGGTGAAGCGACACTGCTGAGAGAAGAGAAAAAGCGAGCAGAAAACCGCAGCAGTTTCGTTGATTTCTGTCTAAATCCTCCTGATGTGTCGGATGCAGATATGGCCGCGCTCAAGAATGACGATCCGGTAAAATATCTATACCTGAAAACCGGCATAAGCGGCGCTCTAGGCGATTTTTTTAGAGCAATTCCTAATGCCGCGCTGGCTATGCAGTCGGGTGACATCTTAAGCCTCGACTCCTCAACATTGCCCAACGCTTCATTGGAGCCGCTGCGGCGATTGGTTGATGGCATAGGGGAGATTGCATCCACCGAATCATCAGATCCAGAGGCCAAGCCCGATCTCACAAAAAGTATCAGAGTGCAAGTAAATCGTCCTTCTCTGGCTTTATGTCCGGCTTATGTGTTGGGGATTATAAGAGTCATGGATGAAACCGGCAGGAGTATTGGTTTACCGATCATTGATCCCAATTGTGCATCCGAGAAGTATATAGCCGGAGCTACTGCTGCTGCGCTTGATGAAAACCGCCAAATGACCGACCTCGAACAGCAGCAGTCTGATAGCCTATTTAACGAGGATGCTATTGAGAGCGATTCCGTAGAGCCGCCTATGGAGCACCAGGATGATCCCTCATTGGAGCGGACTATCGCTATTCCTGCCATTTCTTGCGATTTATCGGATACCCTAAGGAAAATCTCTGAGGCGTCAAATATAAGTATAGTCTCAGACAGCTTCAATTCCGGTGATCTCTCGGTTTCATTGGAAGCCGGCAAGGTCACTTTTGCGAAAGTGCTGAATAGCGTCGCCTCGCAGTGCTCATACAACTGGATGCAATTTGACGATATAATAGCTTTTCGCGATAGGTACTGGGTGAAGCATCGTTCATTCCAGATACCTGAAGCCTGGATGCAGAGATGGAGACAGGATGTCAAGAAAACAGGAAAGCTGAGTCCAAAATCACTCTCTGAGATTAAGTCGCTTGCACCCTCTCAGATATGGGCCAATGTGCTCAGTGATGATATTTTAAGCACGGCATATGAGTTTGAGCTAGCTCAATAGTTGCCTTTATTGAGCCTGTAAGGTATGCCAACAAGCTTATTGCTGGGCTGATTTACAAAAACTTCTAAAAATGTGCATTAAAACCCTTGACCAAGGGTAAAAGAAATTGGTAGAATATCACTCGTTGCCCTGATGGGGCACCCTGAAACACCTCTGTAAACTTGCTGAAACAAGCAGGCAAAAAGTGTTGACAGGTCAGGTTTTGCGTGGTATGATATATCTCGCCTGGAGGGAATATTCTCCGGGTTTTTGAATGCCTGAAACAAGTTTGCAAAATTGCAAAAAACTTGTTGACAAAGGCCGACCCAATGAGGTATAATATTCCTTGCCTGGGGGGAAGATTCCCCGGGTTTTTGAATGCGTTCTTTGAAAACTAAATAGTGCAAGCGTGAATAAGGTTATGAGTTTCAGCCTGCTTTTAGCAGGTGCTAATATATGGTTTATAGCAGATAGACTCTTCTGAGTTAGTTCTAGCGTTGTGGCGTTATGCGTTGCGGCGTTATGACATAAAATTTCTTATGGAGAGTTTGATCCTGGCTCAGGACGAACGCTAGCGACGTGCCTAAGAAATGCAAGTCGAGCGAGGCCAGAGAGCTTGCTCTTGAAGCCTAGCGGCGAACGGTCGCGTAACACGTAAGCAACCTGCCCTAAAGTTTGGGATAGCCCTCCGAAAGGGGGATTAATACCGGATGTGGACACTAGATCGCTTGTTCTGGTGTCTAAAGCAGCAATGCGCTTTAGGATGGGCTTGCGGCCTATCAGCTAGTTGGTG
>DJHI01000225.1 GCA_002431715.1 Armatimonadetes bacterium UBA5829
AAGGAGTATGGCGGCGGTTAGATCGTCGTTATCTATCTTGCCCCTGTATTTCTTTCCGAACTCTTTTGCGCGGGCAAGAGATTTATCAAGTGTCTCATCGATCTTTGGGTCGTCAATTCCCTGGTAGAGGTCGCGCAGGTCCCACGCGACTTTGGTCATTTCAGGCATATCGCTCTCCTTTGGTAAGCGGAGAGTGGAGAGCAGAGAGCTCAGACTCATAGCCGCTCAAGTTTCTCTGTCTGCTTTTTAAGCATAGCTTTATGTTTTATGCCATATTATACGTGAGCTTAAACCTGACAGGCAAGCGGAAATCAGCTCAGTTCGGGGAACCAGAGATTTATTTCGCAGGCTGCGCTTTCGGGGGAATCTGAACCGTGTATCAGATTTTCACGGGTACTGATAGTGTAATCACCGCGGATTGTGCCGGAGAGGGCGTTTTCCGGCTTTGTGGCGCCCATCATATTTCTCATAAGCGTAATCGAGTTTTCACCCTCGACTACCATAGCGACTACCGGCCCGGAGGTGATGAAATCGAGTAAAGGTTCATAAAAATCTTTTCCTTTATGAACCGCATAATGGGCTTCGGCAAGTTTACGGGATGGAGTGAGCATCTTCATGGCGACAATATCGAAGTTTCGCTGCTCGATGCGGTCTATTATCCGCCCAACGAGTTTTCTTCTAACCCCATCGGGCTTGATCATTATAAATGTTCTCTCCACCTTATTCGTGCACTCCTATGTAAATCGTGACCTTAACGCTTGACCTGCCGGAAACCCTAACCGGCGGCGGCACACGCAGATCTACTTCTTTTGTGACCGTGCCTTCCGCGTTCTCGACTGAGATCCGATCGGTAGTGACTGTGCTTATGCCTACCAATGATGACGGTTTGCCTTCGATAGTAACCGACGACGGGCTGACCGTGACCCTGTTCACCCGTGCTGGATATTTCGGGTCTCCCACGACATTAGGACTGACGATAACCGTTTTGGTAGCCGGAACTTCAACGAGTTCCAGTTTCAACCTCACCTTTTCAGGTGAAAGTTTTACATCGTTAACAATGTTACCACTCGAGTCGAGCGCCGAGAGTTCAAAATAATCATCTATTGAACTATCGGACATCTTACTGGGCAGTGCAAGCACAATTCTCTTGACCATAGACACCTCAGTGCTTTTGCCCGATACACTGACACTGCCGGGTACGAGCTGCGGATTGCTGTAAGAATAGCCGAGAGGCGGCGCTATCGGGAATTTGACTTCGACCGGAAGCCTCTTTCCGCTTAATGCCTCAATATGCACTTTGATCTTTCCGGGATTAACTGCTACATCAAGATCATCAAGATCAGCCGGTGCAACCCCAAAAACATTTGCCTGAACCTCTACATTTTTCTCAAGTCTGCTTTTAGGCATGGATTGGTTGAGGTCGACAACAGCAGTAACACGCTGGATGGAATCCGTAATCGATTTCAAGCCACTGATGGTAATCGTTGCTTCACTCTCACTTGCTTCGGCAACGTAACCTTTGGCAACATTGGCAATGGTAATAGGCACTGTAAACGTTCTTCGAGCCCTTGGATTTTGCTCGGCATTGACATACATCCACAGACCTATGGCGACCCCAAGCGCGAGGAGTTTATAAAAGAGATTGTTTTTGATCATCTGAGTCTGGACCTCGCTTTTCTGATGGTCCCGTTGACTCTCTGAGCAAAATCCGACTTCTTTCGGTGTTCATCGGAGATACCTGAAAGGTTCTTAAGTCTTCGCGTTAATGACTCGTGGTTGAGTCCGCGATGAAGCCTGCCTTCAAGCGCCAGAGAGATGGTGCCGGTCTCCTCTGAAACAACCACCACTGCCGCGTCACTCTCTTCGGCAACTCCTAAGGCAGCTTTGTGCCTGGTATGAATCATGGTTCCGACGTTCGCGCTCTCGCTCAAGGGAAGAGTGCAGCCGGCTGCGATTACTCGATTTCCTCTTATGATGATTGCCCCATCATGCAAAGGGCTGCCCGGATTGAAAATAGACCTGATCAACTGTGTGCTTGCATGGGCATCCAGGCGAGTCCCCGTGGCTGCTATATCATCAAGCGAGCCTTCACGCTCGAGAACGACCAGCGCTCCTATCTGCCTCTCGGACATTCTGCACGTGGCGTCCACAACAACCTCGATCAGGGATGATCTGTCCTCTTCCTCTAAAACGGCAAGACCCGTACCCCAACCTGCAAATCTGCCCATATTCTCAAGCATATGCCTGAGTTCAGGGAAGAAAAGAATGACAATGGCAACGGGGCCCAAATACAGGAATTTGCTCAGCAAATAATTGAGCGTTTGCAGATGAAGTCGATCTGTGACCGGAACAAGAATCAAGAAGAGCAGTAAGCCCCAGATGATATGCCACGCGCGGCTGCGTTTTGAAAGCATTATCAACCAGTATACAAGCGCGGCCACTAAGAAGACGTCAAGGAATGTAGATAAGATGGTGGTCCAACCCGCTCCCGCGAGTTCTTTCTGCCATGCTGCGAAGAAGTTCAATTTGTCTCGTCCAGCGGTGTCGGTTAGCCCATTCGACACTCGTTTTTCTTAATTTAAGTATAACATCAACGTACAAATGCGGTCAATAATTCGGCACAGAAAAATGGATTTAAAGGCAAACAAATTTGCACTGTCCAGCTATAGACGTCAATGCTCAGAAATCATGAGTAAAGCGCCAGGTGGCTTCGGCAGCAGTTAGTTTACTTTAGCGTTATGATTTTTGCAAACCCCGCTGCCGAAGCCGCCGGGAAAGACGTACCTCTCAACTCTGAGCATTTACCTATTGACAATCGACGTCAATTAAACATACAATACAACAGTAGTCCAAAATCACTAAAGTGGCGACCTACGGGTTGCCTGGCGCGGCGATTACGGGCTCTCTGGACAATTAAGTCCTGTCAAAAATGACCTTTGTGATATTGGCGGCCGTTTTAGGAGATTGACTCCAAGGTTGGGTTCGTTTCGGGAATAAATTCCCGAAACACCACTTGAGAGGCTGCAATATGCGAAGTGAGAGACCGAATGATACCCGCACAGGGAAGATCATTCGGTTTTTTTGTCATTTGCCGCCGCGGGAAGGGTTTTTATCATGATCCGCAACAAAGAAGCTGCGAAATGGGTCGAAGAGATGGTTAGTCTCTGCAAACCCGACAAAGTCGTCTGGATAGATGGCTCTGAAGAAGAAAAGCAGAGATTGACGGAGGAAGCCTTTAGTACGGGTGAGCTTTACGAGCTCAATCAGGATGAGCTTCCGGGGTGCGTGCTTCATCGCACCGCTGAAAACGACGTCGCCAGAACGGAACATCTTACATTCATCTGCTCCCGTAAGGAAGAGGATGCCGGACCTACCAACAACTGGATGGACCCTAAGGAAGCATATTCNNTCATTATGGGAACCGCCGGTTCTCCTTTCCGCAAAATAGGAATCGAGCTTACAGACAGCATTTATGTTGTCTTGAATATGCGTATAATGACCCGAATGGGAAAAGTCGCCATTGACGACCTGGGTGAAAACGAGGAGTTTACAAAGTGCCTGCACTCCAAGGGCGAGCTTGATATCAACAGGCGCTATATTCNNCTGAAGATAATACGATCTGGAGTTACGGATCCGGATATGGTGGAAACGTTCTGCTGGGCAAGAAGTGCCTGTCATTAAGAATAGCCAGTTATATGGGCCTTCACGAAGGCTGGATGGCTGAGCATATGCTCATCGTCGGTATAGAAAGCCCGGACGGCGAGATCACATACATTGCGGGAGCTTTCCCGAGCGCATGCGGCAAAACCAACCTTGCTATGCTCATACCACCGGACAGCATGCCCGGCTATAAGGTATGGACGGTCGGCGATGATATCGCTTGGATCAGAATCGGGGCCGACGGCAGGCTTTGGGCCGTCAACCCCGAGGCAGGATTCTTCGGAGTCGCTCCGGGCACGAGTATGAAAACCAACCCGAACGCCATACTTACGGCCAAGAAAAACTCGATATTTACAAACGTTTTGCTCACACCGGAAGATACGGTCTGGTGGGAGGGATTGAACTGCCATACGCCTGCCGAAGGTATAGACTGGCGAGGCAACCCTTGGACACCTCAGAGCGGCGAGAATGGCGCGCATCCGAACTCAAGGTTCACCGCACCGGCGTCGCAGTGTCCGGTCATCTCTCCCGAGTGGGAGAACCCGCAGGGCGTTCCGCTTTCGGCGA
>DJHI01000002.1 GCA_002431715.1 Armatimonadetes bacterium UBA5829
GCATTGCCGTGAACGAAAATACGAATAGATCAATCTTTACCTGAACAAGACCAAATTCCAATTTGCGGGTCACATATACGCGTGGTATAATTACGATGTGTGCGAAACTACCGCACCGGAGGAATTTTTTCAAGTGAATCGATTTATAAAAAATTTGGTTGCGATAGCAATTGTTGCGCTTATAGTCACGGCTCTTATAAAAGGCGGACCTATGACTCACTCGTCCGCCGTCAAGACCGTAGCCTACTCGACAGCATGGAAAGCGGTGTCCGGCGGAAAGGTCGTAAACGGGACTTTTATCAAAGATCAGTTCCGTTACGAGACAAAGAAAGGTGATAAATATATCACCGATCTGGACCCCAATGCTCCCGAGGAGCGTTCGAAGTTTCAGGACCATCTTAGAGATCACAACGTAAAGTTCAGCATTGAGCGGCCTTTCATATCCGACGGGTTGATGTCCTTATTGGTCACGGTGCTCCTGCCTTTGGGCATACTGGTTGCCATTTGGATGATGTTTATGAGGCAGGCTCAGGCGGGCGGAAACCAGGCGATGTCGTTTGGTCGAAGCCGCGCTAAGAGGCTGAACGAGAATGTGCCTAAGGTCACATTCGATGATGTGGCCGGGGTCGAAGAGGCAAAACAGGAACTCGAAGAAGTCGTGGAGTTCCTCAAAAACCCGAAGAAATTCCAGTCTCTGGGAGCTAAGATTCCCAAGGGTGTGCTGCTGCTTGGACCTCCAGGATGCGGTAAGACCCTACTTGCACGCGCAATTGCCGGGGAAGCCGGAGTACCGTTCTTCCATATCAGCGGTTCGGACTTTGTGGAGATGTTCGTCGGCGTCGNNTCGGCGCATCGCGCGTCAGAGACCTCTTCGATACCGCAAAGGCCAATCGTCCCAGCTTGATCTTCATCGATGAGATCGACGCTGTAGGCAGGCAGAGAGGCGCCGGTCTGGGAGGCGGTCATGATGAGCGCGAACAGACACTTAACCAACTCCTTGTCGAGATGGATGGTTTCGACCCGAACGCGGGCGTTATATTGATTGCAGCGACCAACAGGCCGGACGTTCTCGACCCGGCTATTCTAAGGCCCGGCAGATTCGACCGCAGGGTGGTTGTCGACAACCCGGACGCAACCGGACGCGAAGCGATTCTCAACGTCCATATCAAGGGTAAACCGCTCGCGGAGGATGTGAACCTCAACAGTCTCGCACGCAGGACTCCCGGATTTTCAGGTGCGGACCTTGCTAATCTGGTCAATGAAGCCGCCTTGCTTGCCGCAAGGCGGGAGCAGACGAAGATATTTNNCCAGGCCCTGAACGTAAGAGCCGGATTATCAGCGAAAAAGAGAAAGAGATGGTGGCATACCATGAGGTCGGTCACGCCATAGTCGGCGAACTGCTGCCGAATGCCGACCCGGTGCATAAGGTCTCGATCCTGCCCAGAGGAATGGCGCTTGGTTACACCATTATGCTTCCCGCTCAGGATAAGTATCTTACCACCAAGAGTGAGCTTTTGGATGATGTCGCAGGGCTTTTGGGTGGTCGTGTCGCCGAANNAAGAGATTGTCTTCGATGAGATTTCGACCGGCGCGCATAACGACCTGGAGCGCGCGACGGAGACAGTCCGCGCTATGGTCTGTGAATACGGTATGAGTGACACCATCGGCCCGCTGACGGTCGGCAAGCGTCATGGAAACCCGTTCCTCGGCAGAGATGTCATGGAGGACCGAAACTACTCCGAGGAGATCGCTCAGCAGATCGATAAGGAGATTCGCTCTACTATGGATGCGGCTTATGAGCGTGCCCGAGGTATTTTGCTCGACAATCGCGAGAAGATGGACACGATCGTGAAGGTTCTTCTTGAAAAAGAGACATTGGAACGCGAGGAGTTCGAGGCCCTTATGGAGGGCGCGAGCCTGGCGGTAAAGACCGATGATTCCGGCACTCCTCAGACTCCGAAGGAGTCTAAAGAGACCACAGATGACAAGGTAGAGCGCCAGCCGGAGAAAAAACCGAGACTAGAACCGGGCGTTGCTTGATAGCCAAAATGAGTCATACAAAAGCCCCTTGCGATGCGAGGGGCTTTTTTGATCACCCATATAACACTCACAAATGATAATCATGCTGAGCAACGTCGAAGCACGCGGGTAATTCTCGGCCACTAGCTAAAATTGGCAGCATCCTTCGACTAAGCTCAGGATGCTGGAACAGTATGTTTGTATCACTAAAACTGAGAGATTGTCCTGGGCTTTACTGGGATCAGAAAGTCGATCTCAGAATCCGTCTGATTGCCGCCTTTGAAACGCTCGTCATAAAGCTCGATTATGAAATTATCCGAGTGCTCATAAGGACCGGTCTGGAGCCACTCTTCCATGACAGAATTCAGCCCCTCATACCCGCCATTTACAAGTCGATGCGTAAAGATAGCATATTGTCCTGCCGGAACATGTATAACAGTCATTCCATCGGGCACTAAATCAGCTTCAGTAACCGCAATGCCGACAGTGACTTCAATCTTATCTTTCAGGAATCGGTGAAGCTCATATCCCATGCCGTCGATCTTGTTCTTTATATCCTTCTCCCGTTCAGAGAACTTCGTCCACAGACCACATATATCGCTTCTGTCTTCAGTAATGCCTACTAGAATCATTTCATCTTTGGTAACGATCTTGGGTCCCACTTGTCCCCTCCTTTGCATTTCAATTCAAAATTCACAAATTCAAAATTTCTTTATCTTCCTCCAGCGACAAGAACATCCTGAATGCGCACCGTAGGCATTATGGAGCCGGGCTCCTCGCGATAATCGCTGGAGATGGCATCTATATTTTTGAGCATGTCCAGGAAGTTTCCTCCAATCAGTGAGCTTGAGACCGGGTATGCTAGTTCGCCGTTTTCGATCTTGAAGCCAAAGTCGACCGAGGTCGAAACATCGCCGGTTGAGGAGTTGGGATAGATACCGCCCATATTTATATATAGCCCTTCCTTGGTGCTTTTGATAATCTCCTCGCTCGTCAAATCGTCGAGCTTCGGAATTACATTCGAAGGGCTTGCGCTGCCTCCTCGCGAGCCGTGGCCCGTATTGGCAGCTTTTGCCTTAGCAGCCGTATATGAACCATAGATATAGCTTTTGAGAATGCCGTTTTCCACTACGGTGAGTGGACGGCAGGGAAAACCTTCCGAGTCATACGCTCTTGACCTGATACCTCCGGCAATCAACGGGTCATCTGTGATTGTGATGATATCCGAGCCTATTTTCTCGCCCAATTTGCCG
>DJHI01000187.1:0-1850 GCA_002431715.1 Armatimonadetes bacterium UBA5829
CGGAATCGAGGGTATTATCCCGAACTCCGAGTTGGCGCAGAAGCGCGTGAACAACCCTGAAGAGGTAGTAAGCGTCGGCCAGGAGGTTGAGGTCAAGGTAATCGATCTCCGCCCGGAGGAGCGCAGGCTCACGCTCTCGATCAGACAGCTTATGACTCAGAAGGAAAAAGAGCGCGATGATACTGAGATGCGCAACTTCGTCCAAGCCAGGCCTGAGACAAAGACCACCATCGGCGACCTTATCGGCGAGCAGCTCGATGGTCTTGACTTCGGAGATGAGAAGAAAGAGAAATCTCCCAAGAAGTCAAAAGCGAAAGCGGCTAAGAAGGAAGATATCGATGAGGCACAGGCTCTTGCCGAGGCTCAGGAAGAGATTGCCATGGAAGAGAGCATACAGGCTGAGATAGAGGCTGAAGCTGTCGTCGAAGCTCCTGCAGCCGAGGAGACCCAGGAAGCCGCCGCTGAACCTGCAGCGGAAGAGGCTGCCGAGCCTGAGGCTAAGGAAGAAGCTAAAGAACCTGAAGCTTAATTTATACACAAATTGATATAGGCTTTGGCTGTAAATGGCCCGGCGCGAGTGCGTTCGGGCCATTACTATCGCATTTAATGATGAGCAAGAAAAGAGTATTGGGTATAACCGGTGGAATTGCGACAGGTAAGAGCACGGCGCTGCAAATCTTTGCAGAACTTGGTGCAAAGGTTCTGAGCGCCGATGATATTGCCAGGCAAGTCGTCGCGCCGGGTGAACCTGCTTTGAATGAGATAACAGAACGCTTCGGTAAAGAACTGCTTACCTCTGATGGACATCTCGACAGACCCGCTCTCGCAAAAAAAATATTTGCCGATCCACATGCAAGGCATGATCTTGATTTAATAACCCACCCGCGCATTATCAGCGCAATAGACGAGCAGATTAAAGCATTTCGGACTGATCCAGCGGCCGAAGGTGTGCTGGCAGTGGAGATTCCTTTACTAATTGAGTGCTCGATGGAAAGTATGGTGGATAAAGTAATCTTGATTGCGGCGGAACAAGAGACCCAAGTTCATCGTCTGACAAGCAGAAGTGGTTTGTCGCGTGACGAAGCACTAATGGCAATCGCCGCGCAAATGCCGATGGACCGCAAAATCCGACATGCCGATCGTGTAATTTGGAACGACTCGGATGTAGAGTCTCTTAGAGGCTCGATAGAAGGGATTTGGCGGGAAATTTTCTTGCTCTTAGAAGAGTAGTTGTGCTATAGTTGTTTGCGGATGAGTTCGAATTTGAGTGAGTTTTGCAAAGAAAAAATGGATCCCAATTTCTCGGTCTTGTCCGAAGCAAGTCATCATATCTCGCCTCGACAGCACTTGTCACCTAACGTCTGTTGATTTAGGGTGCTTATTTGTGGGCGTGTTGACTGGTCTTCAATTATAAATAAATGATTGGAATTGGATTTAGGGAGGATATCTACCGTTGAGGCAGCTAATGCAATGCAGGGCTTTAAAACAGGTGTGCTATGTGCTGATTACAGCGCTCGTAGCCACACTAGCGCCCCTGCCGCTAGCGAAACCAGCTAGAGCGCAGCTTATGCCCCAGTATCAGGTCGGAGTCATTGAGTTTGTCAACGAATCCGGTGTACAGGGTGAGCTGCTTGCCAGGCTCGCGACTGATGCGGTCGTGGTCGAGATGAGCAAGACCAACCGCTATGATGTGAGCATAACCCGCACACTTATCAAGAGTGAGATGGAGAAGCTTGATCTGCATGCTCCTCTCACCAAGGTAGGTATTGTAAGACTGGGCGAGGCCCTTCAGGCCGATGCGATGATGGAAGGCGCAATCAAGTCTGTATCGTTATCCGGGTCCGGTGTGA
>DJHI01000187.1:1862-2181 GCA_002431715.1 Armatimonadetes bacterium UBA5829
ATCAGGCTTCGGGCGAGATCGTAAACGGCGCTGTTCAGACCGGCCAGTCAAGTGCAAGAGTCGGTTATACCCCCGATGACGATGCTCTCATTGTGGAAGCGATAAACAATGCCGCATTTTTAGCCATTAAAACAATGGTCGATTATGTTATCCCCGAGGCCACTGTCCAGAACAGCATGGGCGGGAATCAGGTACTGCTTAATAAAGGTTCACGAGACGGAATTAAGCAGGGTATGCAGATGATCGTCCTGAGAGACAGAGAGATCATCGGCTATCTTTCCATTCAATCCGTATCTCCCGATGATAGTATTGCCAAAGT
>DJHI01000187.1:2254-2773 GCA_002431715.1 Armatimonadetes bacterium UBA5829
ATGCCGACAGTCGGCGGTTCCGCCAGAACGGCGCCTCTGCCTTCAGGCGCTCCTCCGCAAACCAAGAAAAAGAGTGCAACTTTAGGCAAGATAGGTAAATTCCTTTTAGGCTTAGCCGTTATTTATGGAGTCGTTTCGCTATTCCAGAGCGGTCGTGGTTCTGAGGATGCGCCATCGGTAGGCACTGCGGATTCACCGGATGTAATTACCTGGAGCACCAGCAAATATGGAAACAAAGCGCTTCAGTATCAGGTCTTCAGAGATAATTTCGCCAGCACTGCCGTGCCTGTAAAATCCATAACCGATCCGGGCGCCATCGATGTAGGAAGAACAAGCCTTGCCAATCTATACGGCAGCGACGGCGGAACGGTAGATGTGACTTATTATCCACTTACTGAGAATCCTTCGGATGATCTGCCTACCGCCATAACTACTTCAATATCGGTCGAACCTTACGGAACAACTCATACTTATCAGGTTCGAGTGCTCTATAAGCAGGAAGAAATAACGACAGGCGAC
>DJHI01000246.1:0-1493 GCA_002431715.1 Armatimonadetes bacterium UBA5829
CCGCCATCCAGGCTCGGTCTGTCACGTCAAAAATTGCACTCAACCGATTCGATGCGGTTTCGTCAGGCCCCATTACTCTGAAATTATTCATGTTGAACTTCATCACATCACGCAGGAAAATTCCCGCTATCCTGGCCGATTCCGAGTCTACCGCGCCGGGCTGCGGAACGTCCACTGCGTAGTCTCGGTAATCGGGTATCCTCAGGTCTCTTAGCAATAATCCTCCGTTGGCATGTGGATTCGAACCCATACGGCGCAGACCTTTTGGAGCAAGATCGGCCAGTTCAGGGAAAAATCTGCCGCTGCTGTCGAAAAGCTCCTCCGGTTTATAGCTTTTCATCCAGTTTTCAAGTATCTTGATGTGCTCCGGTCTGCTCGCCATCTCCGCCAAAGGAACCTGATGCGAACGCCAGAAGTCCTCGGTCTTTTGGCCGTCCACCTCTTTGGGGCCCGTCCAGCCTTTGGGCGTCCTGAGAATTATCATCGGCCACATGGGCCGCTCGGCTTCATCGTTTATACGGGCTTCATGCTGGATGGTTTTGATCTCGGAGATGACTTCTTCCAGGGTCTGTGCCATTTTCTGATGCATGACCGCTGGATCGGAACCCTCGACGAAATAGGGCTTGTATCCGTATCCCTGGAACAGATTTCGGAGTTCATCCGAACTAATACGCGCGAGTATTGTAGGATTATTGATCTTGTAGCCGTTAAGGTGGAGAATCGGCAGCACCGCGCCATCGGTAATCGGATTCATGAATTTATTGGAGTGCCAGGCCGCTGCGAGAGGGCCTGTCTCGGATTCGCCGTCACCGACTACACAAGCGACAACTAAATCGGGATTATCGAACGCCGCCCCATATGCATGAGACAAACTATATCCAAGTTCCCCACCCTCATTGATCGAACCGGGTGTCTCAGGAGCCACATGGCTGGGAATACCTCCGGGAAAGGAGAACTGCTTGAAGAGCCTCTTCATACCCTCAGTATCTTGAGATATTTCAGGATAAACCTCCGAGTATGTTCCCTCAAGGTAGACATTTGCGACTATACCCGGCCCGCCGTGCCCGGGCCCGCAGACATATATCATATCCAGATCGCGCTCTTTTATTAGCCGGTTTAGGTGCACATATATGAAATTGAGGCCGGGAGTCGTCCCCCAATGGCCAAGCAGTCGGGGTTTTATATCTTTAATGCTTAACGGCCTCTTTAATAGCGGGTTATCCAGCAGATATATCTGCCCGACNNACAAGTAATTGGCCGCGCGCCAATACGCATCCATCCGGCGGAGTTCATCATTAGTCAAAGGGCCGAGCTTTTTCTCTTTCGCCGCCTTGGTCTCCATAAAGTCTGCTCCTTATAGCTTTGCTGGAAATGTACATACCCAGGTGGTATGGCAGACTTAACTTGTGGGTACATAAAAATGGCTGCGAACTGAATTCGCAGCCTGCATAAATTGTGTGGTTACTTAAGGGTGAAATTGCTTATCTGGTGCG
>DJHI01000246.1:1550-1692 GCA_002431715.1 Armatimonadetes bacterium UBA5829
CGCATAGGCCCGCAGGAGTCCCGGTCCGGCGACTTCGACCTCGCATACGATATCCCGTATGCCCTGCTTCTGTCGGAGAAGCTTTAATACTAGATGAAGCTCCTCGCGCAGGTCCATATCGTCATTGCCTCTGACCTTTTCG
>DJHI01000246.1:1704-6115 GCA_002431715.1 Armatimonadetes bacterium UBA5829
CTCCGTGCATTACGTGCACATCGAGATTGCTTATATCAAGCTGTCTTTTCGATATATCTCGGAGCACTTCACGAGTCATAGCTGAATCGACGATTGACATCGGAATCGCCTCCTTTACTGAGCCCTGCCAAACCCAGGCGAGATGATGCTGACGTAATACTATTCGACTCTAGAGCCTGATATAGAAGTATACCACCATTTTCTGAAATAGATACCATAACTATTAATTTTTTTTAAGCTGAACCAAATTATCTTTTGGTCAACAAAAAAACCGCACCTAAAACAGGTGCGGTTAGGGTTATTATAAGAAATTTTGTGTAGTTCAAATTGCGTTTTTTTACCGAGTGGTAATCAAACCAAGCGAATAAATCTACAGACGAAGTCTCCCTTCGGAGACTAAGAAAAACCTTAAATAATACGCATCATGCCGTAAGGCTTAATTACTTGATTGCAGTAGGTGTAACAAGCAGAAGCAGTTTGCTAGACTTATCATCGTTTCCACCAACAAATCCACCAACCAGGACACTACGACCGCCCTCTACTCGCATCTGTGTAAATGTAGACTCTATTTGTCCTTTTTCTTTTCTATCAGCCGCTGCATAAAGGACAATGGTAATTGTCCCATCACCATTGATATGTGGAATTACACGTAATGTGAAGCTATTCGGATCTCCTGAAACATATATCTCCGTAAATGAATAGTCAAGGGTTGTGATTATAGGCGAGTTCAACAATTGCGCATTGTCTTTTAATAAAGCTATTTTCTCTGCCTCGGCCTGCGGTTGATCTACAGATGCGTTCAGTGTCCCCTCTAGTCCAATCTCTTCTGCTTTATCTGCTTCGATACTATAAACCTGAACACTCAACTGCACTTTCTTACGGACAATATCGAGCGCAAGGACCTCTTTTGTGAAACGCTCCACTGCTGTTTTGTCACCACACACTGTCAATATAGAGTCTTTATCGGAGGCAATAATGGTATTGATGCCGGTAAGATCGATTTCCGGCTTAAACGATGCTGACGCAGATTGTTTTTCCCTCTGCCATACATAGTTTTGGCTCATCAGCAATTCGTTGGGATTCAAGATTTTCGTTGTCAACATTATGCTTGAAGGGCTGGCATTACGCAGGCTTATTGCTGCAGTAATTTCATCTGATGACTTCACCACAACAGGCTGGGCATAACATATTACCTGACATACAAAGAGACATACTGCAAATGAAATAGCGCGTTTCAAAATAGTCCTCCTTCGATCAACCTTATTGTCTAAAAGGACGACTCACCATACACAAATGTTCCAGAACAAAAAATGGGTCGAGGCTGTCGACCTCGACCCATAGATATTGCTTTGATCTAAACCTAATTTTCTACAACAATATCGCTTTGATATCGTGGAATAATCGCGCGGGCTGTTGCGCCGGACACGACTTCGCACGAGACGACGCCGGTTATGACGACAAATTTGCCTACGGCGGGCTGGCTCAGAGAACCGCTCTTGACCCTAATGTTGGTTCCAGGCTTGCTCTGGATGTAAAAGTAGTTGGAACCGCTGGAAAGGACAGTGCCCCAGGTTGTCGCAAGCAGTCCGATATTATTCGGCCCCGATGCGCCCGTAATACCCGGAGTTTGCGAATTTAAGGCCGCGCCGCCGAGGAAATCACCCCTTATTCCCCAAGGCGCAGGCGGATCATCGGCTACTCCCATTGAATAGAGGCTGGTGCAGTTGATCTGCCGCTCGCCGTCCGAAATTGTAATAGTGCCGACAACGTCCACCAAAGTGTCTTTAGCAACAGAAGTGCTTGTTACTACTTTGATGCCGCTTAGTCTATTCAGGTCTTCCATATAAAAATAGCCGGAGAGTGAGGCTGTGACGACTTTATCGGCAACTGCAACAATCGTTCCGGCAGGAAGCTCTTTTGCCTCGGCCAGAGAATCGACCTCCCTGATCGGCTGATCCTCGAGAGTAGAAGCACAGGTGCAGTGCGAATGGTTCTGTAAACGCGAGTAGAACAGCATCCCCGAACCTAATATCTTCGGCGACAGTTGTGGAAGAAGATTAGAGACCAGCGCTATTCGCGGAGCGGACGACACTGTGCCGCTAGATCCTACCGTGTTATAGTAAATGTCGGAATTCGTGCTGTCGGAGGATCGATAATCCTCCCAAACAACTCCGTAGTTGGTGCCGTCCCAGGCAGCGCTCGGGCAGTACTTTAGCACACTTCCGCTGTCTATATTCAGTCCGCTCGTATCCTGCACCACGCCTGCCGTTGATACACGGCAGCCTGAAATTCTGTTGTAATCGGACCAGGTCACAAAATAATAACCTCCGCCATAGCAGACATCGGGGTCGGTCTGATTATAGGTAACCTGCGGCATAGCGATGCCGCTTGAATCCTGAAGTGTGCCGGACGAAGTAACCCTCGCCCCGTATATTTGCGGATAGCCCGGATACAGGCCATTACGGTAATCTTCCCAAACCACCATGTAGCCTGAGCCATTGGATGCAACTTTCGGCTTGAACTGATTGCCTGACCCCAAACTGATGGATGCTGCGGTCACCGTCCCGCTGGATGATACTAAAGCGCCGTATATGTCACTGTAGTAATAAGGAGAGACAGCCGAGCGCTGATCTTCCCATGCCACCAGGAAATTGGTTCCATTTGAAGCGACACAGGGTCTGGTTTGATCCAGGGACACCTGGCATATCTGTAAAGGTTGAGCTGTAAGCTTACTCAGGCTCGAATCCAGGAACCAGCCTCTGATATCGTAATCGGTGGCACTATATGTTTCATTTCCAGACCAGACAACAAGGTATTTGGAACCGTTCCAGGCAATCGAGGGCTGCAGTTGATCTCCGGCATAAGTGGAAGTAATATTCACAGGAGTTTCGTCCAACGCCTCCCCGGCACTCGATAATCTGGCAGCCACAATATCGCAACCGCCGTTAACCACCTGAGACCATACAACAGCGTATTCAGTACCGTTATAAGCCACGGAGTA
Organism: Armatimonadetes bacterium UBA5829; assembly: GCA_002431715.1. Classification (GTDB taxonomy): domain Bacteria; phylum Armatimonadota; class UBA5829; order UBA5829; family UBA5829; genus UBA5829. Next base: position 4,706 of record DJHI01000246.1, read on the forward strand.
GTCCGACTCATCATCGAGAGCCTTGGAAGTCGTTACTCCAGCCGGATTTTGAACAGATCCGGAACCTGGAACCAGGGTCGTCATTGCATCCGAGTTCGTGATATCGAAACTGCTCCATCCGGCTATAAAAGATTCTCCAAGGCCTGCGACACACGCTCCGGTCGCGCCTGCCATTCCCGATGAAATTGCAATGCTGGATGCGTCAAGGACACCGCCGCTTGTAGTGAGTCTGGCGGCGTGAACTGTTCTATCTGTTAAGGTCCTCCAAACAGTCAGAAGTTTGCTTCCGTTAAACTCGACACCCGGAAGTTCCTGATCGCTGGTTTGTGTGGAGATGGCTATTCCGCCTTTATCAAGAACTGAAGCGGATGAGTTGACTCGCGCCCCATAGACATCTATACCCGTCGAGCTATTGCGGCTGTCTTCCCATACGACCATAAATGATGTGCCCATTCCACACATTCTTGGGTTCGCTTGGATGCCGGATGCGCCGGTGGTTCCGCTCGATGTGCAGGAAACGAGAACGTCGCCGACCAGGCGTACACCCAGCTTCGAGACGCGGCAGCCGTATATATCGGCATCGCTTGAAGAATAATTTCGATAATCACGCCAGACGACGAAATAATTTGTGCCGTTATATGCCACATCTGGAGTATCATCGTTGTTCGCGGTTGTGGAGATGCCGTAGCGCTTGCCGATTGTGCCGTTGGAACTGACCTTACAGCCATAAATATCATTGGTCGCGCCAATCGAGTCCTGCCATACAACGAGCCATCCGCTCGGGTCACCTGCGACTCTCGGATAATACTGATTGGCTGTGGTTCCGGATATGATCACACCCTGAGGGTCCAGCACTTCACCGTTGGGCCGCACGCGGCAGCAATAAATGTGTTGAAGGGCCTCGCGCCTGTCCGCCCACACGACGAGATATTCGGTTCCGTCCCAGGCGACATCCGGTGTAAGCTGCTTGCCGGAACTTGCCGATATCGAGATACCCATCACATCCAAAACCTCGCCGGTCGCGCTCAACCTGCAGCCGAATATATCGGAGTCATCTCCTCTATTATCCGCCCATACAGCCAGGTAGCCATTTGAACCGGCGGCAATGCTCACGGAGTCCTGGTTTCCGGGAGCCGCCCCGAACGTGGGACATATCGTGACTTCCGGGCCTACAACAGGATCGATTGCGATGGGAAATGTGGCTGACTTTACATAATCCGACGGGATGGTGATTGTCAGCTTGCCATTACCGGCCTTAGGCATACATTTATATGTACGGCCGGAACTGTCGATTACCGTTACAGCGCCGTAAGAAAGAATCGTCCGGCCTTTGCTATTGAAAAACAAAAGCCCACTTGAAGAAGAAACAAGCCTGTGAGGCGTGCTTATCCTGCCTGATAAAACTATATC
>DJHI01000188.1:0-1608 GCA_002431715.1 Armatimonadetes bacterium UBA5829
TAATGGCTTCGCATGCTGCAAACGTTCTTAAGAATGCGATGGCATACGAACAGAAGATGCAGCAGAGAGTACTTGAGCTGACGGCCCTCTATGAGTTTTCCAAGAAAATAAGCGCCGCTGCGAGCCTGGAAGAGGCTCTCGACTCCATTCTCGCCATAGTCGCCGACCTTGTGGATTACGACGAATCGTTTGTTTACGCCGTCGATCATGAAACCGGCATCGCTTCGGTCAAGGCAGCAAGGTCGCGCGGCGATGTGGAGTCTATCCCGCCCGATGAAATGCTCAGCGCATCGGGTGTAATCAGTTGGACGGTAAACGAGCGCAAGGCCATAGTATCACCGGATATCTGCACCGATTCCAGATTCGCCGATACCGCGGAGCAGATGCACAAAGTCCGCTCACTTATGGCAATCCCGCTGATCTTGCAGGATGAGGTGGTCGGTGTCCTCAGTGTCCGCAACAACAGCCCGAATCAGTATTCAGATGAAGATGTCAGGGTGATTTCTATAATTGCGAGCCAGGGAGCGGCTATCTATAAGGAACTCGAAGCCCTCAGCGCTCTCACCAGCTACACAGACAATATATTGAGCAGCATTGCGGCGGGGGTTGTAACTCTCGACTCCGAGGGCCTTATCCTTACATGGAACCTGGCAGCCGAAAAAATTGTCGGAGCGCCGGTGGACAGGGTCGTCGGCATGAGGTTCGATGAGGCTTTGCAGGAACTCGATGTCCAGGAGTCCGAAAAGCAGAGCCTGCGCCGGTCTATAGAGAACGTATTTAGGACCGGCGATACCTATCAGGGCTACAAACTCGCCTTCCATTCAAACGGCGGCGAAGAGGTTTACATCAATGTCAGCATTTCCCAGTTAATCAACGGCGCTGGAGAGCAGCTCGGGCTTGTTATCATCTTTGAAGACGTAACGCGCGAGATCAAGATGGAGGACGAGTTCAGGCGCATGGGCGAACTGGCCGCCGTGGGCCAGCTTGCAGCGAGCATCGCGCACGAGCTCAGAAACCCGTTGAGTTCGATAAAGGGCGCGGCGCAGTTCCTGCAGAAGGAATACGAGCAGGAGCCTGCAATTGTGGAGTTCCTCGGTATCATAGTTGATGAGGTCAACGGACTGAACCGCCTGACCACGGAGTTCCTCGACTTTGCGCGCCCGATGCAGCTCGAACTCAAGCCCACCAGCATAAACAATATAGTAGAAAAGACCCTGCACCTTATGAGCGTGCATATTACCGACAGCAATGTGGTCGTCAACGAGAACCTTGCCGAGTTTGTCCCCGAAATCCAGGCGGACGACAGCCAGCTCGAACAGGTTCTCAAGAATATGATCATAAACTCGCTCCAGGCCATGCCGGAAGGCGGCAAGCTGACGATCGAGACCGGCGCCACATCATCTGGAGGCGCTTACATTGCGGTGAGTGATACGGGCGTCGGTATTCCTCCTGAAAAGACCGAGAGGATCTTCCAGCCGTTCTTTACCACCAAGACAAAGGGCACGGGTCTGGGATTGAGCGTAGTCCATAAGATTGTCGAAAATCAGGGCGGAAGGATAGATGTAACCAGCGAAGTCGGAAAGGGCACCACGTTCAAAATAATCCTTC
>DJHI01000188.1:1627-6408 GCA_002431715.1 Armatimonadetes bacterium UBA5829
CCTAACACCCATCACCCAGATATGGTATGATTTATATATGAGCAAGAAGACCGGCAATATCCTCGTCGTGGATGACGAGCCGAACATAAGAAGAGTTTTGGAAGCGGTACTGACCAAGGAGGGTCACAAAGTCCTCACAGCCGAAAATGGGCGTAAGGGGATGGAAGTTCTTCAAAAGAACTCGGATGTGGATGTCCTTATCAGCGACCTCATAATGCCTGACATCAACGGCGTCGAGCTTTTATCCGCTGCTAAGGAGATGAACTCCGGCATTTCGGTCCTTATGATTACCGCCCATGGCACCATTAAGAGTGCCGTCGATGCCATGAAACTCGGCGCTTTGGATTATATCCCCAAGCCTTTTGACCTCGATGAGATCAAAATCACCGTAAAAAACGCTCTCGAACGCAGGGGAATGAACCAGGAGGTCAGACCCGCCTCACCCAAGCACGCCAAAAAGATCAGCAAGGTCGATAACATTGTCGGCGGCAGTCCCGCAATGCAAGAAGTCCTTGAAATGATCGACCGCGTGAAAGACAGCCGCGCGTCCGTGCTTATTAGAGGCGAGAGCGGGACCGGCAAGGAAGGTGTGGCAAGAGCTCTGCATTTTGGCTCTGTGCGCGCAAAAGAGCCTTTTGTGCCGGTGGCTTGCGTAGCGCTCTCAGAGCAGCTCCTTCAAAGTGAACTCTTTGGACATGAAAAGGGATCGTTTACGGGTGCCATCGACCGCAAAAAAGGCCGGTTCGAGATGGCAAACCATGGCACGCTCTTTCTCGATGAAATAGGCGATATTCCGCAGACAGTCCAAATGATGCTTTTGCGCGTTCTTCAGGAGCGTGAGTTCGAGCGTGTCGGCGGAAACGAGACAATAAAAGTCGATGTCCGCATGGTCACCGCCACAAATCAGCCTTTGGAGAAGCTGGTCAAGGATGGCAAGTTCAGGGAGGACCTGTTCTACCGCCTGCAGGTAATTACAATCAATATGCCTCCTCTTCGGGACAGGCTCGATGATCTCCCGCTGCTTTTGAATCACTTTATCGAAATGTATGCAGCGGACAACTTCAAAAAAATTGAGCACGCAAGCCCTGAGACTCTGGAGCTTATGATGCGATATAAATGGCCCGGTAATGTGCGCGAGCTTGAAAATACCATAGAGCGAGCCATTGTCCTTGCAGACCTGGATGCCAAATTTATCACCCCAAATTTACTGCCTCGCTCGATTCGTGAAGCAGCCGAAGGACGTTAGGAGCTTGTTTTTCAATGTCTGAAGAAACCCAAATCAAGTGGCTTGATGCCGCCACTCTTACAGTCGAAGGAAAGGGTTGGACCGATACCGAAAGTTTTTACAATCGCTTGCCCGCCAGTGCCAAGAAAACAGTTAATGCGGATGTTTGGAGCCTTTCGGGCGACAGCGCCGGGATATCAGTCAAATTCGCCACCGACTCGCCTGAAATTCATGCAAAATGGAGACTCACTAAGGAGCGGCTCGCGCTCCCGCATATGCCGGCTACCGGTGTAAGCGGACTAGACCTTTATGTAAGGTATCATGACAAGCTTAGGTGGGTTGCCACAGGCTGTTACCCTTATGAAACCGTCAATGAATACAAACTGATAGGCGGCCTGGGCAATGAGATGAGGGAATATACTCTTCATCTGCCTCTCTATAATGGAGTGGAATCGGTTGAGATAGGTATTGTCGAATGTTCCTCTATCCAGGGCGTCTCTCCAAGAAACCCACAGATCAAGCCGGTTGTGTTTTACGGATCGTCTATAGTCCAGGGTGGGTGCTGTTCACGTCCTGGCACTGCATATCCATCAATAATCGCCCGAAAGCTCGAAATTCGGACAATCAACCTCGGTTTTTCAGGCAACGGCAAGTGCGAACCCGAAGTCGCCGATCTTCTGGCTGAACTCGATCCATCGATCTTTGTCATAGACTGCATCCCCAATATGAAGGTAGATTATGTGGACGAGCGTATTCGATATCTCCTCGATAAACTCAAGTCAACCCATCCCGAGACTCCGGCGATTCTTATCGAGCAGCCGCTGTTGCAGTCCGCGTTCATCAGCTCCGAAGATCAATTCGCCATGTACAAGAAAAATGTGGCGCTCAGGAAGATATTCGACGAGTACGAGCCAACCTGGGAAGGCAGACTTCACTATATCCAATGGCAATCTCTGCTTGGCGATGACAGCGAACCCACAGTCGATGGCATCCATCCGACCGATCTGGGGTTTTTCAGGATGGCGGATGCCATCGCGCCGGTAATTGAACGCGTTTTGAAGCAGGAAATCAAATAACAAAGCTTGCATATATTACCAAGGACGGTTATCAAGGCCGTCAATCGGTAAGGAGTCATCTTTTAATGAACCAGGGCGCTTCTATTAAGTGGTTTGATGCCGCCGCTTTAGGCATCGAAGGCAAAGGCTGGACCGACACACAGCACTTCTACGACCGCTTTCCGGCCAAAGCAAAAAATATGCTTCCTGAAGTGCTGTGGAACCTCTCTCGAAACAGCGCGGGGATATTGGTCAGGTTTACCAGCGATTCGCCGGAGATTCACGCCAGGTGGAAACTTGAAAATCCCGAACTCGGATGCACGCATATGCCCGCAACTGCAGTGAGTGGGGTCGATCTTTATGTAAGGCATCAAGGTAAGCTCCGCTGGCTGGCGACAGGTTTCCCGCTTGCCGTCGATAGTGAATCGGAACTGAGAACGGGAATGACGCGTGAAATGAGGGAATATGCGTTATATTTGCCAATATATAATGCGGTGAAATCGGTTGAGATAGGAATTGCGGATGGATCGGAGATTCAAGCCGCTCCACCTCCGAAGCCTCATATAAAGCCGGTTGTTCTATACGGTACGTCGATCCTGCATGGTCTCTGCTGCTCACGCCCGGGCATGGCATATCCGTCCATAATTGGGCGCAGACTGGATGTTCAAACGATAAATCTCGGTTTTGCGGGAAGAGCCAAATGTGAAAAAGAAGTCTCCGATCTTCTGGCAGAGCTTGATCCTTCGGTATATGTTATCGACTGCATGCCCAATGTGGAAGCTGCCGAAATCGATGAGAGACTTCGCTATCTCCTTAAAAAGCTCAAGCAGGTTCACCCCGAAACTCCGGTGATTTTAATCGAAGAAGCTCAGCGCCAGTGGAAATTTATATATCCCGATGAGCCGCAAAACACCACGGAGAGAAATATTATACAGAGGCAGATCTATCAGGACTGTGCAGCCGATTGGCACGGCAGGCTCCACTATATAGAGGGCCATACTTTGGTAGGTAACGACGGCGAACCGACGGTCGACGGCACGCATCCGACCGATCTCGGATTTGAACGAATGGCAGACATAATAACGCCCATGATCGACCGAGTCATCCCAAATCGGGAGTAAAAAATGACCCAACAACCGGGCAAAACTTATGATGTAATAGTTGCCGGAGGCGGTCCTGCCGGTATGATCGCGGCGATAGCATCCGCACGCAATGGAGCCGACACTTTGCTGATCGAACGCTCCGAGTGCCTGGGAGGAACCGCCACGAGCGGTCTGCTGTGCAACTGGGGCGCATTCGACAATGCCGACCGCAGGCATGACTTCACCCGCATGCGACTGTATGAGGACAATCAACCCTGGCCGGACGACCTCAAAAACGAGGGCGAGCGGATTATAAAGGGCATCCCCGAAGAGATGCTGATCCGCATGCAGAACGTGGGTGCGGCATCTAAAATTCCACTCGGATACATATCCATCAATCCCGAATACCTCAAGATTATTGCGGACCAGATGGTCAGAGAAGCTGGTGCCGAGATACTCTACGGCATATCCGCCATTTCGATTGAGCGCATCGATAGAGAATGGATCGTCGGCACAAGTTCCAAGTGTGGGCAGGTTGCTTTCAAGGCCAAACAGATTATCGATGCATCGGGTGATGCCGATCTGGCTCGCTTTGCGGGCGCCGAGGTCGTTACGGGTAGGCCAGGCGATGGGGTAATGCAACCGCCGACACTTGTTTTCAGAGTCGGAAATGCTCATGTCAGAGAGTCGGATGTCTATCTGAGCCTGGGGAAAGCCTTCCGTAAGGCTACGGGTCGCGGTATGGGCTGCTGGACACCCGTGCCGCTGATGCCGGGAGTGTTCAGTATCAACAGCCTACACAGCCCGGGTGTCGATGCTTGCTCGCCATGGGACGTGTCAGGCGCCTTGGAAAACATGCGTAACGAGGCCGTTGCACGAACCGAGCTTTTCCGGCTTCACGTACCCGGCTGTGAAGATATTTTTCTAATAGATACCGCTCCAAGCTTAGGTGTGCGCGAGACCCGGAGAGTTGTTGGCGATTATACTCTTACCGAGGATGATGTGCTCTCCGCGCGCAAATTCGATGACGGCATATGCAGGTATGCGCACAATATAGATGTCCACCTGCAGGACGCTCATCTGGATAAGCTCAAAGACCATGGCTTTGTGCCCGCAGGCTCGGACTATCATATCCCATACAGATGTCTATTGCCGAAAGGACTCAATGACATTTTAGTTGCAGGCCGTACGATTTCGGCAACCCATCTGGCGGCTGGAAGCTCACGAGTTATGCCGTGCTGCATGGCAATAGGGCAGGCTGCCGGAACCGCTGCAGCGCTTTCAGTTAAGATGGAAACAAGCCCTCGTAAGTTGCCGGTTGATGTTTTGATAAGCACTTTAGTCGAGCAGGGAGCCTGCATCTAGATCAGTGCTGCAAATCAATCCGTGGGTTCTCCGGCATGCGCTTTGCCCCACCGT
>DJHI01000125.1:0-519 GCA_002431715.1 Armatimonadetes bacterium UBA5829
CCAAGCGTGGAAAGCAGTCGGCCCATGAGATTTTCAGATGGCTCGATTCATTGACTGCCGAAGGTGAAACCGACCTTGCAGCCGGCATAAGAGATTTCAGTCTGCGCACTCCTCAACCGGGAGTTGTTATAGTTTTATCCGATTTCTTATGCACAACTTATCCACAGGGTTTAACTACTCTGCTTGCACGAAAGTTCGAACCTGTAGTGCTGCAGATTCTCGATCAGGATGAGGTTCAGCCCCCGCTTCTTGGCGATCTTTTACTTATTGACTCTGAGAATGGCACAAAGCGTGAGGTGACAATCACACAAACCCTGCTTAGAAAATATCAGCAGAGGCTGTCTGACTTTAAGAACGGTTTGGAGTCTTACTGTACTCGCTATGGGTGCACATTCGCGAGTGTAACTAATCAGACGCCGTTCGAAGACATTATCCTGTTTTATCTGCGCCTGCAAGGAGCAATCAGGTAAATTTTGTATTATGAATTTTCTTAAAACATTTGGTGTTCTAGGAAAGCGC
>DJHI01000125.1:605-2352 GCA_002431715.1 Armatimonadetes bacterium UBA5829
CGGGAGAGGGAGCAGGTTTCACTGTTGTCTATAAACCAAAACCTATAATCAACTATGAGTCTATTATCACCACTCAGTTTAATACTTCTTCTGCCGCTTGCAGGGATAATTGTGTTCCTGTATCTGCTCAAACTCAGGCGCAAGGAGCGAATTGTTTCGAGCACTATGCTTTGGCAGGATGCGGTGGCGGATTTACAGGCCGATGCGCCTCTCCAAAAGCTCAAAAAGAATCTACTGCTGCTGCTTCAGCTCATTGTCGTCGCATTTCTGGTTTTCGCGATGGCAAGGCCAATATTGAAAACCAAGGGTGTGTCGGAAAACAGAATAGTTGTAATTATCGACTCGTCAGCCAGCATGCAGTCTACTGACGTGAAACCGTCCCGTTTTGAACTTGCAAAATCACGCTCCAAGGGAATCGCCAATAAGATGGGCCCGCGTGACACAANNTAAGACTCAGGTGGTGCAGTCGTTTACATCGGATAAAAACGCTCTTAACTCCGCTATTTCAAAACTCAAACCGTCTGACGCAAACTGCAACATGCGTCAGGCGCTCGTTCTGGCCTTGTCGCTTGTGGCCGGCAACAGCACCGCGCCGCCTCGGATCGTTATATTCTCCGATGGCCAGTTCGGAACACTGAGCGATCTTCCAGTCGGTAATGCGCAGCTCGACTTTGTTCGCATGGGCAATCGAAGCGACAATGTGGCCATTACAGGGCTTGACTCAAGAAAAAATCTCTCAGGCAGCCAGGAGGTCTTTATCGGGCTTAGAAATTATTCCAAGTCTGACCGGACTTTCAACCTCGAAATCTACGCGGAGGATAAGCTTTTTGATATCCGTGAAGAAAGACTTCAAGCGGGCGAGATTAAGCAGGAAATTATCAGCAATATATCCCAGCTATCTGGCAGGGTCACTGCAAAAATCGATGTAAGTGACGATCTTTCGGTGGATAATTCCGGCTCCGTATATCTTGATAAGCCGCGGGATATGAACGTGCTGCTAATTTCAAAAGGCAATATTTTCCTGCAAAATGCTCTCAATCTCGACCCGCAAACCAGGCTTACCAGAGCAGATTCTCTGCCTGCGGATTTTGGAAAACGCAGTTATGATCTTGTAGTGTTCGACGGCATAAAGGCGCCTAAAAAACTTCCGCAGGGTGGATATCTGCTTATCAATTCGAGTTCCGATCAAGGGCCTGCATTGGCGCAGGGGTCACTGACAAAACATCCTACAATTGTCGATGTCGATGAGCATCACCCGATAACCAGATATGTCGATTTCACGAGTGTGCGTATGGCTGAGGCGAATTATCTGAAAACCAAAACATGGGCCAGGCCATTGGTTGAAGGCGAGACCGGGCCGCTTGCAGTTGCGGGAGTAAACAATGGCAGGCGATTTGTTCAACTGGGCTTCGACCTCCTGAAAAGCGACTTTCCGCTCCATGTCGGATTTCCAATCTTTGTAACCAACTGCCTCGACTGGCTCGCTCCTCAGCAGATCGGCGGAAGCGAGGGCTCGCGAACCGGCAGGCCGGTCTATATAGACGTGCCTCCTGGCACCGAGAGGATCACTGTAACCAATCCAAACGGCATTAAACGCATGATTGATGTGAACCAAACACCTGTTGTATTCAATAACACGGATTGCGCGGGGATATATCGCGTCACGGGAAAAGGGATAAGTCGTGAGTTTGCATGCAATCTTGCATCTCCAATGGAATCCGACACGTCTCCGAAAGAATCGATAGAA
>DJHI01000125.1:2357-11714 GCA_002431715.1 Armatimonadetes bacterium UBA5829
GCGGCAGAAAAATGGCCGCATCGACCAAGGCTGTTCAGACCAATCGCGAGTATTACTGGCCGTTGGCATTGATCGCATTATTCGTTATGGCATTTGAATGGTATGCCTATCACAGGAGGTTGTAGGCTTTGATTGAATTTACAAAACCTGCATACCTGATCCTGCTGCCGGTGCTGGCATATTACACCTGGCGGCTATCGCGCGGGAGCCTCGCGGATCTTTCCAAATTCCGTTTGTATCTTGCGCTGACACTGCGGCTTATTATTATTTTTATGCTCGTCTTCGCACTGGCGGGAGTGAGAATCGTAAGAAACGCATCTCAGGAGAGCGTTGTATTCGTCCTCGATGTATCCGACTCAATCCCAAAAGCGAAGCAGGATGCCGCAATCAGTTACATAAATAATGCGCTCAAGCATAAGAAGCATGAGCAGAAGATCGGAGTAATCGCGTTCGGGTCTGATGCATCCGTGGAGCTTGCACCATCGAATATCGGCAAGCTGGACAAGCTCTATTCGGTGCCGAATTCGTCCAACACGGATATCTCGCAGGCTCTCGGACTGGCTCTGGCTTCGTTCCCTGAGCACAGCGCTAAAAAGATAGTACTCCTTTCCGACGGTAATGAGACAATCGGTAGAGCTATCGAACAGGCTGCCTTAATCGGCGCAAACGATGTATCGATTGACACCATTCCCATCGCAAGCGAACTGCCTAAAGAGGCAATGCTCGACAAAATGATTTCACCGGCGAGTGTTAAAGTCGGCGAACCGTTCGACCTGAAAGTGATTACGGTCTCCAAACAGCCCACTGTCGCCACAATCCATTTGCTCAGGAATAATGCCTCCGTAGGGACTCGCACTATCGAACTCGGAAAAAGTAAGAGCGTATTGACTTTCCGGCAGTCGATTCCAAAGCCGGGAAACTACGAATTCAGAGCAATCCTGGATTGCGCAGACGACACAAAGCCCGAGAACAACACCGCCCTTTCTTACACAATCGTGCGAGGCAAGCCGAAAGTGCTCTACATAGAGGGCCAGCCCGGTCAGGAGCACTTTCTCTCTTCCGCACTCAAATCGAGTGACATCGATATCGAGACACGTGATCCCTCCGGCGTGCCGACATCCCTTGCGCGTATGCAGGGCTATGATATGGTTGTATTTTCCGACTTACCCGCATGGAAACTCTCCGCCGATCAGATGCAGATGATTAAGTCAGGAGTGAAAGACCTGGGTATCGGATTCACAATGATCGGAGGCGAAAACAGCTTCGGCGCTGGCGGATATTATGACACACCCATCGAGCAGACTCTGCCGGTGGATATGTCTATCCGCAAGACAAAAATTTTGCCCTCGCTCTCGGTTGTGATTGTGATGGATAAGTCCGGCTCCATGAGCGCTACCGAAGGCGGTCGAGCGAAAATCGAGCTGGCAAACGATGCGGCAGCGGCTGTCGTTAAACTTCTCCAGCCTATAGACAAGGTTGGGGTTATTGTCTGCCACAGCTATCCGGTAGCGGCTGTAAAACTGATGCCCTGCACGAATAAAGGCCCGATTTATGGTGAAATATCCACCATCAGGGCCGAAGGCGGCGGGATCGCTGTTTATCCATCTATGGTAATGGCCCATGATATGATCAGAGGCAGCGGCACACGGCAGAAACATATAATTCTTCTCGCTGATGGCTCAGACTGCGACGAGCAGGAAGGGGTTATTCCACTCGTTCAAAAAATGGCGGGTGAAAAGATAACGGTTACCGCCGTTGCTATCGGAGATGGTCCGCATGTGCCGTTCCTTAAGGGTGTGGCATATTATGGCAAAGGCGGATATTATCTGGCTCAGCAGGCTGCTGATTTGAAAGCGATCTTCACTAAAGATGTTATGACCATTTCGAAATCACTCGTGATAGAAGAGCCCTTTACGCCAAAAACAGACACCTCCAGCTCTGAACTCGGAGGAATAGATATCTCCTCGATGCCTCCGCTGCTCGGATATGTGGCTACAAGTGCAAAACCGGCTGCGCGAGTTCTGATGGCATCTCACAAGAACGATCCCATCCTGGCTACATGGCAGTTGGGGCTGGGCCGCTCGGCGGCATTTACTTCGGACTGCAAAGCGCGATGGGCCGCCAGGTGGCTTACATGGGCCGACTATAACAAGTTTTGGGCTCAGGTTATCCGCTCGACTATGCGAAAAAGCGCTTCAAAGGACTTTCAGAGCAGTGTCGAGGTCGATGGCGGCATAGGTCGGTTATCTATCGATGCGGTCGATGACAAAGGCAATTTCATCAACTTGCTGAAATTTGCCGGGTCGGTAATAGGGCCGGATATGGTCTCGCAGCCTCTTAGTGTCGAGCAGACCGGCCCCGGAAGGTATGAAGCCGGTTTCGATGCGAGAGAAGTCGGCACCTATGTGGTTAACGTCGCAAGAAAGGATCAGAAGACAAGTTCGCCAGATGTTACCGTCATATCGATCCCGTATCCCGCCGAATATAAACAGATAAGCTCCAATGAGGCTCTCTTGAAGCAGATATCTTCCGAAACATCCGGTATATTCAACCCTGAGCCGAAAGATATCTTCAGCTCGCACTTTAGGCCGTTCAAGACATACACCGATCTATGGAGGCTTTTAATAATCCTATCGGCAGTGCTCTTCCCGCTGGATGTCGCGGTTAGACGCGTCGCACTAAGCCCTGAACTTGTCGCGGAGGTCTATGGTCGAATCAAAGAGCGCATCCGCAGGCGCAAATCTGCCAAACGAGCGAAAAGCGCTGAACGTATAGAGAGTGTGGGCACTCTTCTGAAATCCAAGAAGACTCGAAAAACCGAGGACGAATCACTGGAGCCATCTGAAAGCCCTCAGCCCGTTTATATGCCGACTCCATCAGAACATTCTGCACCGTCTCCCCAAAAGGCAAAACCGGATGTCAAAGCCGGTTCTTCGGAGGAAAAATCCGAAGACACCACTTCACGCCTCTTAGCAGCCAAAAGAAGAGCAAAAGACAAATGAGGTCACCGTATCAACATATAACCATGGAATCACTGAAATACGGAAATGGAAATATTACGTCTGATGCGAATTATATCAAGTTTGGATGCCACCTTTTAGTCGACGCAGGCCGACTTCNNTTTGTGTCCGTGACTTTAGTCGCAGCCGGTTAAAACCCGGCCGCAACCACACAAAGTCCCTCTACTAGACTAGAACTGTGGATTAATCCGCATATAAGGTTTTAGTATTGTTATTTTGTAGTTTCAGACTCAGGAGCTGTTTTAGGCATATCTAAAGCAGGTTTAGGCGCTTCTGAGGTCGATTTCGGCGTTTCCAGAGCGGCTATCTTATCCTTGATATCCTTATTTGCAGGGTCTATTTTCAGATAGTTTCTGTAGGTTTCCAGCGCCTTTGCTCTCTTTCCACTCTTTTCATAAAGCGCGCCCAGATTGGTAACCAGAGTTCTGTCAAACGGCATACTTTTTATCGCAATGGAATAGCAATCGATAGCGTCCTGATCCCTGTTCATATCCTTATACAAATCGCCCAGCTTGCGGTTTGTATATGGGTCGTTAGCATTCTTTGCAAGCACATTCTTATATTGCTCTACCGCTTTGTCTTTCTGCCCGGCGTCTTTATATGCCGATGCAAGAACGGCGGCAATCTCAGTACTATCAGGATTCTTTGCCGAGAGTTCAGCCAGAGTATTTATCGCCTCATCCGTCTTTCCGGCTTTCTTGAAGGCGCTCATAAAGTAGCTGTATGACGCGCCTTCTTTGCCTGAAGTAACGACCGACTTCAGATAATCGAGGAATTCTTCCGATTTTTTCCTGTCCTCATAGATTTTAGAAAGTGCGTCAAAGGATGCAATTGAACCGGGGGCGGCATCTATCGAACTCTTATACGAAACAACCGCTGCATCGATATCCTTTAATTTTTCCTGCATTTCGCCCATCTTCTGATAGGCATAGGCTTTCTGGTTTGAGTCATCCGTATTTACTGCTTCAGAGTACTGCTCAAGAGCTGCTTTCTGGTCGCCTTTCTTGTCGAGAAGCTGTGCAAGCTGATTACGATAGCTGAAATTCTTTCCATCCGAATCGACCAGCTTTCTTGACTCAGAGATCGCTTCGTCCAGCTTTCCCCACTTATCGTATAGGCTCGGAATACGTGTTTTGAAGCTATCATTCTTTGGATCGTCCTCCGAAAGCTTTCTGAAGATAGATATCTCTGATTCATAGTCCTTTTGACTGTCATATAAGCTCGCAAGAGAATACATTACGTTGGTAGACTTCGGATCGAATTCTAAAACTTTCTTATACTGTTCTATGGCTTTATCAGGCTGGTTTTGAGATTTATAGAAATCAGCCAAAGCAGTATACGGCTGCTCGTTCTTGGGGTCAACTGTAATCGCGTTCTGAATGAGCGCAACCGCGTCATCATTCTTATCCTGCTTCCGCAGGCAATTTGCAGCCTTGACCATTGTGTCTACATCATCCGGTTTGATCTTCAACGCAGACTGATATTGAGCATATGCCTTATCATTGACGCCATTTGACGCAAGAGCATCGGCGTAATTGTTTATAATAGTCAGGTTATTCCGGTCTTTTTTAATCGCCTTTTCAAACTCCGCATAAGCCTCATTCTTCTTATTCTGGAATAGATAGGTATTGGCAATTCGCACATTTGGATCGCTGCTTTTGGGCTCGAGTTTCTCCCATTTGCGACAGGTGGCGATTGCATTGTCAAACTTTTGGTTTCTTTCTTGGACATAAGCCAACACTTCCAGTGCGAATTTATCCCTTGGATTACCTTTAACCGCTGCATCGGCAGACTTCAAGGACTCGGCATTTTTATTGAGATTTAGCTGAGTAAGCGCCAGCCGCGCATTAGCAAAACCATCGTTTGGTTTGGCTTTAGTCGCTGTAAGGAAATACTTTTCAGCCTCTTTGTACTTACTCTTTGAGTAATAATATGTGCCAAGGTCATAGTTTGCCTGGTAATTCGCAGGGTCGGCTTTAATTACACGCTCCAGCGCATCCATCGCCTTGGACTCTTTATCCGTGGAACGATAAAGATTTGCCAGAGCCAGAAGCGCCGGTATTTTTATATCTTCAAACCTGGCTGCCTGTTCGTAATGCTCGATGGCGCTGTCCTTATCGCCGGTTTTTTCAGCGCAAAAAGCAGCGAGTGTTATCGCACGCTGGTTTTTCGGATTTAACGCAATAAGCCGTTCGGCATTCGTCAGGGCATCGCCATATTTTTTTAGATTGAGATAACAGGCACAGAGGTTGAAAAGCGCCTCTTCGTTCTTAGGGTCGGCGTGCAGAGTCGACCTAAAAGCATCAGCGGCAGGTTCAAATTTCTTAAGTCTGTAATTTGCAACACCGACAAGAAAACGCGCACCCGCATCTTTTGGCTTTTGCACCAGCAGTTTTTTTGAATATTTGAGAGCCTCCTGGTTTTTTCCAAGCCCTATAAGCACCCTGGTAAGATTTTCAAGCGCGTGCTCATCCTTCGGATTTTGACTAAGCACTCTCTCGAATGCCGATTTTGCCGCGCCAAGTTTGTTTTGCCTGACATAAATAAGGCCCATATTACTGAGCACAGGCACTGAATTTGGAGCAACTTTTAAAACTGCGCGATATTCAGCCAGCGCCTTATCCAACTTCCCTGCCTTCTGCAAACTGAGCGCATTGTTGAAATGCTTCTGAGCGTCGTTTGCAGCACAAGATGGGATTGCAAGCGAGCAAACAATGAATAACGCTAAAATAACAATCAAAACACCGGTCAGTTTCGACACTTTATAGCCCCCGAACAATTTATATTGGTTTTTCAATTCTAGTCCTGCCGTTCTTCCAAGTCAACAGATCACAATTAATTGCCTATCCTGCCTTCAATTGTTTTGGCCTTCTTCCGACGGGGGTAACCCATATAAGCATCGTGAGACTTCCAATACAGGGGTGGTCGAACATGAGAGCAATACGATATATCCGGTTTTCAATTACTATTATCGCCATATGCCTGCTTATATCCGGCTGTGTATGGTGTGACAGCAAAAAGGACGAGGAAAAAACAGGCAGAGAGTATGCCAACCAAATTGATAAAGAACTGGTCATTGTCGATGATCCGGAATATGTGGATAGAGTGCAGCGCGTGGGTCAGGCGCTTGTGAAGATCGCTAATAGTCAGGAAGTAAATGCCTCTTACGGTGAATCTAAAATTTACGATTTCAAATATCAATTCAAAGTGATAGAAGATAAGGATGTCAATGCATTCGCTCTTCCGGGCGGCTTCATATATGTGAATACCGGCCTGCTTGATGTCATTGATTCCGATGATGAATTAGCCGGTGTTCTCGCGCATGAGATTGCTCATATAGCCCATCATCACACCAGCAGACTCCTCAAAGAACAGTCTAAATTCGATAAGTATGTCGCTCTCATCGCTCTGGCAGGCATATTCGGTAAAGTTAAAAATACGGACCTGAACAACATATTACTCGGTGCTCAGATGTTAAGAACGGGAAAGACAAGCAGCCAAACAATGGATGCCGAACGCGATGCCGACAGAACCGCAGTAGCCTATCTTGCAAGGTCCAATTTCAAGGCAGAGGGGCTTCTTACATTTATGCAAAAACTCGATAGAATACATGCCGAAAATCCATCACTTCCTCTCGGCATCTATAAGACTCACCCATCGCCATTCCAAAGAATCGACTCTATAACACAGGCGATGGTCGCTGAGGGTCTCGCTCCCAACGTACGCAAACTCAAAGGAGTCGCATATGCGCAGGTGGTGGCCGACGAAAACAGCGATCAATATAAAGTGATAATCTGTGACCGCGACGTCTGCATGCCGGCATCGCTTAAGAACGGTGGGCCGACATCCAAAGAGCGAGCCGAACAGATTGCAAAACGCATCAACACAATGCTCGATTCGGGCATTAGAGCAAAAGATATAATCGAAAACACAGCCAGCAGTTGTCTTGTCGCCGGTAATATTGAGATTTTTAAGGTGGAACCGGAGGATACAAAGGCACGAAAAAACACTGAAGTACTTGCACAAGCAAAATCCGCTCTCGAGCGTGCTGCATGGGCGGATTGGCTCTGTAATAGTTGCACTGCTTCCCGCGAATTGACTAGTGTTACCTCAGATTAACCATTTCAATTTGCGCACCCTGATTCTCGAAATCACATTGGTGACGCCGTAGGTTCCCAAAACTATCCTTTCGGCGGCAATTTTCTGCTCTTCATGATNNCCGATCAGAATAACGTCTCCGTTTTCCAACGTAACATAAATAGTCTCTCCTCCGGTAAGCTTATCCTGATCCAACCTGGATCTTATTAACTGTATGATTGCCTCGTCTCTAACCGATTTCATAATGCCGCCTCCGATACCTCCGAGGCTTGGCTGTAAAAAAGAAAAATAATTGTCTACGAATCCGAAGCCCGGACAAGATGAAAGAGCAGATGTACAAACAAGAACAGCACATCTATATATATTATGTCCATATTACGACATCATCAAACCCGATTTCTATATATTGTCTTGATATGTGCAGCAAGTAATCTCTTTAAAATAATATACAATATCTGAAACCGCAGAAATAACCATACGTCTATTCCTGCAGAGAAATCTTATTAGTATGAGGAGTGATCGACATGACGAAGAGAATCGCTGTATTTATGATGATTGCCGTTTTTGCGCTTGCAAGCCTTGCCTACGCGCGAGGTAATACGGCTCAACACCAAAAGGGCAGAAACGGAGTTCTCTCCGGAATATCACAAAAGCTCGGGCTTACAGATGATCAGGTTCAGAGCATTGTGGCAAAGGTGAAGGAATTCCACGATCAGGCAAAACAGATCCGCCAATCGACCATGACTCTGGATGAAAAGAAGTCTAAAATCCAAGCTTTAAGACAATCGACCAAAGAATCAATCCTTTCCGTTCTAACCGCCGAGCAGCGCGAAAAGGCGGAAAAGATGGGACTTGTGGAAAGATTGCTCAATCCCAAACCAGCCATGGGCCTCATGCGAATCCTTGCGAAACTCAATCTTACCGAACAGCAAAAGACTGAGATTAAAGAACTAATGACAAGCAACCGCGAGCAGTGCCAGGCAATCAAGAACGACACATCTCTTTCGACCGAAGCAAAGCAGGCTAAGATTCAGGAACTCCGCAAAGAAAACCTGGAAAAGATCAAGGGAGTGCTCACCGCGGATCAGTTGAAACAATTTGAAGAACTGATGCAGAATCTACCTCAGCATCAAGGCAAAAGAGGCGCAAAATAAGGTTTCGTTTCGATTGTCCGGGAGGTCTTCCCGGACAATCATTATTTTAATGTGATAATGGCTCAGCCAATCTTAACAGCTCACCGCTGAGAAACGGGCTGCTCTTTAATACCGTATCCAAATCAGTCGTTACTATCCGCCCATCGATAATTCCGACCATTTTCCCAATATTTCCTGCTACCAGATTATCCACGGCCGCCGCTCCGAACCTTGTTCCAAGAATCCTGTCATAGCAGGACGGGCTGCCTCCGCGCTGAACGTGTCCGAGAACGGTCGACCGCGCGTCGTGCCCGGATTCCATGACATATTCAGTCAAGAGCTGAGAAATCGTCTTTTCAGGGGTAGAAGCACCTTCTGCTGCTACAATGATAAAATGCGGCTTCCCTCTTAAGAATGCTGATTTTACTTCTCTAATAACCACATTTTTGTCCACACTCTGGCCCGGCAGCACCACCATCTCGGCGCCGCCTGCAATTCCGGCCATCAACGCCAAATAGCCATGCGCTCTGCCCATCACCTCGATTATGAATGCGCGCTGATGAGCACTTGCGGTATCTTTGATCTTGTCCATTGCATCGAGAATCGTATTAAGAGCGGTGTCGACGCCGATAGCCATCTCGGTTTTCGAGATATCGTTATCTATGGAGGCCGGTACTCCGACCACCGGAAATCCAAGTTCGTGCAGGCACATGGCTCCATGAAGCGAGCCGTCCCCACCGACGACAACCAGCCCGTCAATATCCCAACCTCTAAGCACATCGAGAGCCTTGGCCTGACCTTCAGGCGTCTTAAACTCCTTTGATCGGGCGCTCATCAGTATAGTGCCGCCCTGCCGTATAATTCCGCCGACATCACGCGAGTCCAGCTTCTTAATGTCATTTTCCATCAAACCCGCATATCCGCGAGTGATTCCATAGACTTCAGCCCCTGCCGCAAGTCCATATCTGACAACGGCGCGCACGCACGCATTCATTCCCGGCGCATCGCCGCCGCTGGTCAAGACTGCTATTCGTTTCATCGATCAAACTCCTGTTTTTAGTGGAAAGCCGAGAGTGGAAAGTGGAAAGCCAGACCCATATTCAGAA
>DJHI01000125.1:11725-12535 GCA_002431715.1 Armatimonadetes bacterium UBA5829
GCGATTTCCGAATCGCCACCCAATTACTTATAAAACATACAAGACAACGCTTTCAAGAAAAATGCTTCCTCACTTCTGAGAAGTATTCCTTCCCTATCCAGGCCTTATTGTTTTCCAGCCATTTTGACAGCAAAGTATGCCCCGTCGGTTCCTTATCAGAGACAAGCAAGTTTGCAAGAAGGCCCTTAACTTCTTCAGGCGTGAGGACAACATCGTGCAGCAGTCTGCCAATCACTTGAGTGGATAACAAAGCAAGCGCAGGCGGCATGTGAACTACCAATGTCCTGCTCCTGATAACAGCCTTTAGGAGATTTATCAGTTCACTGAATGTATATATCTCCGGCCCTACTGCATCGAATACAACATTCTCTTCCCTGCCGCCCCAATCCACCGCAATATCGGCTAGATCCTCAACAAATATCGGCTGCATCTTATATTCACCCGAACCCGGAATGCCGAACACCGGCAGATGACGTAGAAACCATGCGATGTTATTTATTAAAATCCCCTGATCGCCGAATAGCACGTTCGGCCTAAGTATTGCATACGACAGCCTGCTCTCGATAATAGCCTGCTCAACCAAAGCCTTACCCTTATAGTATGGCAGAGGCGAGTTTATGTCGGGGTTTGTGATGCTTACATGCACTATCCTGCGTACACCGGCATCCTTAGCTGCTTGAATGAGCGTAAGAGAGTTAGCAACCGCTTTATCGAATGTCATATCTCCGCGCTCAAACCGAATCCAATAGGTGTTATAAAGCGTCTCAACACCTTTCAGGCTTTCAGTGAGCTTTGCCGGATTATCAAAAT
>DJHI01000315.1:0-346 GCA_002431715.1 Armatimonadetes bacterium UBA5829
ACCTTCCGACACCAAAAAGGATAGAGAAGTTGTTGCTCGCTTTATGAGAATGGAGGGGAAAAAGGTGGTCTGCGGCGGCTCCACTGCCAAGATTGTGGCACGTGTATTGGAAAAACCGCTCTTGATGGAGGATAATCCGCAGAGTATGCTGGCCCCACCAAGGCATATGATCGAAGGAATCGATCTGGTTACGGAGGGCGCAGTCACGCTTAATCAGGTTTTTAACGTTCTTGACGAAGATGCAGCAGTCTTCGATGAAGAGAGTGGTGTCACCCAGCTTCATCAACTTCTTAATAATGCCGATCGCGTTAATATACTGATCGGCGGCGCTTTTAACCCCGCCACT
>DJHI01000315.1:370-2632 GCA_002431715.1 Armatimonadetes bacterium UBA5829
TGGAGGAGTCGGGTAAGCTGGTTACTATCGAGACTATAGTATAGTCTCTCGCCGGTTTACCAATATGCATATCCCGCTCTATACAGATACTGGTGTACGGAAAATAACCGGAATATTAGTGTAATAGCTCAGTTTTCTAATAACACACACTATTTGCAGTATGCTCAGTTAGTAATCATTAATTATGAGCTATAGAAATTTGATCTATCCATATCCGGTAACTGTATAATAAGCAATAAAGGAAATATATATTGGCAACGGAAGTAATAAAACATATACAGCATAAACCCGGCAGCGTTAAGGAACTCCTTGTTATAGCCCTCCCAATGATGGCTTCGAGCGCCTGTGATACGGTGATGACTTTCACCGACAGGCTCTTCCTCTCAAAACTCGGAACGGCTCACATGAACGCGGCGCTCTGCGGCGGTCTTACCAGCTTTCTAATGACCACATTCTTCCTCGGACTCATTGGATATGGGACGGCGATAGTCGCGCAATATTACGGCTCGGGACAGAAGCGAAATTGTCCGGTTGTTGTGACGCAGGGTATGATTATTGCCGTGCTGGCATATCCAATTATCCTGCTTCTCGCTCCGTTTGTTAAATCGCTCTTTCGGGTTTCAGGAATTGCACCGGAGCAGCTTGCTCCTCAAACGCTATTTTTCGGCATACTCGTGTATGCTTCTATTGTCGGGCTTCTTCGCTCGGCATTTACCTGTTTCTTCTCGGGTATCGGCAAGACCAGGACGGTTATGATAGCGTCACTCGTTGCGATGGTCGTGAATGTCGGGGTCAACTACGTGCTGGTGTTGGGGAAATTCGGCGTCCACTCGATGGGGATCAGAGGATCGGCGTACGGGACAATTACCGGCGGTGTATGCGGCCTTTTGATTCTAATCTCAGCTTATTTCTTCGGTAACAAGAGAAAAGAATATGGGATTATGGACTCGTTCAAGCTTGATACTGATGTGATGCGCAAGCTTCTGAAGTTTGGCTATCCGGCAGGTCTGGAATTCGTTTTGAATATGGCAGCGTTTACGGCGATGATCACACTATTCGATGCGCAGGGGCAGCTTGTCGCTACTGCCGCGACGGTCACTTTCAACTGGGATATGGTGGCGTATGTCCCTTTGATCGGAATAGAGATAGCCGTGACGAGCCTGGCAGGCCGATATATGGGAGCCAGGCGGCCCGACCTCGCTCAAAAAGCCGCTATGTCTGGAATAAAAGTGGGGACGGTCTTTTCGATGACAATGTTTCTGCTGTTTGCATTCATGCCGTACCCGCTTGTCAACATTTTCAGGCCGGACCAGGACAGCGCCGTTTTTGTCGAGGCACTGCCGCTTACACTTTTTATGGTCAGGCTGGTGGCTGTCTATGTGCTTTCGGAGGCTATGATGGTCGCGTTTATCGGAACGCTCCGTGGGGCAGGGGACACATTGTGGGCCATGAGCGTATCGGTAGCACTGCATTGGCTGATGGTCGGACTTCTGCTCGTTATGTTCAAAATATTGCATGTCTCCGCACAGACGGCATGGATTGTCATGATAATCTGGATACTCTTTTTCAGCTTTGTCTTCTACTTGCGCTACAAGGCAGGCAAATGGCGGGAGATTAGAATCATTCACGATGCTCAGACGGATATGCAGCCAATACATGAATCATTTCATGAAACTGCTGATCTCTAGCGACAATAGCGTTATATTTCGATTGAAATAGACCTCTGTATTTTGCATGCGGGGCTGGAAACTCCTTACCAGCCCCGCATTGTTGCACAACAAAAAATGTCAAGTCATCATCTAGCATCATCCCATAGTTTATTTTTCTCTCTGATCAATATTGAAAATGGCTGAAGATAGTCTGACAAATATACCTAATTGAGGAGTCTACTATATTAGATAGTGATGAGTATAGGCTAGATGCTCTCATGGCCCGGGTATCAGAACGGAGGTGAAAACGCGACAAAATAGTTTTTTGAAAGTGTTTCCACAGCACTTGATTAAGGTAGAGACACACTTGAGGTGGATAACAGATTGTTGACTGCCTCAAANNCAAAAATAAGTGTCCATGCAAAAGGAGGAAATCAGATGTCTCGATTAACTAAGGTATTTTTATTTGTTTTTCTAATGCTGACTGCCGCTATTAGCGCTTCTGCGACAGATTATACGTTTAGTCTAGCCGAGTTGTTGAGAGCGAATAGTTACCCTTCAACTGTAGAATATCAGCTCAATACAGGTATGACCTTCAGCAACTTGCAAAGTG
>DJHI01000315.1:2656-3051 GCA_002431715.1 Armatimonadetes bacterium UBA5829
TGCAAAGTGTTACACTCCATGTGCAAGGAACCGCTTATTATGCACTTTCTGACGGCACATTACCATCATACACTGTTGGATTTCGTTATGGCTATCCATTCAATGGATATCCAGATGCCGGCGGCTTTTTACATCACTGGGGATATGTAGGTCAATCAGCATTTGATTTATCCCATACTTGGAAAAAAGGAGCAGACTCTTCAGTAAATTTGATTTTATCTGAACTTTGCAAAGGGATCATTATGTATAGTTATTATATAGTAGAAGATGATGGAAGTATGGATGGCAGCGGGTGGATAAACGCAAATGTTGCCACAATTACATTGTCTGGAACGGCCGTGCCGGAGCCATCGAGCTTGGTGGCGCTGATGAGTAGTTTTCTTGGTGTGGGTTTC
>DJHI01000196.1:0-4515 GCA_002431715.1 Armatimonadetes bacterium UBA5829
TTATCAAAGAAGTAGATCATTTGCCGATGCGCTCGTGGATTATTCGCAGGCCTTCAAGGGTAAGCAGATCGTCGCAAAGCTCGATTGTGCGGCTTTCAGCGGCTATAACCGGCGCCAGACCTCCGGTAGCGATGACTCTTGCCCCGCCGCCCATCTCTTCCTGAAAGCGATCGACCAACGCGTCGATTTGCCCGGCAAATCCGAATATCATGCCCGACTGCAGACTAGACGATGTGGTATCACCAATAGCTTTTGAAGGCGCAATCAACTGAACCCCTGTAAGTTTGGCCGCACGTGCAACCAGCGCATCCAGCGAAATCTGGATACCGGGAGCAATCGCCCCACCAAGATATTCTCCGTCTTCCGAAACCGCGTCGAGAGTGGTTCCCGTGCCTAGATCGACCACAATCACCCTGCCGCCGTATTTCTCGTGCGCTGCTATCGCATTCGCTATCCTGTCGGCTCCGACATCAGTGACGGGATAGTAATTGATCTTTATTCCAAGATCGATATCAGGGCCGAGAACGGTCGGGTTATCGACTCTATAATGGCGTTTTGACAACCTGAGAAGTGAATCCATTGTGGCAGGCACCACGCTGGATATAACCACTGCGTCTATTTGTGAGAACGCCAGCCCCGACTCATCGAAAAGTGGAGATAGCAGAGCCGCATATTCATCGCCGGTCCTCCGGGAGACCGTGCCGATGCGCCAGTCCGCGCGTATCTTTTTCCCTTCAAAGACCGCAAAAGCTGTATTCGTATTTCCTACATCTATAGCAAGGAGCATGATTGGTTCCCGGTTGTCTGTTATCGGTTAGAGATGCACAATGCGTAATAAAAGCGAAGCATTTCTGCTCCGCTCTTATATTTACTGCTATATTGGTATTTTTCCTGCTTCGCTAATCTATCTGCGCGAGGAAAAGCTCTGTAACCCAGAACTGACCGTCAGGTGATACAAACACTCCAACACCCATCTGCTCGAACCGCGAATCGAGTATGTTCCTGCGGTGTTTTGGTGAGTTCATTAAGGCTTTCTGTCCGCGCTCCGCATCAACAACTGAGCAATAAAACAGATTCTCACCCAGATAGGCCCATGTAGGTTTGTTACCCAGAGCTTTTAAGTATCTTTCCATCGGGGTTTTAAGTCCCGGCGTTGGAGAATAGTGGTCGAAATAGTTCTTTTCCCACATCTCTCTGCTGTGCTCGCGTGCCACTTGTACCAGCAGAGGGTTTGTTGAAAGCACCCTCATGTTTCGGTCCCATCTCTCCGCATTTGTCATATCCACATACTGCTGCTCTATAGTGGACATTTGCACCGTGGTTGCATTGTTGACATGCATCCCCGGCATAGTCGATGCAGAGAAATTAGTACCCAAAAGCAATGTGGCCAAGTAGAGCGATAGTTTCGTCATGTTCTGCCTCCCACGCAAAACTATCATTCCATACAGGGCCCCCCAGCAATATATGCTGACGCGCTATCAGCCTAAAAACCAGTATTCCTACCAGTGCAATTGTTGTGCCAGTCAGGCATTTTTACCTGAATTTATTGTACAGGCGATTTTGGACCCTGGTTTTCGACTTGTACCCATGTGATGAAACGGTTTAATGCAAACGGACGTCAAAGAAATTGGTATCAATGGCTTGATTAGTTAGTCGATGTTATAATGGGATCGCATGCATAAAAGGTGGTAATTCGGATGCATTCGATAAAATCAGGCTGGTTATGGACTCTGCTTATATTGGCATTGGCAATGTCCATTGCGAATGCCGCTCAGAATGTGGATGCCGATCTTGGAGAAAACGAGATCAAGATGGGCAAAGAGTCCGCAGCAGAAGTAGCCAAGGAATATAAATTCAGCGATAATGCTGCCGACCTCAAGCGTGTGCGTGAGATCGGTGCCAAGCTTGCCGCCATCGCAAATAAGAAGCAGATAAAGGCGCTGTACGGCAGTCCCAAAGTCACGCCTTTTAATTACACTTTTGAGATTATCGAAGACAAAGATATCAACGCCTTCAGCGTTCCCGGAGGCCACATCTATATTTATCGCGGCCTGCTTGATTTTGTGCAATCGGATCATGAGCTCGCCGGTGTAATCGCGCATGAAATCATCCACGATGCCCACCATCATATGGTCTATCTGCTCAGAAAGCAGGCTTCTCTCAACAATCAGCTTGCAATAGCTCTTCTCGCTACCATGATCAGCGGAGCAAAAAGCGCAGATATTGGCAATGTGCTGACCGGTCTGCAGCTATATCAGATCGCCAAGCTGAACGGCTACGGTCAGCAGGCAGAGCGTGACGCGGATTATGGGGCCATCACCCTTATGCTGGATTCAAATTACAATCCTGTGGGATTGCTTACCTTTATGGAGCGACTGGCAAAACGGCCGGAACTGGTAAATTACGGGATTTATCAGTCGCACCCACTAGATGCCGATCGTGTGAAGGCTGCTAAAGCGGCTTTGGAAGAATTGAATTTGCCGATCAACCGTAGAGAAACTACAAACGCGGTATGTGCTCAGGTAGCAACCGAAACGGTCGATGGAAAGGAACTGGCTGAAGTCACTCTTGACGGCAAGGTGATCTATATTCCCGCTCCCACAATAGACAAAACCTCCCTCCAGCGCGCGCAGGAAGCGGCCGACAGAATAAACCGTGCTCTGGACTCTCAAATTCAAATGTATGAACTTACTGTCGATCCACTTGTCGGCGGTGTTATTGCGCGAGGCGAGGCGCTTTTTGTAATCTCCGATGCCGACGCCAAGCTTATGAATAAAACTCCCGCCCAGGCCTCAAAAGACGGCGCCGATACCGTAAGAAATGTGCTCTGGCGCCAGCTTGTAGATACCATTCACTAAGCCTTTCGTTACTCCGTTTCCACAGCCACTCGCTGGGTAAATCCATAATAGAAATGTCGGGAGCTAGTGAGATGGATAATGAAGAGATCATCTGCACAAAAGAAGAGAAGGTAAATATGTGCCGCGGGAGAACCGCAATGCGGGATGTATATGATGACATGGGCAATCTGGTTGTAGCTCGCGGAGATGAAATCACGGATAATGTGCTGCATCATGCGCTTCTTGAGGATGAGCTTGATGAGTTAGCGACCGCGGCAGGTGTGGAATGCCGGGTTATAAACGAAAGCTGAGACTATATCTTTCCCTCGGGTTTTGCCGATACCTGGACGGGTGCAGTCAGTAAGCTCGCCACATCCGAGCCTCTTCGAGCGGTATATGTCGCCTCTAAATCATATTTTTTTGTAAATAGCAGAGCGCGAAAAGAGATTGTAATATTCTGACTGATGGTCAGGATGTCGTCCTTGAGGTTCCATGCACTCCGGGAGTTTTGAATTTTCCCATTCTTGCCTAAGCCGAGCGGAATTCCAGATACGCTGATCTTACCGCTTCCATGCCCTTGAAGTTCCTCGCCTGCGGTCGCTAATATTTCATCGAATTCGTGTTCCTGGTTTTTGGGCTGATCATTTACCAAAACCGATCCCTTGCCCGTTATCTTGCATTCGGCTGTGCCGTCCGGCTTAATCGATGTTAAAATTGTTTCCTCACCGACTTTTGTCAGTTCTCCCGAATCCTTATCGAGTCTGTAGTATTCAAAACTACTCTCGAATGAGCCGGTATTGGTCTCCGCGATTCGGGCATGGAAATACTTATCGGGAGCCTGCTCGCTATTTGTGCTCTGCGTGCAGATGCCGATCCATTCTCCGGCAATGCTTCTAAAGAACTCTCCGACATTTTCCGCGGGATATGCAACAGCGGGACAAAGCAGAGTCCATATAACGATTGCTGCCGCACGAGCAGCATAAAAACCGGTCTTGGCATTAAACAATTGACGGCTACCCCCTCACAAAGTTCCGACTAAACAAATACCCTATTCGTCAGTCGATTGAACGATGCAGGCTTTGAGATTTTCATCTCATTACTTGCCAGAGTATGCCCATTTATTGTAATCTAATGCTGTGCATGGTAATTTAGTGCTGCGTTCAGTAGACCTGTATATAGACGCTTTTTGATCTACTTCTGGCATTGGTAATTTAGTGCTATGCCCAACAGGAGCCTTTTAATATGAGTTTTTCACCGAATTGTATGGCGACAGCCATCGGCAGTCTTCCGCATGCAAATGCTGGCGATGCAGTAAAAGTCATTATGGACAGTATCCCCGATGCGCCCATGTGGCCTCAGCTTCCGGCAAACGGCTTGAAAGAGCAGATGGAGATTCAATATTCAGAGAACATGCCGGATGTTGTGATCGACGNNGAAGCAGCGCGTTTATTTTGATACAACGGATTATGCATTTACCGCTTTGAGTGCATTCATGGAGAAGATAGCGGTGGACGATGTCGATGCTTTCGCTATCAGTCCTGAATACTCCAAAGGTATCTATGCAATGGAAGAGGCTCTTAAGACATCGGGCAAGACTCGGCAGTTTATCAAAGTGCAGACCACGGGCCCATTGAGCTTTGGCCTTACCATTGTCGACCAGGATAAACGGGCCATTTAC
>DJHI01000196.1:4530-5749 GCA_002431715.1 Armatimonadetes bacterium UBA5829
AAGATGCCGTAATTAAGGGTCTGGCTATGAAATGCCGCTGGCAGATCCGCAGGTTTAGAGACTATGCCGAGAACGTGATCTGCTTTATTGATGAGCCGATCCTTTCCGCATTCGGGTCATCTACATATGTGAGTGTAAGTCGTGTCGATGTGATAGCGGCGCTTGCTGAGATGATTGATGCCGTTCACTCAGAGGGTGCGACTGCCGGGATTCACTGCTGCGGAAATACCGAGTGGTCTATATTGATCGATGCGGGAATCGACATTATCAGCTTTGATGCATTCGACTTCGGCGACACCATAGCTCTCTACCCGGAAGCGATGGCCAGGCATCTGAATGCAGGCAAGTATCTTGCATGGGGGATCGTGCCGACAAACAGCGAAAAGCTTCAGGGCCAGACTGCGGATGCCCTGATCGATAGATTCGATGCGGCGGTGGATAATCTTGCCGTAAAGAGCGGAATATCTAGCGATAAGATCATCAGCCAGGCATTTATCACACCCTCATGCGGCACCGGTTCGCTGCCGGTTTCGGATGCCGAACTGGTGTTCAAGTTACTAAAGGAAGTAAGCAATAAGCTGCAAAGCAGGTAGTCGGATGAGTTTTACAATCGCTGTAACGGGCAAGGGTGGGGTCGGCAAGACCACCATCTCTACAATGATTCTTCAGTGGCTGGTTTCACACGACAAGACGCCGGTTTTGGCTGTCGATGCCGACTCAAATGCCAATCTCAACGAAGCCCTTGGGGTCACATATGAGGCCACGGTCGGCGGCATTCGAGAGGACGCTCGGTCTTCCGCGAATAAGTTGACGGGGATTGCGAAACAGGAGTTTCTCGATCTGCAGGTGCAGACGGCTCTGGTCGAGCAGGAGGGTTACGACCTTATCGTAATGGGACGGCCCGAGGGCCCGGGCTGCTACTGCTATGCAAACAATGTGCTTCGCGACGTGCTGGCAAGGCTCTCTTCGAGTTACGAAAATATAGTAGTGGACAGTGAAGCCGGGTGCGAGCATATTTCACGCAGGACTTTGCTCAAGATAGACCTACTGTTGATCGTCTCAGACTGCAGCGTGCGCGGTATTCGCACTGCAAAGCGAATCGCTGACCTAACTCAGGAGATGGGAACCCCGGTTGCGGGCAGAGGACTCATCGTAAATAGAGTGCCGGACGGTATTTTGCCTGACGGCGTAAAAGCCGAGGTGAATTCAGCCGGTCTGC
>DJHI01000239.1:0-346 GCA_002431715.1 Armatimonadetes bacterium UBA5829
GTTTGCGAGAAACGGTGTTATGAGAAAGCAATATATCGGCGTTTTCACGACCGACGCTGTTTTCGCCGGGTTTAAGAATGAACTCGCGCGTACCGTCGGTAGTTTTGAGCTTGCCCAAATCCTGGGGTTTAGGCATATCTTCGACCGCCACCGGAGCGGAACTGAGCATAAACCCGCAGTCTATACAGTAGGTCTCCGACGGAGGATTAGGCGTCTCGCATACCGGGCAGGTCACATTCGCCGCGAACTGGGTGGCGTTGGATTGCGGCTCCATTACCATCTGAGTTGCGTCCGCGACCTGAGTCTTGTTCTCATCAAATATCATTGTTTCGTTCATTTCGATTTC
>DJHI01000239.1:430-3485 GCA_002431715.1 Armatimonadetes bacterium UBA5829
TTTCGATTTCCCCCGGTCGAGATTGATGATTGTGCCGACAAGTGTCTTTTCAGCACCGGAGCCCTGTTTTATCGAGTCGATTGCCTGCTGAATCTCCTGAGCCTGCAAGGTCCGGCCTTGCTGCGTGAGGAGCATCTGAGTCTTCTGAAGCTCGCGAACAGCATCGCCCGGGGCTATCTGTTGGGTGCGCATNNATGCCCATAACCGTCTTTTCGAGGTTTCTCGACGCTTCCGCGACCTCTATTTCGCGCTGCACAAGCTGGTTTACATTCGATACTATAAGGCTCTGATCCGGTGTAAACTCCAGCACCGCATCGCAGGAAACCGTCTCCGTGCGGCCTGTTATGGAGTCGTCATAGATAACTTCTATCTTCGCGACCCTATATGTGCCGCCCGGCCTGGGACCGAGATCGAGCTCTATGACCGCGCTCGTGGTGTCGCCGCGTTCGAGGTCGGTCAGGGTCACTTCGGCTGACCTGTGGCCGAAGGTCGGGAGTTTATTATATATCTGCCTCACCTGCACCCAGCGAGACAACTGGACTCGCATCCGAACGTTGCGCGCGACGATCATCATCAGAGTCTCAAGTTCCTTACGGAAGACCTCGGGGATGAGTTCGGGCCGGGTTATATAGTAATAATTCCCTCCACTGCGCTTTGCTATCGAGGCGAGGAGCTCTTCATTATATTCGCTGCCAAATCCCAAAGCGGTGACCGTAATTCCTCTGCTCTTCTGCTCTGCAACCTGACCGACAATGGACTGAAAGTCCTTATTGCCCTCTGTAGGCTCACCGTCGGTAAAGAGCAGCACTCGATTTACATAACCCTGAGACGGAATAGAGGCAATCTGGCTGCATCCGAGTGCGATTCCATCGAACAAATTGGTTGTGTTGCCGACATCAAGTCGATTTATGTGCTCTTTGATCAGAGCTTTGTTCACAACTCGACGCGCGGGCATAAGCACCTGTGCAGTCTCAGCGAATGTGACTACCGAAAGCACATCGTTCGGCTCCAATAGATCGACCACATATCCGCAGGCTCGCTTCATATAATCCATCGGCGGGCCCTCCATAGAGCCGCTGCGGTCTAAAATAAGGCACACATTGATCGGCATTCTGGAACCCATCGCCGTCCCACTGGCAGTTATCTTCGCAAGAAAATGCTCGCGCGACTCGGCTGTGGCGAGCGCGTATGAATTACCCGAAATGCACTCGACGCTGACCGCCGCCATATTGGAAGCCATAGCAGTGCGGTCTGCATCCCATCCACCGGCCATCTGAGTGGCATTTGGGTCTACACCTCCAATTTGGGTCTTATTCGGATCATCCGGAAAGATCATTTGTGTGCTGTCGTTCATATTTATCCTCTTATCTACCCGGCGGTTGAAACCGCGGCAACAACTACGCAAAGTCGGCCTTCGCCGACTCATTTTGTAGTTCTTATTGTTCAAACCTGAATTTGCTGCTGCCGATCTGCACTATATCGCCCGGCTTAAGCTCCTGTCGCTGAATGCGACTGCCGTTTATAAATGTCCCATTTGTGCTGCCTGAATCATAGATCACATAACAGGTTACTTCCTGCGCGATACGCGCATGGTTGCGAGAAACCGTATTATCATCTGGTAAGCCAATGGGTTTAGACGCATCTCGACCGATTTCCGTTTGCCCCGAACCCAATAAAAATTTCTTTCCCATATATGGGCCCGCAATTGCTGTAAGTCTGGCGCCTTGGCTTTGAGCTGGTGCCGCAGGTTGGAGCGTGGGAGCACTCGCAGGCTCAGGGTCGCCAAAGAAGACAGGTTTGCCCTGAGGTTGGACCGTAGGCTGCTGAACTGGTTGCACCGGTTGAACGGGCTGTTGAACCGTCTGGTGCCGGTTTTGAACCGGCTGAGAACCAACCGTGCATTCACAATTACCTGCTGCATCCTTGATCGAACCGCAGAATGGACACACATGCTGCGAAGTGGGAATCTGAACACCCGCATCCATTACCGGCGCGGACTGAATATATCTCGGCGCACTGGCTTTATCCTTAAATAGAAACCGGGTTTTACCTATCTCGATTATGTCGCCGTCCTTGAGAGTCTCTTTGGTAATCGCCTGCCCGCCGACTTTCGTTCCGAACGCCGAACCTGAATCCTCCACCTGATAACGTTTGCCTATCACTCTTATTGCCGCGTGATTTTCGGAGACATCGGGGTCTGTGAATATTGGGATGTCTGCAAACTCGCTTCTACCGAGGGTTGTCACCTCTTTATAGAGCGTATACTCCTTGCCTTCATTCCTGCCTACGAGTTTAACCAGCCAAGCTTGCTTTGCAATCTCCTCAATAAATCCTATAAAGAGACCGATTCCAGCACCTGTTATGGAAAAGCTTATGAACCTGACCATACCGGGTAGGAAATTGGTCACATGACCCTCGTTCATCCAGGCGAGGATTTCAAAAACACTCCCGCCAAGCCCTCCACCGATGAAACCGCCTATCGCGCCGTTTATCATCTTTTTGGTGGAGAGCGTAGCAATACCTTGAGAGAGTCCTATAAAAAGCCCTATAAGCGCCCAACCCAATCCGCGACCGAGTAAAAGAAGAACAAATGAGAATAGATTAGGTTGGCCTATAGAGCCTGGATTGATTCCATTGGTCGAGTGAGCCAGTTGATCGAAAGCATTATAAAGCGCATTGCCAGTCGCCAGGCCGACCATGCCTCCCGCTGCTCCGACAAGAGCACCCAGCATTGCGCTTCGAGCGGCGTCCTTTGGCGACAGGCCCGATATACCCTCGGCGAGGCCGAGAAGCAGCCCGATCAAAAGACCTGAAAACAGGCCAATTATGACAATTGCGCCGTAACCGGTCGACCCACCGTCATCCGGCATAAGAGGCGTCGGCTCCATTATGGCCCAGGCGACAATCGCCCCAAGCATCCCTGCTAATGTGTATCTGATTATCCGTCCCATGATAAACCTGTTATGACTTTATTGATCGGGCTGGATTCTGATCCAGACCGGAAAAGAACAGTGCGACTTAATCGGATTATTCCTTTTCGGGTGCGATCAGATAT
>DJHI01000239.1:3544-3701 GCA_002431715.1 Armatimonadetes bacterium UBA5829
CCCGCCGATCTGGATTTCATCGCCGGGAAAGAGCTTCTGCTCAGTTATTCGAGAACCGTTGACGAATGTGCCGTTCGAACTGCCTTCGTCACGGATTGTATACTCGCCGTTTTCTGATGTAATTGTCGCATGACGGCGCGACGCCGTGCTGTCATTC
>DJHI01000289.1:0-246 GCA_002431715.1 Armatimonadetes bacterium UBA5829
ACATGGGGCGGCTTGTTCTCTCTTCTTCCGAAGGCCTGCTCGGATTCTTTCCTGAGCTGGTCTGCGCTGAAATCAACGGCATCAGGCGAATCCAGACCAAGAACCTCGGCATCCTGAATACCGGTCTTTTTGAAAAGCTCGTTTACTTTGGCTACCCGCTCGGACCATTCGGCTTTCTTCGGTTCGGGAAGAGCCTTCGCTATCTCGTTGAACTCCATGGATGTGAGCGCCATAGCCTCTTGAGTG
>DJHI01000289.1:267-3192 GCA_002431715.1 Armatimonadetes bacterium UBA5829
ATTGAGCATGATGTTTGCGCGATTGAGCATCACATTCAGCTCACGCTGGCGCTCGAGCAGTTCCATTACAAGGTCATTGGAATTTTTTTCCCGGTTTCTGGCATCATCATACTGCGTTTCCAGCAGTTTACTCTTCTCCTTGAGGCCTTCTAGCCTTCGAAGCGCTCTAGCCAGTTTGTCTTTAATTTTGTCCCGCTCTTCATTTTCGTTCAAGATGATCGTCCTCCATCAGGACCATTATCGGATGGAACTCGTCTGGACGCAAGCCCCATTATAGTGCTGTTTATCATTACGCGGGGTCGCAGGATATTGTTCCGCTCCCTAAAGATACCTTTCATCACTCCAGCGCTGCCAGATATTTCTCTGCCAGAAGGATCGCTACATAATCATCTATCGGCCTATCCGGTGTCTGCAATGAAATCGGTAACAGCCTGCGCAATCCGCGAGGAGGATTATGCTCAAAATATCGTTTGCGTGCCATCTGAGAAGTGAATTTTTCATCCACTAGCTCCACAGGCAGCCTGCTCGTTTCTTTGACGACCTGCGCCGTATTTGCCGACGTCGTGCCGTCTCCGATTACAATCACATCTGGACAAAACCGCTGCTCCAAATCGGCTATTTTTTTGCTTAAATAGGCTGTTTCTATAACGGCTTGATAAACGGGCAGGCTGTTACTTGAGCTTACGACAGCCACACCACACTTCAGTCTACCCGGGTCTATTGCAAGGACTCGCTTACAGCTCGATAAGCTGGCCTTTTCTTGTTCTTGATTTGCTCGAGCATTCATCAAATCCATTCGATTCCTTTGCCAGGGCATAGATGATGTCCTTGCGGCTCACGATTCCGACAACTTTCCGATCTCGTAAGATCGGAACTCGGTTTACAGCGTGTTCTATCATCTCTCTTGCGATATCGGCCAAAAGTGAGGTCTCTATAAAAGTGAGTACTTTGGTTGTCATTGCATCTTCCACAAGTTTGGCATGTGACCTGCGATAAGCCTCTTCCACTCCATCGGGATGTGGAGCGAACAGACTGTTTTTGTGCGCCACTGCGTCCGGCAGTGCGATCTGGCCTTTAAGCAGAAGATCGCTTTCGGTTATGATTCCCTGAAGATAGCCATCGGCATCGACAACCGGCAGCCCGCTGACATTGTTGCAGGCCATAAGCCTCAGCGCCTCTTCCACGGACGAACCCTTGTGTATAGTGATGACCTTACGGGTCATTACATCCTGTGCGGTTAGACTAAGCATTTAATTCTCCACATACGCTTAAGATTACTCGTCTAGTATACCATGCCGCAGGCCTTTTGGGAGAGGCTCAGGTTTCGAGCAAGTACTCTCGAGCTTGATATGTTTTCCCAAATTCGAGGCATCATGAAACGCATGCATAATATCGAGGACATGATATGCCATCTCGCCGTTTGCGCGATGCGGTCTGCCGGAGCGAAGAGCATATGCCATATCCGTTACTCCTATGCCTCTGCTCTGCTCCGTATAGCCGTGGGTAAGAGGAACTTCTCTCCAATCCTCGCCGGGTTTCATTATACGAACAGGCCCGCCAAATGTATTGGGATCGGGAACGCTGAGAGAGCCTTCGGTGCCATATACTTCGATCCTGGGGAGCTCTGCGGCCCAAACATCGAAACTGGTGATAATCGTGCTGATTGCGCCGCTATCGAAATCCATCACCCCCGCAACATGCGTTGGAACATCAACCTTGATCTGCTCGCCTTTTTTAGGCTCGCTTGTGATCGTTCTCTCAGGGAAAGTGATTCTTGTCATGCCCGTCACTTGCCGCACAGATCCCATCATTGCAATCAGCGCCGTAAGATAATACGGTCCCATATCGAACATAGGCCCACCGCCGACCTTGTAGAAAAACTCAGGATCGGGATGCCATCTTTCAGTACCATGACTCATCATGAATGCCGTCGCGGCAACCGGCCGACCGATCGCTCCGTCATCTATCAGTTTGATGCAAGTCTGAAGCCCGCCGCCCATGAACGTGTCGGGTGCACACCCAACTTTCAAGCCCTTTTCTTTTGCCAGAGCGAGGATTTTCTTTCCATCCTCACGAGTGACAGCTAAAGGCTTTTCGTTGTAGACAGATTTTCCGGCTTCAAGAGCGGCCAGAGCCACTTGGGCATGGGCTTTAGGTATGGTTAAGTTAAGTATGATCTCGATCTCGGGATCAGCAAGAACCTGCTCGACTGTCATCGCTTTGCAGCCATGCTCTTCAGCCTTGGCTTTGGCTCGATCCTCCATAAGGTCCGCGCAGGCAACGATATCGATAGCTTCGAATACCTTGCCGTTTGCAAAGTATATTCTGGAGATATTTCCACAGCCGATGACGGCGACTTTAGTAGGTGCTGCGTTCACAATTTTTCCTCCGCTGGCGTCTGCACTATTCAGTATATTTGTTAGGTCGGCACCCTTAAATCCTTCTGAAATTAAAATGCTCATTTCAGTTAATTGCGCTTGTCTATATAATGGTTGTATTCAATGGAGGGTTCAATGGGAGAAACTGATGCAGCATTGGTAAGTCGGGCTGCTAATAAAGACAAGGAAGCATTTGTAGATATTGTTGAGAGATATCGCAAAGCAATCATCGGAACGGCATACGGTTACCTCAATGACCCTAACGATGTCGAAGATGCTGTGCAGAATACAGTGATTAATGCTTATACGTATCTGACAGGTCTTCGAGAACCAGATAAATTTGGAGCCTGGATAATAAGCATCACCAGGCGGGCCTGCTTGGATATCATGAGAAATAAGCCGGTGGTGATCGATCGTGAACCGGTTCATTGTTGCCAGGTTTCTTCCGACTTTGAAAAACGCTTACAGGTTCGCGAAGCTCTTGCACGCTTGGGGGAGGACAAGCGGATTACTGTTATTCTGGCATATGTTCATGGCTACTCTCATG
>DJHI01000155.1:0-146 GCA_002431715.1 Armatimonadetes bacterium UBA5829
ATCATTATACAACACTTCAGCCGTATCCGGAGCGGCCGCTTTATCAAATCCAGGGCGGCGGCCTTTTTTGCAGTCCGCCATGAGAGTAAACTGAGATACAACCAGCGCTTCTCCGCCTGTATCGAGAATGGACAGGTTCATCTTTC
>DJHI01000155.1:220-4340 GCA_002431715.1 Armatimonadetes bacterium UBA5829
CTTGGCTATTTTTTCAGCAAGGTAGTTGATATCCCTTGCATTATCGCCCTTTGCAACACCCAGAAGTATCGCCAGACCATTTCCGATATGCGAAATTTCCTCTCCATCGACTATGACACTAGCCCTTGTAACTCGTTGAATCACTGCTTTCAATTACTTACTCTTTCTAGGCCTGTGAGCCGCGACACGTTCAATATTAAGCACATCAGATAAATTGCCTACCTTAACCATCAGATCATTCAACGCATTCACATTGGGCAGATCGACAGTCAAATCGATGGTAGCTGTTTTATCCGGCGCCGTTTTCACTTTCGCGCCGGTTATATTCATTTTCGATTCAGAGAACATTGCCGTTATCTCGGTCAATAAGCCGACCCTGTTCAACGCTCGTATGGAAATGTTGGTCGGATATCGCTCCCCGTCGGATTCGGTCCAATTGATATCAAGCAGACGTTCGGGCTCGCTAGTTCTATATGCAATCACGTTCGGACAATTCACGGAATGAAGCGCCACACCCTTGCCTCTCGACACGTAACCGACAACCTCTTCACCCGGCAGCGGAGCGCAGCACTTCGCGCGGGTAATCATTAAGTTTTTTACACCATCAAGTGTAACAGCAAGTTTGCTCTTTCCGGGCTCTTTAGGGCCGCCGATAGAAAGAATCTCGGGTTCCGGCTGCTCCGGTATTTTCAGCTTGTTGACTATGCTTCCTATAGCAACATGGCCATAACCAATCGCCGCATAAAGATCATCTTCACTCTGCAGGTTAATCGACTTTGCTATCGCAGCGATATCGCTGGTCTTAATGAGTTCCTTGGGTTCATGGCCCAGTTTCTCGAGCTCACGGTCGAGCATCTCCCGCCCTTTTGTGACGGTTTCCGCATAATGCGCTCTCCTGTAAAAGCCTTTGATACGGTTGCGGGCATGCGATGTCTTCACGAATGCCAGCCAGTCCAAACTAGGCTGGCTGTTCGAACGGGATATGATCTCGATAATATCGCCGTTGTTGAACTTATATGTCAACGGCACAATCCTACCGTTTACCTTAGCGCCGACACAGTGGTTTCCTACATCGCTGTGGATACGATATGCGNNGAAGTCGACCGGAGTAGAACCGGCAGGCAGGTCGATAACATCTCCACGAGGCGTAAATACAAAAACCTGATCAGTAAAAAGATCATTGATTACCGAATGAAGAAATTCGCCTGCATCTTTGCTGTCCGACTGCCAGTCGAAAAGCTGCTGCCTGAGCCAGGAGAGCTTGCGCTCGAACTCATCACCCGACCGCATTCTCTCTTTATACTGCCAGTGAGCCGCCACACCAAAATCAGCTACTCTGTGCATGTCCCAGGTCCGAATCTGAACTTCAAGCGGCTCTCCCCTTGGACCGATCACTTTCGTATGCAGCGACTGATACATATTTGATTTCGGTTTTGCAATGTAATCAGAAAATCGTTCCGGAATCGGCATCCAAAGATCATGAACGAGCCCAAGGGCATGGTAGCACTCGCCTACACGGTTAACAATTACTCGAACAGCCGAAAGGTCGTATATCTCGGAGAAATCAACCTCCTCACGAAGCATCTTCTGATAAATGCTCCAAAGGTGCTTCGGCCTTGCCTGGATGTGAGCTTCAATACCGTCTTTTGCAAGGTGGCGCTGGATCATATCGACTGCCTCGGCAAGATCATCTTCCCGATTCTTGCGGGTGCCTGATACTAACTCAGCTACTTTTTCATAGGCCTCAGGATCGATATGTTTGAATGCAAGGTCTTCAAGTTCCCATTTGATCTTCCAGATACCGAGCCTGTGCGCAAGAGGAGCATAAATCTGCATGGTCTCCTGCGCAATCCGTTTCTGACCTTCGGGAGGCATGCCGTCAAGACTGCGCATATTGTGGAGCCTGTCAGCAAGTTTGATAACCATGACCCTCAGGTCTTTGGCCATTGCAAGGAAGATCTTTCTCAGGTTCTCAGCACTGCGCCTGAACTCAGCTCGCTTCTTCTTTGGGGCCTCAGGACGTTCTTCCGAGTCTTCGACCACCTCAAAGTCAGCAAGTTTTAATTTGGTAACACCATCGACCAGCGCCGCAATCTCATCGCCGAACGCCTTCTTTATGTCATCGACGGTATAATCCTGATCTTCTACGACGTCATGAAGAAATGCAGCGGCAATACTCGCGGTGTCCATTTCCAGATCAGTCAGGATTTCCGCAGTAGCAAGCGGATGCGTGATATATGGCTCGCCGGTCAGCCGCTTCTGGTCCTTGTGCGCCTTTGAGGCGAATTCGTATGCACGGCGGATGAGGTCTATATCAGCCGATGAATTGTATTGGAGAACTCTTGTTATTATAGAGTCTATATCAGCCATCTGAACTATCACAATACTACCTGATTGCCTTGCCTACCAATTGCACAGTTTCGACACCATTGAACTTATTTAGTCTTACATGGTAGCATAAATCGACCTTTCCGCCAAGCTCAAGTCGCTGCGCCATATCACCCATTCCGAACGCGATACAGTCGATTTCACTGGTGTTTTTGCTCTTGACTCTGAGCTTCAGATGCGATCCATCGCCTACCCTTTGAATACTAGATAGAGTAAGACCACTGGTCATAAACAGCGGCTCAGCATTGCCTTCTCCAAACGGTTCCATATGCGAAATTATACCGGCAAGACCTCTGTCAACATCCTCT
Organism: Armatimonadetes bacterium UBA5829; assembly: GCA_002431715.1. Classification (GTDB taxonomy): domain Bacteria; phylum Armatimonadota; class UBA5829; order UBA5829; family UBA5829; genus UBA5829. The sequence goes on from DJHI01000155.1 coordinate 2,917, forward strand.
AATTCAAGCTTCGCATCGACATCGATTTGTTGAACAAACTCTGACTCTTCTATAGCTTCAATTGCATGTGCGCTGATTATTTCTATGAATGAAGGAATATTTTCAAGCGGAATTGTAAAGCCTGCGGCAAGGGCATGGCCTCCAAAGTGTGTTAACATATCCGAACACTTCGCAAGTGCATCACGCATGTGAAAAGCTTTGATACTGCGCGCTGAACCAACACCCGTTCCCGACAACTTATCGCAAGAAATAATTACTGTCGGCCTATTGTATATCTCGCAAATTTTTCCTGCGACAATTCCCACAACCCCGGGATTCCAACCTTCATTTGAAAGAACCAAAATACGTGTCGACGTCAGATCATGGCATTCAACCTGCTGAATAGCTTCAGCAAATACTCGATCCTGTTCCGACTTCCGAGCAGCGTTATGTCCCTCCATCTCCTGCGCCAGCGCATCTGCTTCATTTGTATCCTTTGTTAAAAGCAATTGCAGCGCTTTTGAAGCATCATCCATTCTGCCGACTGCATTTATACGTGGACCAAGCACATAAGCCATATAATAGGCCGTCAGAACCTTGCCCTCCAGACCTGTGATTTTGAGCATCGTCTGCAGCCCTACTTTTCTGCTACTGGCCATGGATTCCAGACCGTATTTTACAATTGCGCGGTTTTCATCGAGTAATGGAACCACGTCCGCAACAGTTCCAAGAGCTGCAAGATCTACAAACCGGGAAAGATAGGATTCTTCATTGTGACCAAGCAGCCTGACCAGTCCCTGTGCAACCTTTAGCGCTACTCCGACCCCGGCAAGACCAGAAAATGGATATCGAGCATCTTCTCTCTTGGGGTTTATTACTGCGAGAGCCTCAGGCAAATCGGCTCCAGGCTCATGGTGGTCAGTAATGATAAGATCGACCCCCAAGTCACATGCACGTTTTGCGGTGGATAATGCGTTTATTCCACAGTCGCAGGTAACTACCAGGGAACATCCTTTTTGAGCGGCCGTATCTATTGCAGTGGGTTTAATGTCATAGCCGTCTTTTTTACGGTTGGGCAGTAGGTAATCGACATTAGCTTTCAATGCACGCATGGTTCGAATAAGAATAGCTGTGCTGGTTACACCGTCAACGTCATAGTCTCCATGCACAAGTATTTTTTCACCAGATACGACTGCCTCAGCTATTCTTTCAACGCCCTCTTCCAGATCGGGCAGTAAATAAGGATCGTGCAGATGCGAGAGTGATGGGTGCATAAATCGATCAAGCTCGGAGGCATTAGTGACTCCGCGATTTACCAGCAGCCTGCTTATAACAGGCGATATTCCGGCTTCTTGCTCCAATCGATGAACTGCTTCTTCATCACAATCGATTACTTTCCAAACTACCTCACCCACATTCGTATCCCCAATATAAAATCAATAATA
>DJHI01000109.1:0-1487 GCA_002431715.1 Armatimonadetes bacterium UBA5829
CGGCGGGAGCCTCGCCCTCCCACTGTAATCTGTAGCCTATAACCTATTTCTCCAGTTCTGTTTTCAACTGCTCTATCAGGTCATCAAGCGCAATCGCGCCCTTGTCGCCTTCGGCTCTCGAACGAACGGATACCGCTCCGGCCTCGGCTTCGCGGTCACCGACAACCAGCATATAAGGAATCTTCTGAAGCTGAGCTTCGCGAATCTTATAACCTGTCTTTTCGTTGCGGTCGTCGACTTCCGACCTGAATCCCTGAGACTTAAGAGTGTCAGCGACCTTTTGGGCATATTCGACATGCCTGTCGGCAATCGGAATGACCACAGCCTGCACCGGAGCCAGCCAAAGCGGGAATGCGCCCGCATAATGCTCGATCAATACGCCCATAAAGCGCTCCATAGAGCCGAAAAGCGCCCGGTGGATCATAATCGGCCTGTGCTGCTGGTTATCTTGACCGACATAGGTTATATCGAACCGTTCAGGCTCATTGAAATCGACCTGAATGGTGCTGCACTGCCACACGCGGCCGATTGCATCTTTGATCTTTACATCGATCTTAGGGCCGTAAAATGCGCCGCCGCCCTCGTCGATCTTATATTCAAGGCCTGTGTCTACAAGCGCGGCTTTGAGAGCCTCTGTAGCCTGCTCCCAGACATCATCCTCACCGACCGATTTCTCGGGCCTAGTCGACAGATATACCTCGAACTCTTCAAATCCAAACCGTTTCAAGATCATCAAAACGAAGTTCAAAACCCTCTTGGTCTCGGAATCGAGCTGTTCGCGGGTGCAGATGATATGAGCATCATCCTGTGTGAAGCCGCGGACGCGCATAAGGCCATGCAGCGCGCCGGAACGCTCGTAGCGATATACTGTGCCGAGTTCGGCCCATCTGATAGGCAGTTCGCGATAGCTGCGCACCTTTGACTTGTAGATCAGCAGATGGAACGGACAGTTCATCGGCTTGATCAGATAGGGCTGGCCCTCGACCTCCATCGGCTGGTAGATATTCTCTGAGAAGAAATCCAGGTGACCGCTAGTCCTCCAGAGTTCCTGCCTCGCGATATGCGGAGTGAATACCAGCTCATAGCCGTGAGCATAATGCTCATTGCGCCAGTAGTCCTCGATCATCTTGCGGACAAATGCGCCCTTCGGATGCCAGAAAACAAGCCCAGGGCCTGCCTCTTCCTGAATGGAGAAGAGGTCCAGATCGCGGCCAAGCCTGCGGTGGTCTCGCTTCTCAGCCTCTTCGAGCTTCTTGAGATACTCATCAAGATCAGCCTGGCTTTCAAAAGCGGTTCCATATATCCTCTGGAGCATCTGGTTTCGCTCGTCACCTCGCCAATATGCCCCTGCAAAGCTGAGAAGTTTATATGCCTTGATCTCGCCGGTGTTGTCGATATGCGGGCCGCGGCAGAGGTCGATAAAGCCGTTCTCCTCATAGATGCTGATCGTCTCGCCCTCGGGCAGTTCCTCTATCAGCTCTTTTTTG
>DJHI01000109.1:1528-5487 GCA_002431715.1 Armatimonadetes bacterium UBA5829
TCCAGAGCTTCTGCACGGGAAATTTCCTTACGAACGAATCTGCTCTTTGAGGCTATGATCTTGACCATCTCCTCGGAGATTCGCTCCATATCCTCTGGAGTAAAAGCCTGCTTGACGTCGAAATCGTAATAAAAGCCGTCTTCAATCGAAGGGCCTATTGCGATCTTCGCGTCCGGGAATAAATTTTTGACCGCATGCGCCATTACATGCGATGTGCTATGTCTAAGCGTTGATAGTTCCTGTTCCATCATCTGCCGTCACTTTCCATATCCATTCGGATGATTGCTGTGCCAATTCCAGGCGGTTTCTATAATAGTCTTCAGATCAGGGTATTTCGGCGACCAACCCAACTCCTCCACCGCTTTCTTGGAGCTTGCAACCAAAACCGCGGGGTCACCGGGCCGCCTGGGAGCATCGACCACATTTATCTTCTTGCCGGTCACTTCCTCGGCTGTCGCAATCACCTGCCTGTTGGAATAGCCGCTGCCGTTGCCGAGGTTATATACTGCTGTGCCTTTGCCATTTCTCAAGGCATCGAGACCCAGAACATGAGCCCGCGCGAGGTCGGTCACATGGACATAGTCTCTTATGCAGGTGCCGTCAGGGGTCGGCCAATCGGTGCCGAACATACTGAATTTTTCTCTACGGCCCATTGCAACTTCAAGGACAAGAGGTATGATATGATGCTCGGGCTTATGGTCTTCCCCGATCAGGCCAGATGGGTCAGCGCCTGATGCATTGAAATATCTGAACGAGATCGAGCGCAGGCCATAGGCATGCTCGTATTCCTTCAAAATCTCTTCCAGCATGAGCTTGGAACGGCCGTATGGATTGGTTGGGTCCTTCGGGTGATCCTCGGGAATCGGGATCTGCGTAGGTTCACCGAAGGTCGCCGCGCTGGATGAAAAGATCATCATCTTGATGCCAAACTCCAGCATCACCTCAAGCATCGCCAGGCTCTTTGAGACGTTGGTTATATAATACTTCTGGGGATCGGCAACAGACTCGCCCACATCCGCGAATGCCGCAAAGTGCATTACCGAGTCTATTGTATGATTCGAGAAAATCTTTCTTAGTAATTCTTTATCGCCGATATCGCCGATAACGATTTCGCTGCCGCTGGATGCTTCCGTATGACCGAATACAAGGTCATCGAGAGTCACAACGGACTCTCCGCGTTCCATGAGCATCTTTACCGCGTGGCTGCCGACATAGCCCAGCCCGCCTGTAACCAGAACCGCCATATTTTGCCCCCAGAATCGTAATGGTACATAACGTAAACTGGTAGAGCAGATGCCCTACCAGCTTGTCTATCTAGGCTCATTATAGCACTTAGGTAAAAAACATATCAAATTGGGTGATGGGTAGGTGTTAGCTGCTAGGTAGCAGCTTAGATTATCGTGAATTTGAATCCCATCCAATCCTTTTACAGACATAAAAAAGTCCGGGGCAAATACCCCGGACTACCAATTTATTAATTAACCCGAGAAAAGATTAGACTGTGACCGCCTCTTTCTCTTCCTCAGGGGTTGAACTAGGGTTTGATGGACCTTCCGTATCTACATCGATTCCACCGCGCTTGCTCCAAAGGGTAGCACCTGTAAGTGCGAGCAGTGCAACGATCATGATTGTCGCACGGACTCCATTGGACATAGGCTTGATAACAATCGGAGCCAGCAGAACCGCGACCAGGTTCATAACCTTGATCATTGGGTTCAAAGCCGGACCGGCAGTATCCTTGAATGGGTCGCCGACAGTGTCACCGACGACAGCAGCCTTATGTTCGGGAGTTCCTTTGCCGCCGAACATACCGTCTTCGATCTTCTTCTTAGCATTGTCCCAAAGGCCGCCGGCGTTGGAAAGAAGAACAGCCATGAGCTGACCGGTAACGATGGTTCCAGCAAGGAATCCACCAAGAGCGGCAGCACCGTTCATATCGCCAAAGCCAAGACCAAAGCCTACCAGAACAGGAGCACTGATAGCCAGAACCGCAGGGCTCAAAAGCTCTTTCTGAGCGGCGGAAGTGGAAATAGCAACACACTTCTGATAGTCGGGCTTGCCCTTGTCGGAGCCGGAACGAGGATCGTAATCCATAATGCCGACGATCTCGCGGAACTGTCTGCGGACTTCCTGAACCAGGTCGAACGCCGCGCGGGTAACCGCATTGATAGCAAATGAGCTGAACAGGAACGGAACGGCTCCACCGATTAGAAGGCCGATGAAGACGTTAGTGTAATCAATTCGGATACCGATATCCAACAGATTAACATCTGCCATATAGGATCGATATAGAGCCGTAGCAGCAATAACAGCGGTCGCGATAGCAAGACCCTTTGTGAGAGCCTTGGTGGTGTTGCCGACTGCATCGAGCTTGGCAACGATCTTGTTCGCGTCGGAGTCTTCACCGGCATCCTTCAAAGCACCGGACATCTCGAAGATACCGTTTGCATTGTCGGAGATCGGACCATACGTATCCATAGCAAGCATGAAACCTGTGGTGGTCAGAAGACCGAGACCGGAAAGAGCAATACCGTATGCGGACATCGCCGGGTCGCCCTTGAAGAGCAGAACGCTGGCAAGGATGGCAAGACATATAGCAACGATTCCCCAAACGCTGGACTCGAGACCGGAAGCAAAACCGGAAAGAATGATGGTAGCAGGGCCGGTCTTAGCAGACTTTGCACATTCGACAACCGGCTTGCCGTCGATAGCGGTAAAGTGCTCGGTCATCTTGTCGATGATCAGAGCAAGAATGATACCACTGAGGTTTGCACAGGCATATCTCCACCACTCGAAACCGGTGTTCTTGACTTCAACACCGAATACATAGTAGGAAAGGCCGAAGAATCCGACAACGGAGAGCACTGAAGCCACAATGAAACCGACATTGATCGGCTGCATCGGGTTCATACTCAGGTCGTCCTTGCCCTTGACCGAGTAGATACCAATGATCGAGGTGATAACGCCGATAGCTCTGATAAGAAGCGGATAGACAACCAGCGCAAGACCGGCTGCGCCCAGACCGAGTGTTGTAGAAGCGGCTGCACCAAGAATGATAGCGGCAACCAGGGTAACTTCATAACTTTCGAAAACGTCTGCGGCCATACCGGCGCAGTCGCCTACATTATCACCAACGTTGTCGGCGATGGTAGCAGCATTTCGAGGATCGTCCTCAGGGATCGACTGCTCGACTTTACCGACAAGGTCGGCGCCTACGTCAGCAGCCTTGGTATAGATACCACCACCGATTCTCATAAAGAGAGCGGCGAGACATCCACCAAAACCGAAACCGACAAGAACTTTCATCGATTCGTTGCCGAAAAGGAAGAATACAAGACATGCGCCCAACAGACCGAGGCCGACTGTCGCCATACCGGAGNNGGAGACGCCGCCTGCGCGGAACGCAACATAGAGTGCATGTTTGAAACTTGTGAGAGCGGCATTGGCAACGCGGACGTTGGCTCGAACCGCCATCATCATTCCGATGAAACCTGCAAGATAAGAAGCAGCCACACCGAGAATGAAAGCAATACTCACACCGATGTAAATCGGGATCACATGGAATGCTCTATCCGTTCCCTGGAATCCATCAACATTCTTGTAAAGAAATGCCAGGCCGATTGCAAGTATAACCACAAAAACGGACATCGTGGCAACCTGCTTTTTCAAGTAGGCCATAGCGCCTTCCTGAACCGCCTCGGCAACTCCAACCATACCCTTGGAACCCGGATCTTCCTTATTGATGGATCTGAACCACATTAAACCGAACAGCAGGCCGATAATCGCACAGATAAATACTGCGATAACCGAGGGCCACATANNTGGACAAATCCTCGAATTTCGGAAGCGTTATTGCTTCGCCGGCAAACGCCGCTGACGGTAGCACAATGCCCAACAGGACCATAGATGCAAGTGCAATCATCATCCTGCCAAGCTTGCCGTGAGTCTTAGACTCGCAG
>DJHI01000109.1:5541-5766 GCA_002431715.1 Armatimonadetes bacterium UBA5829
CGTGAGTCTTAGACTCGCAGTGCATGTTTTGACTTCCCCCTTTAAAAAATACTTTATTAGACAAACAAAATGCCGCTTCCCCACCAAACTTCTGCGAGATTTGCGGCGACTTATCCCGCATTATTCGTGATAAGATGCGGGTTAACTGGGTAATTGGCACACCCCAGCCCGACTACAGTTAATGCAGCCTACAAGATTATAAGTCAAGGTTGAGGCCGTGTCAAG
>DJHI01000078.1 GCA_002431715.1 Armatimonadetes bacterium UBA5829
CCCCGAGAAGATATGGGAAACTGGATTTGGATTCAGGAACCCGACAAAACTCGCAATTTTTATCTCTATGCGCGCAAATTATTCGAGCTTCCGGCCAAGCCCGGCAAAGCTATCATAAAGACAAGCGCGGACAGCCGGTATAAGCTCTACGTTAACGGTCGTTATGTCGGCAAGGGGCCGGTTCGCAGCATGATCGGTCTGAGCTATTACGATACATACGACGTCACGGAACTCCTAGGCAAAGGCAAGAACGTCATTGCGTTTCTTGTCCACCATTTCGGTGAGAAAACATATATAGGCGAACCTCGCAAACCCGGATTTATCTGCAAAGCCGAGATTGAAGCGGGCGACCAGAAGCAGACAATTACCTCTGATGAAACCTGGAAAGTGCGCCGCGCGCCGGACTGGACGGACCAGGGCGCTCGAATCAACGAAAGTCTGGGTTTTCAGGAGGTCTATGACTGCTCCGCCCGGCTCGACGGCTGGAACGAGAGCAAGTTTAAGGAGAAAGACTGGCAAAATGCGGTCGTAGTCGGCGCTCCGCCGGCGTNNCGGTATCGATTGTCGGAATATATAACTCTCCAGAGCGTGACAAAGGCACTTCGCCTCAGGAGACGCCCGAGCTAATGGCGGCTTCAGAGCTTGTCGACCTTTCGGCAGGAAATGTAAAGCACCCTGAAACACTGCTGACCGAAGAAGGCAGCACCCAGGTCAAGACGCCGCGAGGCGATAAAGGTGTCGCCATCATATTGGACTTCGGCAGAGAGGTCTTCGGGAATCTTGAGATAGGAATCGGCGGTTCAGGCAGCGGCACAATCGATATTGGCTATGGAGAGATACTTGAAGACAACCATGTAAAGCCGAATCTCGGCGAAATGAAATATTCAGACCGTGTCATACTCAAAAAAGGGAAGCTCAATTGGCAGAGCTTTGAGCCGCGCTCGTTCAGATATCTCCAGATCGAGTTCCGCAGATGCTCAAAGTCTGTCTCTCTGGAGCATGTCAGCGTCAATCAGACCACATATCCCGTCGAGCTTATGGGCAGTTTCGAGTGCAGCGATCCCATCCTGAATGACATATGGAAAACCGGCGCCTATACCGCAAGCCTATGTATGGAAGATACATTCATCGACTCACCCTGGCGCGACAGAGCGCAGTGGTGGGCGGACGCGAGGATCGAGTCCCGAACCGCTTATTATGCCTTCGATGATGTGAAACTGCTGGCGCAGGGGCTGCGGCAGATTGCGGATACTCAAGATCGACACGGCGCTGTAATGGGCGTCTACCCTGCAACCGAAGAGAAACTTATCCCTGACTTCGCCCTTTACTGGATATTCTCGATACTGGATTATTACGCATTTTCAGATGATGCGAGTCTGGTGCGCGACCTTTACCCGAACGTAAAACGGCTTATGGACTGGTTCGCGCGTTACAAGACCGATCTGGGACTGCTCGGTGAGGTTCCGGGATGGGTTTACATCGATTCCACCGAACTGGAAAGACACGGTGCCATCACTTCACTTAACTGCCTCTACTATCAGGCTCTAAAAGTAACTGCCGTGCTCGCTGCGGTTCAAGGCAAAGAGACGGAGGCTGAAGATTACACCGAGTCGGCGCGAAAGCTCAGGCTCGCTATCAACAAATATCTCTATTCATCAGATCGCGGCCTGTATGCGGACTCTATCGTGGATGGTAAACTGACGAACAAATTCAGCAGCCAGGCAAATATTCTTGCCGCGCTTTTCGATATCCCAGATCACTATAGCAAATCCGCCATCATCCGGCTGATACTCAACGAAACGCTGCCGGATATAGCGACGCCGTTTTTCACTGCTCACTGGCTGGAAGCGCTCTATTCGGCGGACCGCCATAAGGAAGCGCTCGATGTTATTCGCAAAAAGTGGAGACCGATGATCGAAGCGGGAGCGGAGACATTATCCGAGTTCTTCGACCAGGAAGGCAGTCGCTGTCATGGATGGTCTACCGGGCCCGTGCGTGACCTTTTGGCGGAGTATGTGGGAATCAAACCCGTGCTCGGCCTTCACAGGTTTTCGATAACCCCTCATGAAGGCGACTTGAAGTGGGCAAGAGGAACCATAGCAACAAAGACCGGTACGCTCACCGTGGAATGGAAGTCTACGCCTCGGGCATTTACTATCGACATCCAGGTTCCCGAGGGACTAAAAGTCGACGTTTACCCGCCCTGCCCTGCCAATACCAAGCTGACAGTCAACGGCAAGGGGCATCCGTCATGCCTTGTCACACTCAGCGCCGGAAACCACATGCTGAAGGTCACATCCATCCGGCCTGTAAAATATAAACCACTTGAAAAACTGCCTCAGCCTGTGCCTATTCCTATGGTGGAACTATTGGACGATCTGTCCGTGCAGGCTCGCAGGAGCCTCGGGCTTATAACCAGCCGCCGCGGCGAAAAGGGCCGTACCAAGAGAGGCAAAGCCACACGAGAAAAGGTTGAAGAGGTTGTGCTTCTCCCCGAACTCGAAGAGGGTGAGATAATCCCTGAAATCGCCGCTCAGCGAGCGGAACCGGCTGCAGAGCCGGAAGTAAAGCACAGAAAGCGATCACATAGAGGCCGCGGGCGTTCTAGAGCGAAAGTCGAGGAGACTGCGGCCGCTCAGGTTCCGGCGGAGCCGACCGCTGTAGAACCTGCCGCAGAGATCGAGGCAGAAGCTGAAGCTCAGGAAGAGCCGAAGAAAACAAGCAGAAGGCGTTCTCATCGAGGAGGCAGGAAGCGTTCTTCAAGGGCCGCTCGGGAAGAACAGACCATATCGACTCCTACAGAGCATGAAATGCAGCCTGAAACAACCCCTGAATTGCAGGCTGAATATGTCGGCGAAACTGCCGTCGTAGAAGAACCCAAGCCGAAAAAGCGCTCGCATCGAGGAGGCAGAAGACGATCAACAAAGGCTTTACAGGAGCCGCAGGCAGAGACGAACCCGGAGCCGATTGAGACTGTGTCCATAGCTGAGCCAGCCGTTGAAGCTGCATCCGGCGAAGAAGAAACCAAACCTGCGAAAAAGCGAACGCATCGCGGAGGGAGAAGGCGCTCAGCATCCAAAAAGGAATCCGAGCCGGGCGAAGAGCCCGCAGCCGCTGTAGAGGAATCAGCACCAGTAGAGCTTCGCGAGGAGCCTGCCGCGGAAGCCGGTATGGAAGAGCAGCCAAAGAAAAAGCGGCGAACATATACCAGGCGCCCGAGAAAAAAGGCTGTCGACGAGAGTAAGCAGGCGAATACTCCGCAGGAGCAGACGGAAAATTAACC
>DJHI01000068.1:0-1816 GCA_002431715.1 Armatimonadetes bacterium UBA5829
GCTCGTAAGGAGCGCCTTCCACAGTCACATCCTCCAAAAATCCAAGGTCGCTCAGTCTCAGCGCTACCTTGCGGGATACATCCGTATCGGTAAGGTTAAATGAGTTCACCACGCACCTGCCTGCTTCAGGCAATACGTGAATATGGGTCAGTTCATCTATTCCAAAGAACCTGCCGCGGCTGTAAAGGTCTTTCAGCTCCTTATATTCGGCAAGAGCCTCTTTATAGGCGTTGAAGCGCTCCCTGTTATCCTTTCCGCCGCCTACTCCCAGATGCCGAGCGGTGCTGGCATACCACCAAAACGCCAGGCAGTTGTCGTTATCGTTGTCCATATTTATGTGCAGGTAGAGCGGTATTTCATAGTTGAGGTTATAGTAAAACAGGCTTATCGCCTTACCAGACAATAGATCCTCCAGCGGGTGCCACATAAACTCGAAAGCCCATGCCTCATCGAACGTACCGGATTCATGCGTATAATACATAGGCAAATAGCGGACACCCCACGACCATATGGAGTCGTGAACCTCCGTATGGACATCTGGATGACTCTCATGGAGTTTGCGAGAGAGCTCTACCACCGCGCGAGCATGCATGTTAGGCGTCGTTGGAACCGGATGCCCGTGGTTCGGATTATAGCAAGGCCCACGCCAGTCGAATTCGTCGAACATCACAAAGCTCATTCCCGCATCCGCAAGCATGCAGATTCTTTTAAGCTTTTCCTCCTGATACTGCGCGGAGCAGACGCACGGTTCGTAAAAAGGCTTGTAGTCGGTTGGAACATGGTAAAACCCGACTCTGCCGTCTACGCGGCGTCGATACATGCCCGGATAATCATTGCAATAGCTGCGACCGACCGTGCGAAACGCGGTTTTGAGGCCGTATTTTTCTTTCATCATCTCTACAAAGTCCGAAGCTTCGCCGAGACGTTCACTGTCCCATATACTTCCGCCTTCGCAGACTTCCCAGCCGGGGTCGAGGTATAGAGAGTCGCAGCCTGCCTCGCGCGCCATCCGGGCCTCATGCTCCAGAGCTTCGACTGAATAATATTGCGCCAGAGCTTCTTTATTGTTGTGATGCCAGCCGATGTTATAAAGCTCATTCCAGTGGATAGGCGGATTGTAGTTATCCGGCAGGCCATGCCCTTTTGAGTTCATAAACTCGCGAAACATATAACTGCCCTGTCTCCACAACCCCTCATAAAACCGATAGGTGGTCTTTCCAAAGGCAAACTCCGCGCCTGCATTCAGAATGCGCGACTCCGTCGGCTCGTTATAGAGCGATGCCGACGCTCCACCGAACACCAGATATTTCTCGCCGTTTTGAAACTCGGTTTCCAGCATGGAATACTCGATGAAGTCGGGATTATACTTGATTATCAGGAGACCGTTCTCGCCGTTTGTCCACGCCCAGCCTTCGGATCTGCCCCTGTTTTTATCGACCACATCCTGCATCAGTCGCTGAGGATGGCTGTTTCGCGAGCACTCATAACGGGCATGGTATAGATCGTCGAGCTGATAGTCGTGCTTCTTGCCGTCGATCTGAATTCTAAATGGGAGAGCTACCAGTCTGTAGTCCTCAATATCGATTCCGGGCCCGCCGTAGCGGCTGGGTTTGTCCAGTTGCTTGCGAAAGCCGAAGCAGTATCCACGCAAAACCACATTTTTCAGGCTCGAGTTTTGAATTGTGAGCTGTTCATCGAGGTGTTCTCCGCCTTCAGGCAGGAAAAACCGGTGCTTTATATTCAGTTTAACATCGGGATTATCACCAAGGCTGCCGGATACGGTTATTATTTTTCCCGATCGAGGCGAGACTTCTTC
>DJHI01000068.1:1858-2483 GCA_002431715.1 Armatimonadetes bacterium UBA5829
CGGCTGGTGTGAAAACTTTCCAGATTCATTTGCACTCCTGTAACCGGTTAGCCCGGCTCTATCCATGAACGAAACGGTGGAAGTGACGGAAAAACACTGGCCGCGTCGGCAAGTGTCTGCAGCGCATCTCCATCGATTCTTATCTTTCCGAGGTTCCACGCATCGATCACAGTGTAATATCCTGAGTAGAGCTTTGCAAGTGTCTGCACGTCCATTTGAAGCCTGGAACCGGACGCGGGTTTAATTATCGAGACCTCGCCGCCGTCTACCTCCATGCCGAACTCGAAACCCTGCTTAAACACCGGATCATCTATGGCCAGTGTAAAGCCGCACGAAACATCCTCGAACGGCTGAAGCCGCTTCATAGCCTCTTCGGGATCGATTATCCTGAACATGAAGGTGGTCCTCACCGTCGCCTTTACCTGCCTGGGGTTAGCCAGTTCATGAAGAAACGAGTCATCGATAGGGGTCGCAAAGTCGATTTTTGCTTCAGGGTCTATCACGGCAAGCCGGGCGAGCATATTGCGCCTGGAGTCGGGTTCCAGATTTACGATCTCCCTTACGGAGAATGATTTGACTTCATCCTCCGCCCGCACTTCATAGAGGCAGTAGCCCGATATGTGGC
>DJHI01000068.1:2508-3519 GCA_002431715.1 Armatimonadetes bacterium UBA5829
CGATACCGCCTTGCCCGGACTCGGTCTCCAGATGGAGGCGGTCGTCGATTCGGATGATCTGCTTCCACCAGTCGTCGGAGCGCTTGGTGCAGCAGTTGTAGTTCAGGGCATGAAACTCGTAGACCTGCTTTATTGTCTCAAGGTCGGATGAAGACGCGCCGCGGGCCATATCAGGATTACCGATGCCCGAATAGACTTTGGCGTCGGCATCATAAATCCTGACCTCGCCGCCGATCTCCCAGCCGAACTTGCGATAGTATTCATATGAAGCGGGCCACAGGGAAGATGTACAAATGCCCGCCTCGCGCAGGAGGTTCAGACTGTACTCCAGCATTTTGCCGGCAATCCCGCGCTGTCTGTAATCGGTGAGTGTGCAGACGGCTCCCACTGCTGAGTGACTGACNNGGGCCGGGCGTGCAGATAAGCGCGGAGACTACCCGTCCGTTTACTTCACCGACGACTATAAACTTTTCTCCGAAAAGCCCGGCTATAGTATGAAAAAGACTCTGCCAGTAATCGCATTTGCCGCCGAACACTTCAAAGGCGACATCAGCGGCCTTTTCAACCTCTCCGGGCAAGGGATTTCTAATAATTACCTCGGGCATTTTTATCCTCCCAAGGCAAGTATTAAACTATAGTCGGTCCACTTCCTGCTTACCAATTTTCAGCATAATTGCTACTTCAGTTGTGCGCCTACCTGCAAACCGGGCAGCGGCCAGATCATTTTGGGTGGGAGGCTGATCCGCATCGGGGCCGCTTACCGAACTCGCGCCGTAAGGCGTTCCCGCCGCGAACATTATCGGGTCGGCATAACCGGGAGACACTATGATCATCCCAAGATGCAATAAGGGATTGGTCATTGCAAGAATAGTCGATTCATTGCCTCCGTGTGGTGTGCCGGTGCTCACAAAAACCGAACCGACTTTATTAACCAGCGCGCCTTTCACCCACAACGGCCCGGTTTTGTCTATGAAGAGCTTCATTTCGGCCGTAGGGTTGCCGTAGCGAGTC
>DJHI01000172.1 GCA_002431715.1 Armatimonadetes bacterium UBA5829
GAAAACACGTTGAGCGAAACTCTCCTCGCGCTCCATTATATCGCGGATTCTTTCTGTCTCTACAATGTCAGTCCCTACACCTAGTATCGGCATTTTTACTCCTCATATTTCCATCATCGGTTAGATATTACGCGTGGATTAGCAAAAGTCCTGCATTCGCGGAAACTGAGTCTAGAAGTCAAAAAGTTAGAAAGCCAAAAAGATGCTTCAGCACCTTGCTTTTTGACTTTCAAACTCGAAACTTTTAACTATATAGTTTGACTCGTATTGCCTTCGATACTAATATATAGTAACCATGCAAAAAATAACGCCTGTAGTTCTATTACTCCTTGCGCTTGCGGCGGGNNCGGCAAAAAAAGACTCACTGCCCAAGGGGCCGCTTATCAAGATCGATTTTCTAAGCGCCGACTTTGGTAATGGTGCTCTAGTTCATACACCTGAGGGCAAATTTGTCATGATCGACCCAGGTCCCAGACGGACTGCGGCAGAATTGATCACATATTTGCAAGAGTCAGGTGTCAAATCACTCGACGTGATAATTACAAACCCTACAGCTAACCGCGGGAGTTCGTTGGACGCAATAGCGGATCAATTCAAGGTAAGACGGTTATTGCATGGGGAAAAGGTCGGCTTATCCTCTGAATGGAGACGAGCACTCAGTCGCACTTTGGAGCACAAAATCCCGACGGTTACCCTCGCTCAGGGAGATGGCATAAAACTCTCGCGATCTGCAAAGTTGGATGTATTGTGCCCGCCGCCTGCACTGCTGCCGGGTGTGGATCGGGATTCCGACAGCAATTCGCTGGTGATAAGCCTCTCGTTCAAGGGCAAAAAGTTCCTGTTTACATCAGATATCGGTGAAGAGGCCGAGACATACCTTGTTAAATCGAAGATGAATATCGAAAATGATGTTCTCGTCATTCCCAGAAATGGGAAAAAAGGAGCGGCATCACTCGAATTTCTCTCACGCGTTAGGCCGGAATGCTGCATAGTTTCTTGCTCAAAACACCCCAACAGAGCCGTTTTACAAAGAATTCTGCCTAAAAATACCGGCGCAGAGCTACATCGAACGGACAAAAATGGCACAATAAGTATTGTAAGCGACGGTCGCTCTATTATTACGTACACGGAGAGTGGCGACCGTGGCTAATAAAACACTTCGCGCGTTTGTAGATCGAATCGAGAATGGATATGCAGTTATCCTTCTTGAGGAAGATGGGCAGCAAATCGATTGGCCCGTTGAAAAACTGCCATCGGAAATTGTCGAAGGCGCCGTTTTGACGATCGACGTGCATATAGAGAACCAAGAATAGGCTGCAGCCGACCATTCATGCTGCCTATTTGGTAGTGGGGTAATCGAATGCAGAATTCTGAATCTACAATCCCGGTCATTCGGGGTCCTGAATTTGTTGTAATAATAGCAGCCAGTACGGGTGGTCCACAAGCTCTCGCTCAAATATTACCTCGTATTCCCGTAACTTTTCCCGGCGCGATAATAGTCGTTCAGCATATGAGAAACGGCTTTACCCGCGTGCTCGGTGAGATGTTCAATCAGGTATGCAATCTTCCGGTTCACGAGCCGGTGGATGGGCAGGCTCTGCAGCAGTCACGCATTCTGATGGCTCCTTGCAGTTCCAGATTGTCGCTGTCTCCAACCGATTTTGACTTTCCGGCGTGGCGAGTGATTTTGGAAGACATCGCCGATTTACCTGACGCGCGAAATTCAAAAATCGACTCCACAATGACATCCATATCAACTGCATTCGGCAAAAAGACTATCGGAGTGCTTTTAAGCGGCATCGGAACCGACGGCTGCCAGGGACTAAAGGCTATTTACTCCGCCGGCGGCAGAACTATTGCGCAGGACTCAAATTCGAGCGTGGTTTTCGATCTGCCCTCGAGCGCTATTGAAGCCGGAGTCGTGCACGAGGTGCTTCCACTCTGGTCTATCGCTGATCGAATAATTGAACTGGCAAAGGAGGTAGCTGGTGATGCAGTCGCTGCCTAAGACACGACTTGGAGATATGCTGGTTGCCGCCGGAGCTTTAACTGCTGAGCAGCTCGATTGGGCTCTGGAAAAGCAGAAGCAAAGCTACCAGCGCCTCGGTCAAATTTTACTCGAATCCGACCTCGCGTCCGAGGATGATATAGCGGAGGCTAGAGCGCTTCAGCTCGAAATGCCTCATATCCAGCTTGGCGAGTATCCGATTCCGAAGGAGGTTGTGCAACTGGTCTCGGAATCCATAGCTCGCACGTACGGTCTGGTTCCGGTAAGCGCTACCGGAGATAAACTTGCTGTCGCGATGTCCAACCCGATGGATGTCGAAGCTATCGACGCGGTCGCAAGAAGCAGCCGAAAAAGGGTAGAACCGCTCCTTGCCAGCGAGGCAAGGATCATGGCGACGCTCGACCAGATCTATGGCTCGTCCGCAGGTGAAGATATTCTCGCATCCATAGAGGAGGCGGTCGGCGGAGTCGATATCAATATAAATGAGCATGATATCCCGAATGATATCGCCGAGGAACGGCGTCAGAGCGGTCAGGCTCCTGTCATTAAGACTGTTAACCTGGTGTTCCAGGAAGCTATAAAGCAGCACGCGAGCGATATCCACCTCGAACCAAGGGCGAACCATCTGGAAATCAGATACAGAATTGACGGCGCGCTTCAGCACATTCGAAACCTGCCGAAAGCAATTCAGCCCGCGGTAATAAGCCGAATTAAGATCATGGCTGAACTGGATATTGCTGAAAAGCGTAAACCTCAGGATGGAAGAATAGCTCTCAGGATTCACAATAAGAATGTCGATCTACGAATATCCACGCTCCCCGTTCAATACGGCGAGAGAATAGTAATCCGGGTGCTCGATAAAGCATCACAGCAGTTTTCTGTCGAAAAACTGGGCTTTGGTGAAGAGGAGCATGCGGCTTTTGAGAGCCTTATAAAGAAGCCCCATGGGATCATACTGGTTACAGGTCCGACGGGTAGTGGAAAGACGACCACTCTTTATGCGGCTTTGAGTCATATCAAGTCTGAAGAGACCAATATAATGACGTGCGAAGACCCGATAGAGTACGAACTTGATGGTATCAACCAGTCGGCTGTCAACGTAAAGGCGGGTCTGACATTCGCAGCCCAGCTCAGAGCAATCTTGAGGCAGGACCCGGACGTCGTGCTTGTCGGAGAAATTCGTGACTCTGAGACCGCTGAAGTCGCATTCCAGGCGGCTATGACAGGTCACCTTGTCTTCTCCACACTGCACTGCAATACGGCGCCGAGCGCCATTACGCGATTGGTGGATATGGGTGTGGAGCCGTTTTTGATCGGATCATCGGTTATCGGTGTTCTGGCTCAAAGACTTGTCCGAACACTCTGTCCCAGGTGTAAATCGCCTTATAAACCTACACTTGACGAGCTTGCCGTCCTCGGTTTGGAGGATATGGAGGGTCAGGCTGAGTTCTACAAACCNNGCCCACAGTGCAATATGCGCGGGTATTCCGGTCGATTGGCAATATTTGAACTTATGCCTGTAAACGAAGAGCTAAGACGCCTTGCGCTAAAGAACCCGACTGCGGATCAGGTCAGAGATGTGGCAACGACCGCTGGAATGAAATCAATGAAGCAGCACGCCGTTGAAAAGATAGTTGCCGGACTGACTACCATAGATGAGGTAAGACGCAAGGTGTTTGTGGAAGATGAATGAGAATGGTTCGATGGTTTGATGGTTGATGGTTTGAGAGTTGGACAGACAAAACCATCACACCATCATACTATCAGACCATCAAACTATTAAAACAGTCCCGGTATGTTGAGTCCTCCCGTAAGGGCTTCCAGTCTCGACTGCTTCATCTCCTGACTCTTCTCGAGGGCTTCGCGGACGGC
>DJHI01000011.1:0-155 GCA_002431715.1 Armatimonadetes bacterium UBA5829
AACCCTCAGAATATTCACGTAAAACTGAACTCTCTCATTTTTTACTTCTGCATTTTGCTTTCATCGCAACTTTGATGATCTCCACAGCGTCATCGTTGGTGAACTCGTCCATCCAGATCGAAAGATCATAATGGAATGACTCGACCTTCTCCCTA
>DJHI01000011.1:176-1499 GCA_002431715.1 Armatimonadetes bacterium UBA5829
CTTTAATCACGAAATGCTCGCGGTCTCTATCCGACTGACGAATTTTCTCCGCTGCCTGATCATGCGTCAGATCCTCGTAAGTCATCATATTCTTGATACGCAGGTCTTCGGATGCGTCTATTCGGACATTGAGTGCATGCGGCAAGAGAAAGTTTGCTCCCCGGCCAAGTATTATGGCGTTTCCGAGTTTGGAGATTGCAGCCACAGCATGCGCGAGATGCCGCACATATATAAACCCGCCTGCCTCATGGTCGCCCAACGCCGCGCGAGCAAAAAGCTCGATTTCGGATTTTGTGTGTTCATCAAACTCCTCGACTATTTTACGTGAGACCGCTGCATCTTCAGCCACCGCATCAAGGAGATCCTTGTCCCAAAGGCTCCAGCCAAGGTCGTTTGCCAGTCTTTGAGCTATAATCCTTGCTCCACTGCCCATCCCTCTTGAAATAGTTAAGACCGAGTATGCGCAGGGCTCACCCGATTCTGCCCTCTTTTGATGAGCGATCTCAGATCTGCGAACCTGCTGACTGACCAGTTCTTCAATATATTTCGGCATCCTATATCCCTGCCCTTCACTGCTAACTCCTGACTATGATAGTCATCATGTAATATTTCCAAGGCAGGGCGCATAACTCCTCCATTCAGTATTGCTATATCCCCGGCACTCTCTCATAGATTTTGCCGTTGACCTCGACTGTCCCGTCGGCATTCTGAATTCCATCAACAAGCGTTGCCACCCCTGACACCCATACAAACGCTCGAACAGCCCAGCCATCAGCAATCGGACAATCATAGACATAGTTCCATTGCCCCGAGGCATTTTCTACTCTCCTCCAGCATCCGGTCAAATAAACTATCGATGGTCCGGCTCCGGATGGTGCCGGAGCAATCAGCGTAAGATTTTTCTCAGCATAAGCAGTTTGCGTGCCATACTTATAGGAGTATACGCAAAACGCTTTTATTGTTATTGTACTCTGATCAGTTGCCGCACTTGTCTGAGTATTCGGCAATAGCAGCAGACTGAACATCGCTATATATACTAAAACGAACACTCGTTTCATTGTTCCAGTCCTACCTGACTTCTCATTTATTGAAATGATTCCCATAATCGGTCATATATCTATCATTTATTGTGCGTGCCGAGGGAACTGAGAATTTTTTCAAAAACTGCTATTGACACAGGAGGACACAAGATGTTACACTCTTTGAAAATTGAATTATCGAGTGAGCAAGGTTGCCCCATCAGGGGCTAAAAGGGAAGACGGTGAAAGACCGTCACGGGCCCGCCGCTGTAACCGGGAACGATCCGGCTTGATCCACTGGTTT
>DJHI01000011.1:1529-2125 GCA_002431715.1 Armatimonadetes bacterium UBA5829
ACTGGGAAGGAGCCGGGGTAGAATGATCCGGAAGTCAGAAGACCTGCCTGCCGCTTCAAGCGAACATCTTCGGAGGCAAAGATGTCGGTGGGTAATAACGCTAAGAGCGTTTATCAGGCTCCCGGCCAGGAAAACTTCCGAAACAGGCCGTGGGGCCGTTTTGGTATATATGGATTTACTCTCGTCGAACTGCTGATGGCGATAGCTATTATTGCAGTGCTGACGGCAATTTTGTTCCCTNNCCGGTTCCAAAGAAGCAGCGAAACAGGCGAACTGTCTATCTAACCTCAAGCAGCTTGCATCCGCATGGCAGCTCTATGCCGACAACTACAGCGGCAGAGCCTGTCCATCATATCTACTGCGAAACTACGTGATGCTCTCATGGGATTTCAACATGACCCCTTCAGGGTATAAACCCGGCCTACTCGGCCCTTACACGAAGAACGGAGCTATCTTCTCCTGCCCATCGTTCAGTTATCCCGTGGATTATGACGCAACATACGATCGCCCATATACTGGTTACGCCTACAACGCCACATACATAGGTGGCGATGTGAATCTGAACAACGGACAGCCGTACATCGACCCGGTGACCA
>DJHI01000011.1:2134-2504 GCA_002431715.1 Armatimonadetes bacterium UBA5829
CAGAGAGTTCCCTGTTTCCTTCAGCAGATAAGGCAGCCGGCAAGGACGGCCGTCTTCGCGGACGGCGGCTACGATGATCCGGTACAGCCTCAAAACTATCTTCGAGCGCCGTCTGATGCTCGATTCCCTCAGGGAACGGTTCACTTCAGGCACAATGGCCGCGCGGGTGTGGCCTGGGCTGATTGTCATGTGTCGGCCTCCGCTAAAATCATACGGAAGTTCACTAATAACAGCTATCATCCTGAAAACCGTCTTTGCGGAGGGCTGTCGGCCGATGATTCGGCCTATGATCTCAACTGATTTAGAATTTTTGATTTTTTATTTTGTATTTGGAGATATCAAAACAACCTGGGGCAGGATTTCCGAATCC
>DJHI01000049.1:0-5011 GCA_002431715.1 Armatimonadetes bacterium UBA5829
GCCAAATCGTTCGGGGGTCTGGGTGGTCTGGCTGACTATACCGACCTTCTTGCCGGACCAGTCTACCTTCTCGACATCCTCGGGAGCACTCACCACAATCGCATCTTCACCGGCTGCGCTTTTAATCGCCTTGACCTCGCTGTGACCGGCATCGCCTACCACGACTACTACATAGCCGTCCTTAGCGAGCCTTTCGACGCGCCTGTGCACCTTTGCCACAAAGGGACACGCCGCATCGACCACCCTTAGTCCAGCGTCCGCAGCCGACTTCATTACATCGCGAGGGACTCCGTGAGAAGGCATTACTATAGTTCCATGCTCGACCTCGGAGACACCTTTAACCACTCGAACGCCTTTATGCTCGAGGCCGCGCACTACCTGAGGGTTGTGAATAAGAGGGCCAAGAGTGGCTATTTCTCCGCCTTTCTCGGCCTCATCGTTCACTAAATCCAACGCTCTTTTTACACCGAAGCATACTCCGGCTTGATCTGCTATGATTACCTTCATTATGGTTGCGAGTTTAAGGTTATGAGTTACATAATAACCGTCATTCTGAACGAATGTGAGGAATCTGCTTTAAACCTCATGTAACAACAATCAGATTTTTTGCTGCGATATTAAAAACCTCCATTTCGGGACAATGGCATCCAAAAACAACAAAAATATAGATCCGAGCATTGCTACAATAGAAGATCACTATCAACACCGAGCAACTTACGAAATCTTGTCTCTATTCCTTGGCGGATATCGTTCAACTTAGGTATTACTTCATTGTGAATACGCATATATGAATCAGATTTATCATCAGTTCTCGCTGACTTCCAATAGCTGTAATTCCCAGCACCATCTCCCAAAGCAGAATAAAATTTATCAATCTGCTCACTTAGTGCTTCATCAAGAAATATACGATTGTCTCTAAAGAAATCATTAAATTCTGCAGAATGGCAGTTAAATGATTTACAAATATCCTGCTCCGGTGGATCCTGCTCTGATATAATATGTCGATTTAGAAACAAGAAATCAGACTCGACGCGGCGTAACCTAATATAAAGCTGTGCAATAACTTCAGCGCGTTTTTTATGTAGTTCTGAAAAGCGTATTTCATGTTCACGAAGCGAGCGATTTATTTCAGCCTCAAACTTCTTGAGCTTTGAGTTAAACTTAAAATCCAAGTGCCGATCAAACAAACTTCTAAATACATAACGGACCAGTCCCAAGATGACCGCTGCTATAACAGCAGGAGTCAAGGACCGCATAATTGAAGACCACACTGAAATCCAGAAGTCCATTCTTGC
This sequence comes from Armatimonadetes bacterium UBA5829, assembly GCA_002431715.1. Lineage (GTDB taxonomy): Bacteria > Armatimonadota > UBA5829 > UBA5829 > UBA5829 > UBA5829. The sequence continues at coordinate 1,296 of DJHI01000049.1, forward strand.
CGCTCCTTAACAGAACCAATAAGTAATATTGCTCATTGTGACGCTTTACTACGGGCTCTTAACGTGCTTGAGCAATCCATACTCGACGCCATCTGCTAGAGCACGCCAGCTTGCCTCGATTATGTTCTCCGAAACGCCTACTGTGCTCCAGACCTCGGTCGAGTCGCGGGTCTCGATGAGAGTTCGAACCTTGGCGGCTGTAGCGGCGCGAGTGTTGATAACGCGGACCTTGAAGTCGGTCAGTTTGATCTTGGCAAGCTCTTNNATCAGCGCGAGGCGCAGAGCGTTATCGAGAGCGTGCACAGGGCCGTCGCCCTCGGCGACAGTAAATGCCTCCTGGCCGTCTACCGCGACTTTCAACGTCGCTTCGGTGATAGCCTCGGCATTCGGGCCGCGCTTTTCGATTATGACTCTGAAGCCCTTCAGATCGAAGAGCTTTCTATACATACCCAATGACTTCTTTAAGAGGAGTTCGAAGCTTGCCTCGGCTTCTTCGAATGCGTAGCCATCGTGCTCCATATTTGTAACCTGCCCGAGCACTTCTTTTATCTCAGGCGACTGCTTGGTCAGGTCGACATCATATTTCTTCGCCTTATGAACCACATTGCTTGCGCCTGCATAGCTCGACACAGTGATCCGCCGGTCATTGCCAACGAGCGTAGGGTCCATATGCTCATAGGTATGAGGGTTCTTGGCGACCGCATCGGCATGCACACCGGCCTTGTGAGTAAATGCGCTCAGGCCGACATACGGCATGCGATCATCGGGAACGAGGTTAGCGACTTCATCGATATATCTGGAAAGCTCCGTAAGGCTGGACATCGAACCGTCAGGCAGACAGCTCATGCCCATCTTGAACTCGAGAATAGGCAAGATGCTCATTAGATTGGCGTTGCCACATCGCTCGCCGAGGCCGTTCATTGTCCCCTGAACCTGAACCGCTCCCGCCTGGACGGCGGCTATCGAGTCGGCAACCGCAACCCCGGAATCGTTGTGGGCATGGATTCCAACCCCGATTCCCACATGCCCAACCGCCTTTGAGGTTATATCATATATTTCAGAGGGCAGCGAGCCGCCATTGGTCTCACACAAACACACGCACGACGCTCCGGCCTCCTCTGCGCGCTTGAGAGTTTCCAGGGCGTATTCGGGATCGCTCTTGAAACCATCGAAAAAGTGCTCGGCGTCGAAAATCACTTCTTTGCCCTGATCGACCAGGAATTTGACGCTGTCGAAGATCATCTCGAGGTTCTGCTCGGTTGTGACTCGAAAGACGTCGCGGACATGAAGATCCCAGGCTTTGCCGAAAATCGTGACGACAGGAGTCTGCGCCTCCACCAGCTTTATCAGCAGCGGGTCGTCACAAGCCGCAAACTTGGCTCTGCGAGTGCTCGCAAAGGCGGCCAGCTTGGCATTTTTGAACTCTATATCGCGAGCGCGGGCAAAGAACTCGGTATCGGTGGGATTGGAGCCGGGCCAACCGCCCTCAATGTAGGCAACACCAAAGGCATCGAGCTTGCGCGCGATCTTGAGCTTATCCTCAACGGAAAAGTTAACACGCTCACTCTGCATTCCATCCCGCAGCGTTGTATCGTATATCTGTATTCTGGGCAATTGTTGCTCCTTGTTCCGGTTGTAGATTAACTAAAACTACTTCGCAAGTTTTGCCTGGGCGTATTTGACCAGGCCGCCGACTTCGATCAGTTCGCGCATGAATGGCGGGAAGGGTTTGGCCTGGTAGTTTTTTCCGGTTGTGACATTGGTTATCTTGCCGGAACCCAGGTCGATCTCGACTTCATCGCCATTTGAAATACCTGCCACGGCCTCAGGGCACTCCAAGATCGGCAGGCCGGTATTTAGAGCGTTGCGATAGAAAATTCTTGCGAATGTGTTGGCTATAACAGCCGATACACCACTCGCCTTTATCGAAATGGGAGCATGCTCGCGGCTCGAACCGCAGCCGAAGTTATCGTCCGCTACTATGATATCGCCCGGTTTGACCTTTTTAGTAAAATCGGTATCGATATCCTCCATGCAGTGAGATGCCAACTCGGCAGGATCGGTTGTATTGAGATATCTTGCCGGAATAATAACGTCCGTATCGACGTTGGAACCGTATTTATGAACTTTGCCTTTTATCATTCGTATATCCTCTTGTTTGGGTTTTTGGGTGTTAGGTGTTGGATCCCCATCACCCAAAACCCAATACCTATCACCTATTTTAATTCTTCCGGGCTGCCGAGTCTGCCGAGAACCGCCGATGCCGCTGCGATTGCAGGGCTGGCAAGATAGACTTCGGACTTGGTGTGGCCCATTCGACCGACGAAGTTACGGTTTGTTGTAGCAACAGACCTCTCTCCGGCCGCCAAAACGCCCATATGACCGCCGAGGCACGGGCCGCAGGTCGGCGTCGAAACCGCCCCACCCGCTTCGACGAAGATTTCAGTGAGCCCTTCTTTGATCGCCTGCAGATAAATCTCCTGGGTCGCGGGAATCACGATCAGTCGAACATTCGGGTGAACCTTTCGACCCTTGAGAATTCTCGCGGCGATTCTGAGGTCTTCAATCCGCCCATTCGTGCACGAGCCTATTACTGACTGGTCGATCGTTATGTGCGTGGACTCGCTGATCGGCTTGGCGTTCTCAGGCAGGTGCGGAAAGCTCACTATAGGCTCCAGCTTGCTGACGTCAATTTCGATGACGTCTTTATAGACCGCATCAGGATCGCTCTTATAGACCTTATAGTCGCGCTGCAGACGGCCTTTTATATAATCCATTGTGATCTCGTCAGGCTCGATTATGCCGTTCTTGCCGCCGGCCTCGATTGCCATATTGCACATCGTGAACCGACCGGCCATTTCAAGATTGCGGATAGCCTCGCCTGTAAACTCCATAGAGCAGTAGAGCGCGCCGTCGACGCCGATCTTGCCGATGGTATAGAGGATCAGGTCTTTGCCGCTGACCCATTTGGGCATTTTGCCGTAGTAGACGAACTTGATCTGCTCGGGAACTTTGAACCATGTCTCACCCATCGCCATGGCGTAAGCGAGGTCTGTCGAGCCGACACCCGTCGAGAATGCGCCGAGCGCGCCGTATGTGCAGGTATGAGAATCCGCACCTATCACTGCATCGCCTGGGCCGACAAGGCCGGTATCCGGCACCAGAGTATGCTCGACACCCATCTTGCCGATCTCAAAGAAGTTGGTGATATTATGCTTCTTCGCGAACTCGCGCATTATTTTTACAAGCTCAGCGCTCTTTATGTCTTTATTCGGAGTCGAATGATCCGGCACGAGCGCGACGCGGTCTTTGTCGAACACGGTCGGAGCACCTATCTTCTCGAATTCTTTTATGGCAATCGGAGCAGTGATGTCGTTTCCAAGAACCAAATCGAGCCTTGCGTTTATCAGCTCTCCAGGTTCGACATGTTCTTTGCCCGCATGAGCGGCCAGGATTTTTTGTGTAATTGTCTGTTTCATATATTAACCTCAGTTTTTGGTTGTCGGTTTTGAGTTGACAGGTTATGTATATCAGCTCTACTTAACTATTTTTTCAGCCACATGCTTTGGCATTACCGGAAGATCAGCCAGTTGATCTATCGAGACCCACATAGGTTCGTAAAAATTGTTATCGCACTGCCTGTCGAGTTCAGGGCCGCCCAGCCTGATCTCCCCCGATAGTTTCTTTACAAGATAAAAAGCCTCTTTCTGGCCGTT
>DJHI01000049.1:5092-5242 GCA_002431715.1 Armatimonadetes bacterium UBA5829
TTCTGGCCGTTGAAATCGTTTTCTGCGAAAAATGAAATAATCTCAGACTTCAGACCGGTCTCTTCAAAAACTTCTCTTGTGCAAGCCTGCTCCGGCGTCTCTCCATGTTCGATTCCGCCGCCTGGGAATGAATAATATTCACGCCCATCT
>DJHI01000049.1:5272-6162 GCA_002431715.1 Armatimonadetes bacterium UBA5829
ACTTTCGAGTTTTCTATTATGACTGCCCTGGCTCTATTGACCATCATCCCAAATACAAACTAAAAAATACTCAATCTGAAATTAAAGGACCGCTTTGTCCTTGGGCTTGCCGCCGTTGCCGCGCTTTTCTTCGTAGTAGACAAGCTTATTCACTGCATTCAGATATGCCTTTGCGCTGGCCTCTACTATGTCTAGAGATGCGCCGCGGCCCGTATAGACCTCGCTATTTCTGGCTTCAAGCTTCACGGTGACCTCACCTAAAGCATCCGTGCCGCCCGTGACCGACTTGATGTTAAAATCGGCCAGGCGATATTGAGCGTCGACCATCTTATCTATTGTTTTGTAAACAGCATCGACCGACCCGACGCCTACTCCGGCCTCAATGATCTCGCCGTCATCCGTCTTTAGCCGGATGGTGGCTGTCGGGATGCCGTCGAGACTGGTCATCACGTTCATATAGGCAAGCTTATACTTCGCCGGAATCGCTTGGACTTCATCTGCGACTATGGTCTCCAGGTCCTCATCGAAGAGTTCTTTTTTCTTATCCGCCAGAGCCTTAAAGCGCTCAAAGGCTTTATCGAGTTCAGCTTTGTTTAAGTTAAACCCCAAAGACTTTAACTTGCCCTCAAATGCATGCCGACCGGAATGCTTGCCCAAAACCAGCTTGCTTTCGGCCAGACCAATAGCCTGGGCGTCCATGATCTCATAAGTTCGCTTCTCCTGCAGGACGCCATGCTGGTGTATACCGGCTTCATGGGCAAATGCGTTTGCGCCGACAATCGCCTTATTGACCTGGACGGAGAGACCCGTAACGTCGCTCACGAGCCTGCTGGCGCGGTATATCTCGGTCGTATTGATGCCGGTCTTGACATTCAAGAGATCAGGGCGGG
>DJHI01000038.1:0-2375 GCA_002431715.1 Armatimonadetes bacterium UBA5829
GTATATAGTAGTCTTCACCGACCCGACCACGGCAGGCGTTCATGCCAGCTATGCCTCAGTCGGTGACTTTATTTTTGCCGAACCGGGAGCTTTAGTAGGCTTTGCCGGCGCGCGAGTCGCTCAGCAGGCAGGTGTCATACATAGGCCGGATAATTTCCAGACATCCGAGTTCCAGTTGGAGCACGGCATGATCGACCGGATAGTCCCACGCAGGGAGCTTAAATCCACACTGATCAAGGTGCTGCAGTTCTGCGGCTTTAAGGAGAATGAAGATGCCGCCTAGTGAATGGAACATACTCGACTTTGAAAAACCCATAGCCGAACTGGACAACCAGATCGCTGAGATAAAAAGACTCACAATGGAGCGCGGAGAAGATAGATCCAATGACATCGCCGTCCTCGAACAAGACCGCGACAGGCTTCTGACGGAGATATTTGCAAANNCCTTACCACCTGGGACAGGGTGCTCCTTGCGCGCCATCCCAAGCGGCCTTATACACTCGACTACGTGCGGGTGATGTTCGATGACTATATCGAGCTTTCAGGCGACAGACTCTTCGCCGACGACCATGCGATGGTCGGCGGAGTAGCCACACTGGATGATAGAGAGGTTATGTTCGTCGGTCAGCAGAAAGGGCGGGACCTCAAAGACCGCCAGTATCGCAATTTCGGCAGCGCCAAGCCCGAAGGTTACCGTAAAGCCCTAAGGCTGATGAGGCTGGCTGAAAAGTTTAAGCGGCCTGTGATCTGCCTGGTCGATACGCCCGCCGCGGATTGCAGCGTAGGCGCAGAAGAGAGAGGCATCAGCGAGGCAATCGCTAGAAACCTTATGGAGATGTCTACCATCGAGACACCTATCATCTCCGTCGTTCTTGGTGAAGGTGGAAGCGGCGGCGCGCTGGGTATTGCCGTAGCTGACAGGGTCCTTATGTTGGAGCATGCGGTTTATTCCGTTATCCCACCGGAGAGCTGCGCGGCAATTCTCTGGCGAGACCCCACAAAGCACAAGGAGATGGCTGAGGCTCTAAAAATCACCAGCTCCGATGCACTCGAATTGGGTGTTATAGACGAGATCATCGCCGAGCCTCCCGGAGGCGCGCATAGAAACGTGGACATCGCCGCCCGCAATGTGAAGACGGCTATCCTTAAGCACCTCGATCAGCTTGAAAAGCTCAAAACTCCCAAGCTGCTGGACGAGCGTTATAAGAAATTCCGGGGAATGGGCCAGTATCAGGAGCCGGTGCAGGTGGAAAGCTGAGAGTAGAAAGCGGAGAGCTTAGATAAGAATGATTTCTGGGTCAGGATTTCCGAATCCTGACCCTTGCTTGTTTTACGGTGGCGATTCCGATCCTGGCCTTTACTTGCTGCATGAATTAGAATACCCCCACGCTATATAATAGATTACATTTCCAAATCCATCCGAACCTTTTCAGTGTGCAAAAGCGATTACTTTATGTAAGCCTAAAGACTGCGCACATAAGTGAGAGGAATATGACTCAGAAAATCAGCGACGTCAGATTAGTGGAAGCTGCCATAACAGGTGATTCGAAGACATTCGATGAGCTTGTAAAGCGATACCAACGAGCTGTCTATGCAACGGCCTTCGCGATAATTGCAGACAGGGAGGCCGCTCTTGACGTGCTTCAGGAGAGCTTCATTGCAGCACATAGACATCTGGATTCCCTTGATGACGGCTGCCGTTTTGGTCCCTGGGTATGCGGAATTGCGCGGAATCAGGCCAAGCGCCTGCGCCGTGCGAGATTCCGCAATGCATCACATGAGCTGCCATTCCCGGAAGCTGAGGTGGTATCACTGCAATCAAAACCCGATGTCCTGGCGGAACACATTCGTGACGCGCTAACTGCACTTAGTCCGATGCAGGCAGATGTAGTCACGCTTTTTTATATGGAGGGCTACTCGATTGCTGAATGCGCAAACCTGTTGGAAGTTCCACAAGGGACGATTAAACGACGGCTGCACGATGCGCGACAACGGCTGAAAAAGGAGATGGCTGATATGGTTGAGAAACATCTGAAAGATTTTGCCTTGCCTGAAGATTACAGGGTTGTAATTGATAAGCCGACAAAGATTCATACTACACATCCCACGCTGGCTTATTTCAAAGATCGATGGGTGCTGTTGTGGCAAGATGGAATGCCGTGGGAGCCTTATGACGGTCCGTGGTGGTATTGGATATCGGAAAGCAAGGATGGTAAAAGTTGGTCGGAACCACGAAGGCTGGAACTGCCTACGGGACGAGACTCTATGCGTGACTACACAAATGGACTCTCCCTTATGAACTGCTGCGTCTTGGGAGATAAGCTGGCCTTCCTGACGCATCAATTTGCAGGTCATATGGATTTGTATACATCCAA
>DJHI01000038.1:2421-6707 GCA_002431715.1 Armatimonadetes bacterium UBA5829
GTTTAGAATGGGCCATATCTCTCGAGGATTTCTATTTAGCTCCGAGAAAGACCTTTACCTGACCTATCCTTCGCAATTCATGGACGCGATGGCCGGCTATAGAATAGACCTACTTCGCAGTTCTGATGGCGGCCTCACCTGGCGATGGCTAAATTCACCATATTGGGCTGATGGTGAAGTTTATGATTGTGCAGGCGCTGTGGTCGGAAACAGAATTTATATGATTTGGCGAGAGAATGTCGGAAAATGGACTGTTACAGAGGTTCCGGGAAGATATTTACCGGACTGGAATCATTCTGTTGCAATGCATGATCCCAATGTTCTCGAAGGTGAAATGGTGCAGAGAGTTTGCCTGACATGGAGTGATGACGGCGGCCAAACCTGGGCCTACTGCCCCGGTCATCATCACTGGGTACCGAAATCCGAATTGCCGGAACCACTAATAGTCGAGCCCATGGATGTTTGTAAGCCCTATAGAGTCGCTACGCGACTGGATATCGCAGCATTTGAAGGGACACTGGCTATTGTGCAATCAGTCGGTACTGAACATGATAACAGTGAAGTATGGGTTACATTGAGCCGAGATGGCGGAATCACCTGGTCGGAAAAAGCTGTATATTCTCCAGGAATGCTTCGTGATGTGGCCGTAGCATTTGATCCAGATGGTTCACTGATGATCGCAGGAAGCTCACGCATTGGTAACGAAGCGCGGCCTTGGGTGGCTCACAGCCAGCTAAAACTTTAGTCCATTCTTTCAGGGTCAGGATTCGGAAATCGCCACCGAGAGTAGGAGTAGATTCAGGTCTCAAAAAGAGCCAGGTAAGGCTCATATCGGAACGTACGATTTCTTTGTCCACCTGTTGTCTCGATCAGTAATCCCATCTCAACAAATTGCTCGAGCAGCCTGTTCGCAGTTACATATGCACAGCCTAATTTGCCCTGGGCATATCGAACATTAACAACCGGCTGCTGGAATAAATGATCGACCAATTGCAGGCCATAATTGTTGGAAGATATATCTGCAATGATGTGACGGTGTTTTTCCCGCATATCTGTTATTGATCGAGCAGTTGAGGTAGCGGCTTGGCTCACTTCATAAATTCCCCTCAGAAAGAATTTAAGCCAGCCTTCCCAATCACCTTCATTGCGTATAGCCATAAGTCGATCGTAATAAGTTGCTCTATGAGTTTTGAGATAATGACTGAGGTATAATAATGGACTTTGAAGAATTTTCTGCTGGCACAATAAAAATGTGATTAATAATCTGCCGACACGACCATTTCCATCAAGGAATGGATGGATGGTTTCAAAATGTGCATGCGCAATTCCACAATGCACAAGCACAGGAAGAGTGTCAGTGTTACGCAGGAAACTCTCAAAATTGTCTAATGCCTGATGCATTTCATGCACCGGAGGCGGAACAAACGTTGCTTTATCAAGGGTGCAATCACCTGGCCCGATCCAGTTCTGGCTGGTACGAAATTCCCCCGGCGTGCGATTTCCTCCACGAACCCCTTCTAAAAGTGTTTTGTGTATTTCGCGTATCAGACGCAAAGATAGAGGAAGCGAATCCAACCTAGCCAAACCATAGTGCATCGCGCTGATGTAATTAACGACTTCATCGATATCTTTAGTATGCTCACGACCTCTCTTATCTATTTCGAACTCGAGAATGTCTTCGAGCGTGCTTTGTGTTCCCTCAATTTGCGAACTAAGCACAGCTTCTTGCCTGACGTACATAGCAACAAATAGATCAGGATTTGGAAGTATGGAGGCTGCTCCATCCAGACGGCCTAATGCACGGTCTGCATCAGAAAGAAGTCGGCTCAGTTCTGAATCCATCGCAACGGGAGGAGCAGGAGGCAATGGGGCAGGAATAAATGCCTTATAACCTCCTATTTGTTGAACGTAGCGACCTGCTCGCATATGCACCTCCAAGGATGCCTTATTTTATCATATAATGATTTTCTAAAACAACAAACAGGAAAATTGTTCCTTATTTCATTTGATTAAAATAAGAGCATAAAAAACTGATTGTTATTTTACAAAATAGCGTTTTAGTAAAATAACAGTTGGTTGTATATAAAAAAGGAGCCGATAGTCCGGCTCCTTTTTGTTTATAGTTTAACCAAACCCTACAGAGCGGGTACAGGCTCTCTGATCTCGAATTTGTAGCCGACGCCCCAGATGGTCGTGATTCTGCACGGGCTGCCGTTGATCTCGATCTTTCTGCGGAGTCTCTTGATATGCTGGTCGACTGTTCTCTCGTCGCCGTAGAACTCCTGGTATGCCCAAACCTGCTCCAGAAGCTGCTCACGGGTAAACACACGGTTTCTATTGGAGGCCAGATACCAAAGCAGATCGAACTCCTTGGGAGTAAGGTCTATTCTCTGCTCGCCGACTATAACTTCTCTTGAAATCCTGCTTACAGACAGGCCCGGCATATTAAGAACCTGCTGCTCATCAGGGCTGGGAACATAAGCCGCTCTGCGGAGGACCGCTTTCACGCGGGCTAAAAGTTCTCTCGGGGAGAACGGTTTTGTCACATAATCGTCTGCGCCTATCTCCAAACCGAGAACACGGTCGACTTCGTCTACTCTCGCGCTGAGCATAATGAGAGGGACATTGCTTGTCTTGCGAATCTCCTTGCAGACATCGAGTCCGTCGATACCAGGAAGCATGAGGTCAAGAATCACGAGATCGGGCTTCTGCGAGCGAACCATGTCGATTCCTTCGTTGCCATCGCCTGTGCAGATGACTTCATATCCTGCTTTCTCAAAGTAAAGTGTAATAAGTTCGCAAACGTTCTCTTCGTCATCTATCACCAGCACCAGCGGTTTACCAGCTCCGGTCTCATCCTTCTTGAGTACGTTTTCCATATTTTATGCTTACCTCGTCGTAGTATTTGCCTTAAGGCGATAACTCATCTGGACTCAGTATAATCACTTCAACCCGCTATGTCAATACTAAAACAAAAAATAAGCACAAAAAGTTATTCTCATCACACAATAGCGCGGACTGCTGCATTTAGGATATTTCTTCGAAGCTTTCTGAACTCGCCGCCGTCGTCATCTTGGCAGACTATATTAGAAAGCAGGACTATTACAAGCTCATATTCGGGGTCGATTATGATCGCGGTACCTGTGAAGCCAGTGTGTCCGATGGCGGTTTTGGACACAAAGTCGATTGGTAGCATCGAATTCCCAGCCATAAACCATCCGATGGACTGCATGCCTATTTTTTCTGGAATGGAATTCGTTAACATAATCTTAAGAGTTGAATATTCCAATGGCGAGTTTGTGCCGGATTCGTGTGGGTTTATGACACTATGGCAGAAAACCACGATGTCGTTAATGTTTGAAAACAATCCGGCGTTTCCGCTCACCCCGCCCATAACGAAAGCATTTTCATCATGCACTTCACCTATAAGCTTCCTTTTTCGCAATGCAGAGGTGCCTGTCGCGGCGAAAAGGTTCGTATCCGGCTCGACCAAAAGCGGATTGAACGTAGTGCTGTGCATTCCCATAGGCTCGAACAGCCTCTGACGAGTGAACTCATCCAGGTTCTGCCCGCTTACCACCTCAACCACGAGCCCAAGCATGATATATCCCAGGCAGCTATAGGCATAGTCGGTCCCGGGGTCGTGCTCAGGGATTATGGTAAACAGTTCGTCAATGGCCTGGTCTCTGGTTTGGCCTTTAGAGTATAGATCGCGCCAAGGCGGCAGGCCCGAAGTGTGGGTTAGAAGGTGGCGCAGAGTAACCGTACTCAGGTGGGGCAGATTTCGATTCGGGAAGAAATCGGTGATGCTCTGATCAAGGTCAATCAGGCCGTCCTGGTGCAATAACAAAATGGCGGGCGCGGTGGCCAGCGGTTTGGTGAGCGATGCGAGATCGAAGATAGTTCTTGCGGTCACGGCTGTTTTTCGAGAAAAGTCCGTATGCCCGACGCACTTTGTGAGCGCTGTTTTACGCCGCAGCGACACATAAAGCACCGCCCCGGGGTATAGTCTCCGCTTAAGGCCTTCTTCCAGCAGTTGCGCCGCGCTATCGAGTTTTGCTCTGTTGATGCTTGTCTTATCATTCATCGTTTTAAGTATAGCATAAGGATTTGAAGGATAGCGTCCTCACAACCCTCGAAAGAGTTCGGTTTTGCGGGTATAGTCTGAGGGTTTTACCCTCAGACTCCCATCAAGGGCCTCCGCCCTTGCTAAAAAGCGATTGTTCACAAAATTGGAAGCTGTCGGTAGTAAACAATCGCTTTTCCCGCTGGGGCCGCGGGCCCCA
>DJHI01000038.1:6774-10544 GCA_002431715.1 Armatimonadetes bacterium UBA5829
AGCCCCAAATAACTCCTGCAGAACTGAACACCATTGTAAGGGTCGATGGTCTCTGCTATAATTGCGGTCGGAGGGAAGTAATGAACCCGATAGTTTTTGACGAACAAGACAAAAAAAACGCCATCGCACGCGCTGACGCGACATTACGAAGCGAAGGCGAGGCTATATTGAAGCTCTGCGACCGCCTGGACGGCACTTTCGCTGAGGCTGTCGAGATGATTCTAAAGTGCACAGGGAGGCTGGTCGTAACTGGTATGGGCAAGTCCGGCGCTATAGGCCGCAAGCTTGCGGGCACATTCTCCAGCACCGGCACGGCGTCATTTTTCCTGCATCCCGCTGAGGGTATTCACGGCGACCTTGGAATGGTAACCGCCGATGATGTGGTGCTCGCTCTTTCAAATAGCGGCGAGTCGGACGAAATCGTCCATATACTGCCCGCGATAGGCCGGATCGGAGCGAAAATGATCGCGATGGTCGGCAGGGCAGAGTCTACACTGGGCGCCTATTCCACTCTTGTCCTGGATACGACAGTCGAATCCGAGGCATGCCCGCTGGGCCTTGCTCCCACCACCAGCACAGCCGTTCAGCTTGCTTTGGGCGATGCCCTCGCTCTGGCCGTAATGGAGGCCAGGCACTTTACAAAGGAAGATTATGCGCTTTTCCACCCAGGCGGCGCATTGGGGCGCAAGCTCTTGTTGAGGGTGAGCGATGTGATGCGCACCGGCGACGATCTGGCCATGGCAAAGATGGATGTGATACTCCGCGATGTGCTCTTTGCCATAACCAAAGCTGGAGCAGGCGCGGCGTGTATTATAGACGATAATGGGGCACTTGTCGGGATAATCACCGATGGAGATGTCAGACACGCTCTACTGGAAGACGAAAACGCTCTCAATAAGCGGGTCGGGGAGATTATGATCCATAATCCGAGAACGGTCGATCCTGATAAACTGGCGACAGAGGGTCTCCGTCTGATGGAAGGGCCCGGCAAGGGTGCTCGCAAGCAGATAGGCGAGATGCCTGTAGTGGTCGACGGAAAACCTGTCGGGATACTGATGCTCAAGGATCTGGTTGCGGCNNTAATGAAAGAGCGTCTTAGTCGTATCAAGCTCCTGGCGATGGATGTCGACGGAACCCTCACCAATGGAGACATGGTCTTCCACGGCAGCGAACAGATCAAATCTTTTAGTGTCTACGACGGCCTCGGCATTCGTGTTGCAATGAATTACGGTCTGCGAATCGCTTGGGTGACGGGGAACAACTCCGAGTCCGTGAGCAAGAGAGCGCGAATGCTGGGAGTCGAGGATGTCGTTCAAAGCTCCCGCTATAAGTCCACGGCTATCAGAGAGTTGGCCGGGCACTACGGGCTGGAGCGTGAAGAGATTGCCTATATAGGCGATGATCTCAATGATCTTCCCGCTTTCGAGCAGGCGGGCTTTTGCTTTGCAGTTGCCAATGCAGCCGATGAGCTAAAAGTGCGTGCGGATGCCATTACCACGCTTCGCGGAGGCAGGGGCGCAGTGCGCGAAGCTATCGAGACCATATTAAAAGCTCGAGGCGAGTGGGACGATGCCGTCCGAAGTTTTCTTGATGAGTTGTCAGTTGAAGATGAGCAGAAGAAAGGCCCGGAGGCTGTCGCCTGATGGCGCAAATTACCCTCTTTCACACCTCCGACATGCACAACAAGCTCACCGGCGAGCTTGCCGAAAGACTGCATCACCTGAAATCCGAAAATCCGATGAGCTTATGGCTGGATTCGGGGGATGCCATATGGTCGGGCAATATTTACTGGCGGCCGGGCGGTGAGCCGGCGCTGGATTTAATGAATTCTGTCCCGTATGATGCTCTTTGCATGGGCAACAGAGAATTCCATTTTATGGCGATAGGTGTCGATTGCAAGACCTCGCGAGCCCACTTCCCCGTGCTGAGCGCCAATATCCGCCCATCAAAAGCCTCAAGGGAGTGCAGAATTCCATCACATATAGTAATAGAACGCGGCGGCGTCAGGATTGCTGTTTTCGGGCTCACAGTTCCCTGCATCACTGAAAAGATGCTTGTGAAGAAGGTCTCTGATTATTATTTCGCTCAGCCCATAGATGCAGCGGCTGAAATTGTCCCTGAATTGCGTAAAAAGGCCGATATGGTTGTCGCTCTGACTCATATCGGTATAAATCGAGACCGTGAACTTGCCGGGTCTGTTCCCGGTATTGATATAATACTCGGTGGGCACACGCACACCGTTGCCGAGGAGCACCTTGGGCAAACGTGGATATTGCATCACGGTTTCTATGCTCGCCAGGTCGGCAGAGTCGATTTGGATATATCCGGCGGGCAGGTGACTAATCTCACAAACGAACTAATTCCCTTGGCGAAAGCGTAGGAGAAACGTGGATACTTTATTCGCCATTATCTTTTTAGTTGGGCTTACTTTAGCTGCCGGAGGCGCGGGACGTCTTGCGGGGCGCTTATGGCGCGGCAAATCGGATGATGGTGCCGAGAGGCTCCTGGTGGACATTTCGCTTGGCCTGGGAGTGCTGTCGCTGGTCGGGTTTGCCGTATCAGCTCTTCAACTGCTCAAATCACCCCTGCTGATTATTATATATGCCGCCTTCGCCATCATTGGCCTTGTTTCAATCATTAAAGGCAACTACAAAATTTTTCACTCTTTCGCCCTTTCGCGTTTTCGCGATAAGACTTTTCTTCTCTCAACTGTTCTTCTTGCAATCATTGCTATTGCGGCTCTCATACCGGCTCTGGCTCCTCCGTCGATGTCGGATTGGGACTCTCTGGCATATCACCTCTCCGTCCCTAAGCTCTATCTCGAACACGGTGGAATGTATTACATCGACTTCATGTCGCACTCCAACTTCCCGATGCTGATGGAGACTTTATATACTCTTCCGGTGAAGTTCGGGTATCCGGCGGCGGCGAAGATGGTCACCTATCTGACGGCAATATTATTGGTCGCTTCGGTTATAACACTTGCAAAGAAGCATTTTGGCGAAAAGTCCGCTCCCCTGGCGGGTATCGCGCTCGCCGGAATGCCGATTCTCCTGTGGCTTGCAACTACAGCTTATATCGACCTTGCAACTGCTCTTTATACGGTGCTGGCGGTTCATCTATTGCTGAATTATCTGGACGGGCGCGAGTGCGGTAGTCTTGTAGCCTGCGCGTTTGCCGCGGGTTTCGCGGCGTCGACTAAGATGACCGGGCTTATTGTCATACCTCTTATTGCTGCCTGGCTGGTAATAGACGGACAGGTATCGGGACTGAAGTCCCGATACACCAAGCCTTTGCTTTTCGTTGTGGTTGCGCTTATGGTCTGCTCGCCTTGGTATATTAAGACATTTGTCTATACGGGCAGCCCGGTTTACCCGTTTTTCTACTCGATCTTCGGAGGCAGGGACTGGACAAGTAACCTTGCCGCAAATTATGCGACTCAGCAGGCCAAGTTCGGCATGGGGCACGACATCACGGCGTTCCTGATGCTGCCATATAATCTGGCATTTTATTCAGAGAGGTTTTATGACACTCCGGGGCTTTTTATCGGCCCGATATTCCTGATAGGGCTGCCTGTTTTGCNNTCGGCCTGGGGCTATTTTTCCTTGCGCTGCTTGTGACGTGGTTTGGACTGACACACCAGAGCAGGTATCTTGTGCCCGGATTTGCGATTCTCGCCGTATTGATTGCAGCTCTTGCTTATGGGGATGAGAGGTTTAGGGCTTCGCGTTATGCGTTGTGGGCTGTGTTTATCGTCACATCGTTATTCG
>DJHI01000041.1:0-3530 GCA_002431715.1 Armatimonadetes bacterium UBA5829
GAAACTAGCTACCGGAGATTATGTGATCTTTATGAATACAGGAGATTGCTTCTATAGCGAAGATACTTTAACAAAATCCGCAGACTGTATTTTGAATAATCCTGAGTATGATTGCTATTACGGCAATGCAGCAAGAATTGATGAATATAATAGACTCACCTTAATAAGAACAATGTCCAAACCCACTCGCTTTAGACTATATGGCGAAGGCATATGTCATCAATCAATTTTTGTTTCTAGAGGATTGTTTGAGCGCACCGGATTATTTGATATCGCTTATAAAGTTATGGCCGATTGGAATTGGGTCCATCAATCTCTAGCCATAGGTGCCCGATGGAAACATATAAATATTGTCGTATGTAAGTTTGATCGCAACGGTATAAGCAGCGATTTAAATAGGCTACGTGCTGATTCAAGTTTAATTTACCGAAATCGATATACTCTACCAGAAAGAGTTTCGTTTTCGGTCGGATGGAAAATAATAAGGCATTTCAGACTGATTAAAAATAAGCTTACTGTCCTTAACGAAGGAACTAAACAAAATGTTTGAAAATGCTAAAGCAGATATAAAACGTTTTACCGATGCCACAGGCATACCCTGGTGGAGATATATTCTTACGGTACAAGGCGCTTGGGCAATTCTTGAATATCGCTACAGTCATTGGGTAAGACATCATTGTAAATATAGAATGATACGTTATGTTTTAAAGGTTTTTGGCTGGTTCTGGCACAAGTCAATACAGATGTGCACGGGCATAAATATTGATTCTGATGCAGAAATCGGGAAAGGTTTATTGATATCGCATTTTGGATGTATCTTCATCGCCGGCCAGGTCAAGATGGGTGAAAGATGCAACATTCATCAAGAGGTCACATTAGGATGGTCTGGCAGGGGCGAGAACAAAGGATGCCCAACATTAGGCGACCGTGTCTATATAGGAGCAGGTGCTAAAGTTCTTGGCAAAATTACGATAGGAAGCGATGTCGCAATTGGCGCTAATGCAGTAGTCACAAAAAGCGCCCCTGATAATGCAGTTTTGGGTGGCATACCCGCGCGCATTATCAACTATAACGGATCGCATGATTTCATCGAGTGGAAGGACTAAACTCTGCTCGAATACAGAATCATCTATCCACGCATCCAAATAGTAGAAATGTTTAGATGAAGTAGGCTATTTCTAAGAAGCTATATGCGTCAATAGTACTTATTGATAGGAGGCAGTAGCGCAAATGGTACCCATTGGCATCCGTAATCTCTTGCAGTGTATGATCTCTATTTACCTTGTTATTATATGTGAATCAAGCTGTTGCGCGCAGACAAATTTAGATTTACTAATGGGTATTGGAGACTTTGATATTTGTACTCGAAGTAAAGTATCAGGTCTGGCCGACCTTGGAATTGAACCTTCGGAGAATCTTTCAGTAGCGAATGGTTGGACAGCAGCCATCGACTACCAGTATAAAGACAGCTACATTTTTCGCCTTGTCAACTCAACAAATTTTACAGGGAATGGAGCAGCATATCTGGTATCAAACACCAGCTATCAGTATTGCGGCATCAATAACACATCCGGTAAAACATTGTTAGCTCAACTTTACACTTATATTGAGTCCAATACTAATGCTCCAATTGTTACTTTTCAATCAGGAGATGAGTTCGTCTTTCATATCGATAGGATAATAAGCTCAAACTTTAGCTCACCCAAGCCAGCAGTTGCAATCGGTATGTTTTATAAAGTCTCCGGCAGTAGTACTCAATTGTATAAATCGACCAGCGTAGATTTGTCGAGTGGACATGCTGATAATATTTCCTTCTCTTTAAAAGAGTCAGGCGTAACATTTGTACGTCCTTACATAGAGATATCAGTTGCAAACAATTCACCTGCAAATAAAACACCGGGGATACTTCTTTCTGGGGCAAAATTATGGATACGACGAAGTGGAGAAACCGATTTCATTACGCAGGAAGATCCAATTACTACCTATCGAAACATTGATACCGCCTTTTGTGGTTGGGATACTAGCAATACACCTGTAAGATTGGCTGCCGAAATTTCTGATGAAGTAATCGGTCACGCCCAGAGTTATGTTCAAATGACACAGTTGCGCAAACTCAATCCCAATATTAAAGTCTATCTCTATCAATCCGGAACAACAGCCTGCTATACTGATTTGGATTCTTTTTGGAGTCTCAGCCCATTCAGAGTTCAAGATGTTGCAGACAGTAATCCAAGCTGGTTATGGCCTCAAAGTAATCCAAAGGCGGCAAACGATCCAGATACGTTTAGTAATATATCTCCAAGCAGTACCTGGGGACAACTTATATCAACTTATTTGAATGGAAGTGGATATCCCGATAGATTTTGGATATCCAAAATCACTGATTCTAATTACCAAAACAAATGGGCTAACTCAGTCATTGACAAGGCAAAAAAAATCGGTGCTGATGGTGTTTTCATAGATGACTGCGGAGTATTAAATGGAAGTGTTGATCGCGATGGAGTCTGGAGATATACATGGGAAGTGCAGCAATTTCTACATGCAGTCGTGCCTAAATTGAGAGCCGCAGGATTAACAACTGTTGTCAATAACGCACTTGGATTACTAGATGGCTCAGAAACTTGGTGTGGAATTGCGGAAGTTTATTTTAATCCTCTCTGGCAACCAACAACTTCTTTATCTGAATCTGCAGGTTATTCAGCGAATACCCCAGCCAATACACCTGATATCTTTTTCAGAGAAAGCTCGTTCATAATGAACGACTATGTATACAATTCGGACTATTGGCTGAAATGTNNCGATGCAAAAATCATCAAAGAGTGGAATTCCCAACTAACAGATCAATTCAAAAAGAGAATCCATTATTATATCAGCCTTCAGAATACTGATGAGCATCCTGCTTACGACAAGAGTGGAAAATCTGGCTGGATGACTTTTTGTCTGGCTAGCTACTTGCTCTGTTACAATCAGTACACAAGTTTTGCCCCTGCTATACGTAGTGCCAGCGGAGTTGACGACCCCGATATAGATCTGTCAATTACAAAGAAGCTCGGTATTCCAGATGGGGATGATAGCTCTGTTGATAACAGTCCTTATTTCAGAATGAGGAAATATAAGGCTGGTGACTCTAGTGCGTTAGGTGGAATTGTTATTGTAAACGCAAATAAGAGTATAAACAAGAAATATACAGTCAACTTCGATGCAACGGATGAATCTGGAAATAAGATTACTCCAGGCACAGCGATAACACTGAAGCCTAACTCAGGTAAAATCCTGCTCAATAGGAATGTAATATCATTACAGTTATATACGCCGGAACAAAATGTCATATCGAATCAAGTTCTAAACATAACATTGACTTATTGGAATACCGGCACATCTACAGTAAGTAGTGTTTTAATATCAGCCTATGTTCCTGAAAATACAAAATATGTAGTCGGCAGCGCCGAAAGATCCGGAGGCAAATATAACGCAATCACTAATACAGTGAGCTGGGTGGTACAGCAGCTTGCAGCCGGTGTCAGTGGCGC
>DJHI01000041.1:3567-16796 GCA_002431715.1 Armatimonadetes bacterium UBA5829
AAGGTTGTCGTTGATTAGACGTTTCAAATAATCCACCACATTCGCACGACCAGCGCTGGCCATTGTAGTCTATTGTTGCACCATGCTAAGAGGCAAGTTTCTCGACTCTGCTACACCTCGCTCGAAATTACCAATCCCCAGAATACTGAACTGTTACGTCGATCTTTATCTTGCAGAAAACCTCGATCAAGATGGTATAATGGATTGTGCATGTTATAGATCACATTCTTATCTATGGATGAATTATGAGAAGACCTTTAAAGGCCCTTATAAAGGCCGAATATATCTTAATATTGATAGCAGTGATACCTCTCGTAATNNTCACCCGTCCGGCGTTTTCAGATGATCGACCAATCGTAATTTTCAGAGAAGACGACTGTAGAGGGAGTTGGCGTGTACCATATAGCGAGCTTGGTGGGATGAGCGCTCTTCAATATGGAAAACTGAAGCATATTCCAATAACTTGGGCCATAATCTCCAATCTCTCCACAACAGATAGCGATTTCCTGTCTTGCAATGAACTCAAGGATTATCTTGACACCGCAGGTGGAGAAGCAGCAAGTCATTCCATAAATCATCAAGCTATGGAAAACGACCAAGCTTATATTAATGAAGTGATTAATAGCAAAATTGCAATAGAGAAAGCATTACCCGGATATTCGTGCAACACCTTTATAGAGCCGGGAACATGGCAAAACAATGCATTGCTCGATACCTTTGGAAAGCTATCAAATTCCATTTGGCAAGCAGTAGAGAACAATTATACTCAATGCATAGCATATTTGGGTGTAGGCTGGCGGGTAGGCAATATATATCAGAGATATGGTCTAGGCTCGGATATGTCAATAGATTATGACCCATCTAGCCCTCCATCGATGGCCAATGTTTTGGCAACCCTAGATCTTGTGGCAAATTGCCCCCGTACTATATACAGCATTGCTTGTCATGGGGTGCAGCCCGCAAACGGGACAAACACCAGTGAAGTTCAAGTGGACTTGCTGAAAGCTTGTATGGACAAAATGGCTGCATTAAGAGATGCAGGCAAAATCAGATTGATGAGTATGAACGATGCCTACAACTATGCTTTTCCAGCAGATACAAACAGAATTCCTGATCCAGATTTCGAGATATCGAATCCAAGCAACCCGCCAACAATATGGACCTGTCAGGATAACTCGTCATTCTCCACATACGGTGGACTAAACGATTCCAGATACATTCGACTTCTCGGCATAAACGCCGCCTTAAAAAACGCATCCCCTTTCTGCGTTCCACCAGGACGTTATATTCTGAGTTGGTATCAAAGATGCGAGCAAGGCTACCCGTCAAATGGTAAATTATATGCAGAAATGTGGAGCTTATCACCGCAAAAGACCAGCCTCAACCATCAAAATATGGATTATACTCTTTTTTCGAACTCAAACCCTGATGCCTGGGAACAAAAAACCGCGCTTGTACTAATATCCGAGCAGTACCCATTCTGTTATGTGCAGTTTACTCCGACATTTGGGGCTGGTTTTGGCGTGGATTCGATATCATTGGTAGCAGATCCCTTAGATCCACTTGTTTCTCCCACAAATTCGAGTGTAGCTGTATCGCCAAATCAGTGTGTATTACAATGTGATACCCCTCAGAATTTACAGGTGGACTCAATTATAGTCTGTTATGACAATAAAACTCACCCGCTTACGCCTCAATCAGGTAAAGTTGCCGGAAGTATAAAAGCCGTACCGGGAGCAACTCAACATATTACACTCGATTCATTTAATTGGCTGGCTTATAACAATGTATTCTTCAGTATCTTTGCTATTAATAAAGATGGAAGCTACTCACCGCCTGATCTCGCCAGAGTCAAAGTAGACAATGCTGGGCCCGTAATTCAATCATTGTCGGTAAGCGACTTATCATCCCGATCGATATCAGCTTCATGGGCATCACTAGATCAAGAATCACCGATTGTTACATACCAATATGGTGTGGGATCTACAAAAGAGAACGCTGATATTGTAAACTGGACCTCAACAAGTAACCTGCAGGCTTTACTGGATAATCTGCCGCTTTCCGAAGACATGTATTTTCTAATCAGAGCAGAAAATCAGTTTGGACATTGGTCTACACCGCTTGTACAGAAATTTAGCAGCTATCTTACTGTAAATAAGGCTAAAGCTTATTCTAATGGACAAGTTGTATCTGTGACAGGCATAATATCAGCAAAGTTTGCTGATTGTTATTATCTGTCGCAATACAAAAAGATATCAGGCATTAAGGTGATGGGGACAACCACTGCTGCAGAAGGAACAACAGTTATAGTTATCGGCACCTTAACCACTATATCAGGAGAACGAACTCTCATCCCCAACTGATTTTTCCTCTCCGCATTATCTCCAGACCTCTTCCATATTTGGAACGTACTTCAATCATTCGCTCTAAACCAAAGTTTTCAGTATTAGGTGAATATATATTTACAATAAAAAAACACATGTAAATCTATTACAAATATACCTTGACATAGTAAATTGTTGAGCTATACTACATGATGCCTTTCGGACTTACAGTGAAAGGAAAACCCAGGGAGGCTTCATAGATGAAATTATGCGATAAAGTGTACATTTTACTGGCAGTAGCAATGCTTTTACTATCCACAACCCCGGCACAATGTACGGTTGTTTACGTAACAAAAACCGGCAACGATAGCAACACCGGATTGACATGGGCCGATGCAAAGCTGACAGTACAGGCAGGTATTGACGCTGCAATATCAGGCGACGAGGTATGGGTTGCCGCAGGTAATTATGTGCAGTGTCTGAACTTAAAATTAAGCGTAAAACTCTACGGAGGCTTCCCTTCGAGCGGTGGAACTTGGACATCCAGAAATCCGCAGATAAATCAAACAGTTCTTGACGGTAATTATGCTGGATCTGTTGTAACTATCTCGTCAACTGCGTCTGGTGCAGCCGTAGATGGTTTCATTATCCAGAAAGGAACTAGTGCTAATGGTAGCGGTATTTACTGCGGCAGCGCCTCGTCAGTAAGTATATGCAATAATACATTCCGCGCTATTACGTACCTTTATACTATAAAATGTTACAAAACTTCTGCTTTAATTGATAACAACACAATTAGTGACTCACAAGCAGCTATATATGTATATCAGGGAACGGTAACTATATCGCACAATACGCTAAGAGACTGCTCAGCAGACGGCATTTGGCTTGATAGTTGTAATACGAACACCTCTTCGATTACGAACAATAAATTGATAGCTAATCATAGTACAGGTATAAATGCGCAGTACAGCAAAATGTTAATAGCAAATAATTCAATAATAGGCAATAATTATGGAATAAAGTCGTCATCATGCAATGCTACTATCACCAACAACACAATTGCTGATAATGACTCTGCCGGAATGTCAAGCCAGTCTGACTCTNNATACCTATGGGCAAATTCACTTGCTCGCTAGTTCTCCTTGTATAGACGCAGGTAATGCGGCTTCCGTTGGGCAAGGATGGACCGACATCGATGGAGAAACACGCGTAATTGCAGGACTGGATGGTTCAGCTGTAGTTGACATTGGGGCAGATGAGTATAACGGCACCCCTCCTTCTACATATATACCAAGCATAGTACGAGTGAGTCCCACCGGCGATGATGAAAATGATGGCTCCAGTTGGGAATTGGCGAAGCGAAGCATACAATCGGCAATAGATGCAGCCTCAAGTGTCGGTGGTGAGGTCTGGGTCTCGCAGGGAACTTATTACGAATCACTTAATGGAAAACCTTTTGCCTACCTTTTTGGCGGCTTTAATGAGACCGAAACACAAAGAAATCAGAGAAACTACAGTGAAAATGAAACTATAATCGACGCCCAGAATAGCAACACAGTAATAAGATTCTATGGCGGTTTTAAAGATCACTGTATTGACGGTTTTACTCTAATTAACGGAAAGGGAAACAACGGTTCAGGTATAAGTTGCAATTATGCTTCTCCCTGGATCTGCAATAATATTATTACTGATTGTACTGGCGATACCTACGCAGCAGGGATATATCTGAGTAGTTCATCAGCTATAGTAGTCAACAATGCCATCTCTTATTGCGGCGGCACCGACGGATATGGAGTTTACATGCTTCCTGCCAATTCCAATCCGTTATTAACAAACAATACGATTACTCACAGTAATACTGCTATCTTTATCGGCACTTCATCAGGAACCGTCTCTGTCTCTAATAATATTGTCTCTAATAATATCTACGGCATAGTATTTAGTGGGCTCGCCAGCTTGGTAACCCTTCGAAATAACAATATCTATGGAAGTATTATCTCGAACTACAGCGGTCTGTCGCCTGGGACAGGTGATATTTCCGTTGATCCTAAACTAGTTGACGCGATTCATATTCAACCGGATTCATTATGCAGAGATGCCGGATGGAATGATGCCCCAGGAATCCTCAACGAGGATATAGACAATCAGGCGCGTGTTCTTCCGGTAGAGGGGACAATAGATATAGGAGCGGATGAATCGGACGGGACCAGCTACCCCGAACCGGTTGTCACTGTAGTTCGCGTAAGCACATCTGGTGATGATGCTAATGATGGTTCCACGTGGACTTTAGCAAAAAAAACTATTCAAGCAGCCATAAATGCAATGCCTAAAACGGGTGGAGAAGTTTGGGTTGCAGCCGGTACGTATGTGGGATGCATTACCATAAAGTCAGGAATAAAACTATATGGTGGATTTCCAGCAGAAGATGGAGACTGGGAATCTAGAAACTGGAGACAAAATGAGACAGTCCTCGACGGAAACGCGGCGGGAAGTGTAGTCACTATGTCGAAAGGCGTGAATGCGGGAACTCGCCTCGATGGATTTATAATTTGCAATGGCAAGGCTAGCTATGGTGCAGGAGTATATTGCCAGTCGCAAGGGGCAATCATATGTCATAACAAAATAGTTTCCAATAATGCATACTACTACTATGGCCAAGGGGCAGGAATTTATTTAAACACAACCGCACCTGTGGTGGTATCCGGAAATATTATTGCAAACAACTCAGCTAGTGGCAGCTTAGGATGTGGAGCCGGAATATATACTTACTCTTCAGCTATAATAACCGGTAACACTATAGTAGGCAATACACTGCAGAGCGGGACAGGCGGAGGTATTTATATAGCGTCGTGTTCTCCGGTACTGTCAAATAACATCATCGCTTTCAATACCTCAGGTATTGCATACGGTAGTCCCGTTTTAATCTCAAACGATGTCTACAATCCCTCTGGACTAAATTATAAGGGCATATCACAAGGTACTACTGATGTGTCAGTAGATCCTGGCCTTTCTGATTGGAGCAACGGAGATTACCATCTGACAGCTACATCACCCTGTGTAGATGCTGGAACGATCAATTTGGAAGGCACATTGGAAACCGATTTTTATGGAGAGACACGTGTTGTCGGTACATGTATTGACATTGGCGCAGATGAATATTCACCGGACTTTCTAGAAGTACCTGAATTTGCGCCGAACGGCGGAGTTTTCGATGCACCCGTCGATGTCACAATCACATGCGGCACAACAGGTGCTATAATCCACTACACTACAAATCGATTAGACCCAACCGTAAATGACCCGATCGTCCAGTCGGGTTCTACCATTACACTATCAAGCAATGCACTAGTCAAGGCTGGAGCATTTATGGTGGGATGCACCCCAAGTGCAATAAGAGCTGCAGAATTTTCTTTCGCTGTCGCCACTCCAGAGGTAATACCCAGCGGCGGGACATATTACAGTCCACTGACCGCAATAGTAAAATGCTCTACACCGCTTGCTGTAATGCACTACACCACGAACGGGGTTGATCCGACCGAATCCGATGCTGTTGTGCCAGACAGTGGTGAGATTCAGATTACTGACAGCATAACATTAAAAGTGAAAGCGTGGAAAGTTGGTATTGATCCCAGCCCAGTTATAGATGGCCAATTCGTACTAAAGCCTGCTGAGCCGAAGTTCGAACCCGATGGAGGCTTCTATGATAGTCCGATAGATGTCACGGTTACTTGCGACACACCTGATGCTGCCATTCATTACACAACAAGTGGGAGCGATCCTGCAGAAACAGATCCAATTATTGCATCTGGCTCTAAGATTACTATTAGTGCCAGATCAATATTGAAGGCAAGAGCTTTTCGCAGTGGTTGGAGCGAGAGCACAATAAGATTATCACTTTATGCCGTAAGTGTGCCAGGGCAAGAAAATAGGTACTATGTTAAATCAACCGGCAATGACTTAAACGATGGTTTAACTTGGGATACAGCCAAGGCCACCATTACAGCAGCCACCGGTGCCGTTAGCTCAGGTGATGAGATATGGGTAAGCGAAGGCACTTTCCATGAAAGAATCACACTGCCTTCCGGAGTCGCACTATATGGCGGATTCACCGGCAATGAAACCTCTAAGGAGAGCCGCAATCCGGAATCTAGAACTACAATTAACGGAGATTACGCAGGAAGTGTTGTGACGATTGCAGACAACGCATCCGACCTAACACATTTAGACGGATTCATTATCACAAATGGGAAGGCTTCCAACGGAGGCGGGATACTTAGTAATGGAGGATATCCTGTTATAACGCATAACACCATCACACAAAATATTGCCGATGCAAGCTTAACACAATCCGGCGGTTATGGTGGAGGTATCTATTGCAGTGGTGGATCTCCGGTAATTGCAAANNGCAAATAATACATTCACCTACAATACCGCCATTGCGTACACGTATTCTTGTAAAGGAGTTGGGGGAATAGGTGGAGGAATAGCAACCACTGATGCAACTCCTCTTTTAATTGAAAATATAGTTGAGCATAATGAGGCAAAGCCAGTACTGCTTTGGCCAACACAGTACTCAGAAGATGCGTATTACGCTGGAGGAGTTGGTGGAGGAATCAGTTGCACGGGAGGAGATGCTTTTATTGCATACAACGCAGCACGATTCAACATAGGCCATACGGACTTCAATAATATATCAATCTGGTCCACAGCTGGAATCATTTTCGACCAGGGTACAGCAACAGGAAACCGTGTCGAATCTAACACCGGCAATGGACTAGAAACGACAAGCGGAATAATATCCGCCAGCTATGTCTCCGGAAATTCAGGCCATGGAATTATTTGCGGTAAGGACTCATTTATCAGTAGCAACTGCGTTATTGATAACTCTGGTGGGATTAGTGGACAAGACTGCCGAATTTCGAACAATACGGTGGTAAGCAACCGAGACTACTATTCTAAGTTTGGAATAGAGGGAGACAGATGCATAGTTGTCAACAATATAGTTTTTGATAATAGCATTGGTATATATATCGATAGCAGTGGCTCATCAGTCTATAGTAATTGTGTATATAACAATGACTCAAACTACTTTGGCGTAGCTTCAGGTTCCAGCGATTTCTCATTCGATCCTGATTTCGTAGATGTTAACGCAGGAAATTACCATTTGAAGTCATCGTCTCCCTGTATCAACGCGGGCTCAACTGATCCTTCGGTTCTTACATCATCTGATATGGATGGTGAGACAAGGGTTATATATGGCCTCGTCGACATTGGCGCTGATGAGTGTATACTTGAAGCTCTCACCTGCGGGGAGGCTAAGAGTATTATTAGCAGCGTACCAATCTACTTAAAAGGAGTCATCACATCACGTGCCTTTGGTGACTTCTTCTACGTAGAGACTGAGAATCGCACAAGCGGCATACGCGTTTACAAAACTGGACATGGTCTCTTACCGGAAACTCGTGTCGACATCACAGGATTTCCATTCACAAACTCCGATGGTGAACGCTGCATTCAAGCTACAGACGTTATTGCCATCGGATCAGGTAGTATTTTCCCACTTGCTATCACCGTTCGAAATTTAGGCGGCGGCACGTTTGGTTATCAACAGGGTGTATATGGGTGGCTGCTTGAAAAAGATACTGATGACAATTGGATCCTGACTTATAAGCAGGTAAATGGTTTGAACAACATAGGTCTGCTTGTGAAAACTTGGGGCAAAATCACTCAGAAGGATCCTAATGGACACTGGTTCTGTATTGATGACGGTTCCGGCAATAATGCTAAGTGTTTAATGACAGAAGATAATCTTATTGATCCATCATGGAATTATATATGTGTCACTGGTATCAGTTCATGCAATAAGACTGGAAACGATATGATCAGGACCATACTGGTGCAGTCGGGAGATGATATTGAGCCAATTTATTAATAGATCTAAAAATGGGCGAATATCTATTCGCCTGGTCACTCTAAATAAACAGCAACCCCGCCCATTTTATAGGGCAGGGTTGTGTAAAGAGTTGTCTTTTAGAATAGAAAATGGCTGCCGACCTAGGGCTCGAACCTAGGACCTACTGATCCAGAGTCAGTCGCTCTCCCAACTGAGCTAGTCGGCAGCGCCAAAAATATAGTAGCATATGATAACCAAAACGTCAAGATGACAAACTTTCGTGTCTAAAAGAATACAACCCGGCTGCCCGCCACTGGTCTGCATGCAAACATCTCGGGTTCCAAGCCCATAGGATCATAATATTCTTGAATCATTTTCCGTTCCAATTGAGCGTAAGAATCCACGAAATTTAGAGGTATAAGCACCAAAATGCACCCGCCTAGTCCTGCTCCAAGAATTTGAGCACCTAATACATTAGGGGCAGAAAGAGCAATATCGACCATTCTATCTATATGAGGAGTGCTGCATCGATAAGCTCCCGGCTGCATCACCAGGTCTGCACCCGTATCCATCTGCTCAGCCTTTTTGATCAGTTCATCCATTGCGGCATCGGAATAATCAGTTACACCGTCAATACCCTGTTCTGGACTAGTCCAACGCACCACTCGGTCGCCGTTATGGGAAATATTCATCAACTTCCCGAAATCCTCTATGTTGCCATTTCTCAGCAGTTCCCCACAATGCCGGCCTCTCTCACATTCCGCAAGGCCAAACATAACAACACTTCTCACCGGATAACCTTCAGATTGAGGCTTATGAGAACCTAGATATTCATCGCAGAAATCTTTCGATAAAGATACAATAACATCTTCCCGAGTCATTCTATCCGGTAGTCTCTTGATCATACTGAGCAGTTCTGAGTAATTTACACCTAGATTGTTTACATTTATATCCCTTAAGTGCTCGATTTTCGATGCGTATTGCGGAAATGACTGTTTGAAAAGCTCCCGCCCGATCGCATAACATGCTACCCTATGATTGAAAACATCTTTAGCACCCATAGTTTTATGAGCTTTAACCTGAGAATTGCATACCACGAACAGATACTCCGCAGGGAAGGGCATTGTATCCACCATTCGGAAAGGCATAAAACCAACATTTATAACTCTTCCGATTTGAGCAAATTTCATTGCTGCGTGATCAGCCGAGCCACCGCGAGTTCCTACATACCACTCGCCCTGCCCACATAGCTCCACGAACTGCTCCGGCGAAAGGTCCATATCGTTTATATGCGCTATCGCCTCAGCAACAGCAACAACCAGGGCGGACGACGAGCTTAAACCGGCTGCCATCGGAACATTGCCCGCCGCAACGATATTCATCCCCTTAAGCTGAACATGCGGATAGTTAGTTTGGAAGCGCGCAATCGGCGCCATCACATAATGCGACCAATCCCCCGGTGCGCGTTCAAGACGGTCTTTTGTAGCTGCGCTGTTTATAAACGCCTGCCAACCGCTTCCGGCATAGTCGGCTATTACTTCATCCGTGTCGAAACTTCGCCCCGGAATGTCTCGCGAGCGCATGTTATGAAGAACTACCTTGCGGTCATTACGCGCTCCCACCACCAGGTATAGATCCTTATCGATAGCTATCAGNNNNTGGCGTATCCGCCCTGCCGATCGATATGACGGCCCATGATATTCACACGACCGGGCGCCCTTGTAATTATGACCGGCTCATCGCTGAAATGGTTTACATAACTGCGCAGCATCGATATTATCTGATGCCGCTTCGATTCGGCTATGGCATCATCGCCGTATATCTGATCGAAATATGCGTGCGCGGGACCATCGTTTGATTCAAAGCAATGTAGCCATTCGCTCGCAGGACGAATGGTTTTCGGAGACTCCCACACACTCACTCGCTTGCGTCCGGATAGATAATCCTCAATAGCTCGAAGCTCCTCGGGTGTGTTAAACGCCATTACCTGCTCGGGGTAATCCATAGGAACGAGAGTGATCTTTGCACCGGNNTCCTATTATATCTGTGAGATACTCCTCTTGCTGTGCGTTATCGGAAGTCAATTTATCAATCGATGAATAAAGGAATGGAGCCTTAATCAAATAGACCGACTGATTGGCGAAACGGATGCTGTCGAGAGTATCCTGGCTGATACTTCTTCCATTAACATTTACCTGAGTATCGGAGTCGGAAAATGCCGCTTCGAAGTCGGATTTTGTTATATCTCTGCCGATGTTTATTGAAGTCAATAGAGAACTAAGCGCCAGAGCAGCTTTTTTCTCCGATTTCATATGGGCTAGAGCAATGGTTTCGGCCTCATCGGCGGATATATCCCGTGTGGATATAATCTGCTTCAACTCGGCGAGCAGTTTCGATCGTCTGATATCGAACTCTTCAACAATACCTACTACCTGCAATTTATCATCGCAGATGATTTTTCCGGCATCAGGAAAATCGGCAACGTCGCCGACAAGTATTGCCATGTCGGAATCTGAGTTGCGGAAGCTTTCGATGAACGACTTCAGTATCGCCTCATCGATAACCTTATCGCCTGCCGCAATAAAGAGGTCGTCTTCATAATTCATTGCCTGGAGAAGTTTGGTTGCAGACTTTGCAGCATTGCCTGTGCCGCGCTGCTCTTTTTGGTGGCAGAAGAATAAATTTCCGGGCGCAACAGACGCAGCCTGAATCACCTGTTCCATAAACTGACCCACCACCACATAGTGATTTTCGATTCCACAGTTGTGGTAGGTCTCAATGGATCGCTGAATGACCGGCTTGCCGCCTAATTCGAAGCAGACCTTATGCAGATGGGGCGACCTCATTCTGGAGCCCTTCCCTGCAGCGAGAATTATGGAGATTATATTATTGGTCGTGTTCAAATCCGCCAACCTTATTTTCTTTGACAAAAATGATTCAGGAGCGGACGGCACAGCTCCTCCCCGGAGTGTTTATTCCGCTTCGGGGTAGCTTCCGAGCACTCTTACAAAAAGCGCCTGTTCGCCCAGTTTTTTGAGAGCTGTCTGTATATTCTCGCTCTTTTCGTGTCCCTGGCAATCGACAAAGAAGATATATTCCCAGGGCATCTGTTTTGTAGGGCGGGATTCGATCATAGTGAGGTTGATCCCCACACCCTCGAAAACATTTAGAGCATGATATAGTGCGCCTGCTTTGTTGGGAACCGCAAAGACAATGGATGTCTTGTCTTTGCCGCTCGGTTCAGGCTTGGAGTATCCGACAACAAGGAACCGGGTCTTGTTATGCGGGTTATCCTCTATTCCTTCAGCGACGATATTCAAGCCGTACTCTCTCGCCGCAAGGCTCGAAGCTATGGCTGCACTGGTCGGGTAACCTTCGCACATTATCGCGCCTTTGGTTGTGCTGGAAACTTCCAGAACCTCAACCCCCGGCAGATGAGCGGCGAGCCAGTTGCGGCACTGGGCAATGGCCTGGGGCATGGAATAAACACGTTTGATCTGCTTGATATCTGTTCCCGCGGAGAGCAGATTATGCGAGATAGGAGCATATATCTCTGCGCAGATCCGAAGGTCGGAGAGCAGAAACATATCCAGCGTATGGCTTACTATTCCCTCAGTAGAGTTCTCAACCGGGACAACACCGTAGTTGGCTTCATTGTGCTCGACTGCACTGAAGATGCCCGGTATGGTATTTGCCGGTAGAAAATCTGTCGATGCGCCGAATTTGGTTATACTGGCGATATGAGTGTAACTTCCGGCAGGGCCGAGATACGAAACGCAGATTGGCTTCTCCAGCGCCCGGCAGGCAGAGACGACCTCGCGGAAAACCGCGCTCATTGCAGCATCACTTAAAGGCCCTTTGTTGTTCTTGAGAACGCCGGCAAGAACCTGTTTCTCACGCTCAGGAGCAAAGATGCTTTTAGAGCCTTTGTCCTTCATCTTGCCGATCTCAAGAGCGCAGTTAGCCCTCTCATTTATCATCTCGATGAGCTGTTTATCTATTTCATCTATTCGTTTGCGGTACTCGGATATATCCATTTGTTCCTCGGTATAAGTCGAAAGTCAAAAAATCGATTGCTAATGCTCCGCCGGTAGTTTAACCCGCATATCCGCCATCGACATCCAGCGCGGGTTCTTCGACGACATATCCACGCTGTAGTCCTCCCACACCAGGTGAGAGGTTCCCAGTCCCAGATAATCGAGCAGGCAGCGGGATATCCACTTCTCCAGCTTGAGCACGGTCAGCTTGCGCCTCAGGCGGCCCTGCATGTCTCTATTGAGGATGCAGGGAAGCGTATTGGTTGTGACTATTTCATCGATAACCTGCGCGCTCAGGCACTCTCGAACCTCCGGAGACGAGTAGAAGTGAGTCACAAAGAAAACCACTCTGCCCGCTCCGGCCTCTTTAAGAAGCCTGCAGCACTCGCGGATTGTGTTGCCCGTGCGAACCATATCATCGAAAACAACTACATCCTTGCCCTTTATATCGTCGGCTCCACAAGGTGAGGATGGATCGATACAGCTCGATACATTACGCTCGTCCTTGCGATACTTCGCCATATAAAGCAAATTTGCTTTGGGCATATTCAACCGGTCATGTACGCGCTTTGCAAAATCTCTCGCGCCCGCATCCGGCGCGCAGACCAGCAGCCCCTCGCCCGTGTGCAGGCTGGGAGTTACATCTGAAGACCTGATATAGTCCGCAAAGACTTCAGCCGGTGAAAGGTTCTGAAAACCTCCATGGAAGATCTCGCTGAACAACTTTTCGACGGAACTGGAGTGGTTGTGCACGGTTATTACAGTGTCCACTCCCGCAAGTGCAAGAGCCTCGGCATAGAACCTGCTGGTAAAGGGCTGGCCATCGAACTTTTTATAATCATCCTGACTTCGCTCGAAAGCTACGTCGCCGTGCTCAGGCCTTGGGCCGCGGTCTTGAGCGCTGAAATACAGGTCAGGCTCGACAAGGATCACCCTCTCGGCTCCGTTATCTTTGGCTGCGCGGGCAACCAG
>DJHI01000041.1:16852-19665 GCA_002431715.1 Armatimonadetes bacterium UBA5829
ATTGGATACCGTCGAGACCAAGACCACAGTCATGCCCTTGAGCTTGTTGCCTATGTCGAGCATGTCCTTTTCATCGCTGATAAACCGGGGGCAAAACTCGCTGTTGGCGAAGGTTTTTAGTGAAAGTATGTCGGCGATATCAGTCGCCTGACCGCAGAAGACCCCTATATCTATCGCAAACGGGTTGTCCGATTCCGTCCCGACAATAAGCACCGGGGTATCGCTGGTTATCACTTTTGTCCCCTCCTCCATAGAGGTTAGGGCCGGGGAAAAGAGCCTGGGCTCTGCTCCCGCACCCTTAATCTTTGAATTTTCTGAATCGCCGTATTGCAAAATATGCTCTGCCAAGATACTTACGGCCGAGCCTTGGCAATAGTTTTATTTTCTCTACAAAAGGCGCCGTATGCCAATACCGCCAAATTAACGCGGTGAGCAGCCTGTTATCATTCAGACGATCCACCGAATAATTGACATTCAAGCTGTGCAGTCGGTATTTTGCCAGTTTCTCCGGCAGGTGCACAACCGGTGCATTCATCAACACTTTTAGCCAGGCATCGAAATCATCACACGTCGAGTAGCGGCTGTCGAACAACTCTATATCGATCATCGCCTGCCGTCTGATCAGCACGGCGCTTGCCGAGATCGTATAATTTCCATGCGCCACGAACCAGTAAAAGCTCGGTCTTTCAGGGATAAAAGCCTGATTTATATTTAACCTGTTTGCATGCTCGCCGAAAGTGACCATGTCACAAAAGACCATTGCAGCATCCGGATTAGCATCCAAAACTTTTTTCTGTCGAGCCAGCTTATCAGGCATCCAGAGGTCGTCATGGTCTAAAAACGCAATCAAGTCGCCTTGCGCGGCGCGCACACCGGCGTTTCGGGATTCGGCGTGCCCGATATTGACGACATTCCTGAGAATGGTTACTCTATCAAGCCCATCTATGCCGTCGACAATCGGTGAGATATCGCGTGGAGAGACATCGTCAACAATGATTACTTCAAAATCCCTGAATGTCTGTCCCGCCACCGACTCCAAAGCCTCCCGGAGGAAACGCTCATGTTCGTCCGAGTGACAATAAACCGGAACCACCACCGAAACCAGCGGCTGATTTTGCATAGTCCTTATACCGTTCAACCCATATGATTGTATCGCAAAAATGGATTTTGGTGAAGGGCACCCCATTTATTTGACAGCTCAACCTTGAAGCAGGATAATTACTTACGGTATCAAGTGTAGAGGCTTGGACTTTCCACTCTCTACTATCAGCTATTTTCAAGGAGTGATCAAATTGGCTATACCGGTTGTCAACACAAAAGCGCAAAATAAGGCACTAAGAGACGAACTTGCTTCAGCTCTCCTTGAAGTGCTTGATTCGGGCTGGTTCATTGGAGGCCCCAATGTTTCGGCTATCGAAGAAGAAGTCGCTGATTTTTGCGAGGCAAAATATGCAATAGGTGTAAATTCAGGCACTGACGCGCTTATTATCGCACTTGCAGCAAATGACATTGGCCCGGGTGATGAAGTGATCACGACCCCTTTTACGTTTGTCGCCACAACCGAGGCCATAAAGATAGTCGGAGCGAAACCGGTATACGCCGATATCGACCCTTCGGATTTTAACCTCGACCCGTCCAAAGTCGAGGAGAAAATAACTGCCAAAACAAAAGCACTTCTTCCGGTTCATTTGTATGGCCAGTGCGCTCAGATAGATGCTTTTTCAAAGATAGCCGAAAAACACAATCTTAAAATTATCTATGACGGCGCACAGGCTATAGGCGCTAAATATAAAGGTAAAGGAGTCGGAGCCTATGGAGATGCCACGATCTTAAGTTTTTATCCGACAAAGAACCTCGGCGGATGCGGCGACGGCGGAATGGTGCTTACCAACGATACTGATGTCTATGAAAAGGCCAAATCTCTACACCTGAACGGTCAGGATGCCACATATTCATATCAGTATCCGGGCTACTGCAGCCGGTTGGACGCCCTTCAGGCAGCGGTTCTTCGAGTAAAGATAAAGAAGCTCGATGAGTGGAATAAAGCCAGAAGAGCCAACGCACAGTATTACATAGACTCACTTAAAGACCTTGCAATAAAGTTGCCGGTTACTAAGCCCGACAATACTCATGTATATCATCAGTTCACGATTCGCATTACCAACAGGGATGCATTTGTTGCAAAGCTTGCGGAGCGCGGAGTAGAGTCGAAAGTTTTTTATCCACATCCGCTTCATCTTGAGCGAGCCTATCTCGACCTGGGTTACAAGCCCGGAGATTTCCCTGAGACTGAGAAAATCGCCTCGGAATGCCTGAGCATACCAGTATCTCCCGAGCTTACGGATGATGAGCGCAAGCAGGTTGTAGAAGCGATAAGAGCAGCGATTCAGGAACGGAATTGAAAAGCTAGGCGTAATAATTCATAATTCCAATTCGCAAGAGAGGTCTCTGCGTATGAAAGCCATGATTCTCGCTGCCGGTGTTGGTTCCCGGCTTGATCCTTTAACCAGAAATCTGCCAAAACCGATGGTTCCTATTGTGAACAAACCGGTTATGGAGCATATAGTCGAGCTGCTGGCAAAGCACGGCTTCAAGGAGATCATGGTCAATCTCCATTATCTCGGCGATCAGATTCAGGAATACTTCGGCACAGGTCAAAAATGGGGCGTGAAAATTCACTATTCTCCAGAGGATCAGCTCTGGGGCGATGCCGGAAGCGTCAAGCGCTGCGAAAGCTTTTTTGATGAAGACACATTCGTGGTGGTCGGCGGCGATGACCTGGCGGATATCGACATAAAGCGATTGGTTCGGTT
>DJHI01000041.1:19685-22172 GCA_002431715.1 Armatimonadetes bacterium UBA5829
AAAAAGGCTCTGGCTACAATCGCCCTTTCACTAGTAGATGACCCATCTGAGTATGGTATTGCACTGCTGAACGATCGCGGACGCATCACCCGGTTCCTCGAAAAGCCCAAGGGTGAGGTGATCTTCAGCAACTCCGCCAATACAGGTGTTTATATCTTCGACAAGCATATATTCGAGCTTATCCCCAAGGGTGTCCCATACGGATTCGGAAACAATCTCTTCCCGCTTCTGCTTCAGCAAAAGAGCAGGTTCTACGGCTACCNNGTTACTGGAAGGATGTCGGCAACCTACGGCAGTATCAGGAAGCCCACAGAGACGCACTAAGCGGCCGGGTAGAGGTCAAGCTGCCGTATAAAGAAGTGAAGAAGTATGTGTGGATGGGTGAGAATGTCGAGATCGACCCATCCGCTGAGATCGGCTACCCTGTGATTATCGGTAACAACTGCCGGATCGAAAAAGGCGCTAAGCTTTTGGAATACTCTATTCTCGGTGATGACTGTGTGCTTGAAGAAGGCTCCGCCGTAAAGCAGAGTGTGCTTTGGCATGGCGCGACTGTTATGCGAAAGACTATGCTCGAGCGGTGCGTTGTAGGCGAAAAGTGCAGCGTCAAGTCAAGCGCGGCTGTGTTTGATGGGGTTATAGTCGACCCTGTAAGAAGGAATGGAAATCAAGAATAAGGGATTTGCTAAAAAGCAAAATATAAATCCGGGGCCTCTAGCCCCGGATTATTTTTTATATCAGGCTTCGACTGCAGCAGTGAGTTTTTTCATGTCCTCATGTTTAATAGTTCGCCTGCTGATCTTGCCGCTTATGGTCTTGGGCAAAGCCTCGGCGAATTCGATAACGCGAGGATATTTATATGGTGCGGTTACGGTCTTTACATGATCCTGAAGCTCTTTTATGAGATCATCGCAGCCCTCGTAGCCCGGATTTAGAACTATGGTCGCCTTTACGATCTGACCTCGAATGGCATCGGGAATGCCGGTAATCGCGCATTCATGGACAGCGGGGTGCTCCTGAAGAGCGCTTTCCACCTCAAATGGGCCTATCTTATAGCCGGAACTCTTTATGGTGTCGTCGGCGCGGCCAACATACCAGTAATAGCCGTCTTCGTCTTTCCAGGCAATGTCGCCCGTATAATATACGCCGTCCTTCCAGGCCGCGTCAGTCAGTTCTTTGCTGCGATAATAACCCTTGAATAACCCCACAGGAGAGAAGATATTGGTGCGGAAGACGATGTGGCCTTCTTCGCCTACAGAACATGGGCGGCCGTCTTCATCTAAAAGATCGACTTCGTAACCGGGAGAAGGCTTACCCATCGACCCGGGCTTCGGCTCCATCCACGGGAAGTTAGCGATAGCGACAGTCGTCTCAGTCTGACCGAATCCCTCCATGATTTTGAGCCCGAAGTAATCATATACCTTGTTGAATACTTCCGGGTATAGAGGCTCACCCGCTACCACAAGATATTTCAAACTGCTAAAGTCATATTTCGAGCAGTCCTCTTTTACCATCATCCTATAAACCGTAGCAGGGCCGCAGAATGTGGTCACGCCATGCTTGGTCATAACTTCGAGCAGATGGCCTGCATCGAACTTGTGCTCGTAGTCGTAAACAAAGATAGCGCTGCCGGCTATCCACTGACCATAAATCTTTCCCCAACCGGTCTTTGCCCAGCCGGTATCGGCGACAGATAGATGTATCCCATTGTCCTGCACGTTCTGCCAGTATTTGGCGGTCAAAACCTGCCCGATGGGATAAGTGTGATCATGCTCGACCATCTTCGGCATACCTGTCGTGCCGGATGTAAAGTAGAGGATTAAAATGTCATCGTTTTGGGTCGCCTCGGCACCCGTAGGCCTTTCGAACTTGTCCGAAGCGGCATCCATCAACATATGCAAGTCATGCCAGCCGTCTCGCGCACCATGGATAACCAGCCTGTGCTGAAGCGTCTGAGAATGCTCCACCGACTCATCGACAGAGTTCATCACATGCTCATCATCCATTGCAATAATCATCTTGATATCGGCTGCGTTGTTGCGGAACGCGATATCACGTCCTGTGAGCATGTGACTTGCAGGTATGGCTATTGCACCCATCTTGTGCAGGGCAACAACCGTAAGCCAGTATTCATAGCGCCTGCCGAGGATCAGCATTACCGAGTCGCCTTTGCGGATGCCCATAGACTTCAATGCATTCGCAATCTTATTACTCAGGTGGCTTACTTCGGCAAATGTAAAGATTCGCTCATCACCTTTATCGTTACACCAGACAATGGCTTTCTTATCGGGTTGAAGTCTGGCGTAATCATCCACAATGTCGAATCCGAAATTGAAATTATCGGGGACGTTTATTTTGAAGTTGGCCTTGAAGTCTTCA
This sequence comes from Armatimonadetes bacterium UBA5829, assembly GCA_002431715.1. Classification (GTDB taxonomy): domain Bacteria; phylum Armatimonadota; class UBA5829; order UBA5829; family UBA5829; genus UBA5829. Next base: position 22,065 of record DJHI01000041.1, read on the forward strand.
TAAGAAGTAAACGTTGAAGGCGAAACATAACGCTCAAGAAAACTGCTGTCCACGGTGACTCCTGCTTCAATTGCAAGTATTATAAACCCCTATTCAAGAATGAACAGG
>DJHI01000041.1:22181-26895 GCA_002431715.1 Armatimonadetes bacterium UBA5829
TAATTTTACAGCAACTGTCTTAATTACAATTCGTTATAAACCACTTCGCCATGTCTGCCCGTTTAACCTCTTTTTTAGCAGTCCGGCATCGAGCGATGCCGGACCAAATACCAGCCTCCTGGTACTAATACCTGTAATGACCGGCCTTGAATGGGCCGTCTTTCGGCACGCCAATATAATCCGCCTGCTTCTGGGTGAGCTTTGTAAGCTTGGCGCCAAGCTTGCCGAGGTGCAGACTCGCCACCTCTTCATCCAGCTTCTTATCCAACAGATATACTCCGATCTCATGCTCCTTGGTCCATAGATCGATCTGAGCCAGGGTCTGATTGGTGAAGCTGCTGGACATAACAAAACTCGGGTGGCCTGTAGCGCAGCCGAGGTTGATTAGTCGGCCTTCAGCCAGCATATAGATCGTATGGCCGTCGGGGAATGTGTAAGCATCCACCTGCGGCTTGATATTGGTGTGCTTGACCCCCGGCCATGCTTTCAGGGCATCGACTTGAATCTCATTGTCAAAGTGGCCTATATTGCAGACAATCGCCTGGTCTTTCATCTTTGACATGTGCTCGGCTGTGATAATATCGCAGTTCCCGGTGCAGGTGACATAGATATCTGCTATGGGCAGAGCATCCTCGATGGTGGTTACCGTATAACCCGCCATGCAGGCCTGCAAAGCGCAGATGGGGTCGATCTCAGTCACCAGAATCTTCGCCTTCTGACCTGCCAGAGACTCGGCGGAGCCCTTGCCCACATCTCCGTATCCGCAGATGAGCGCGGTCTTGCCGGAGATCATGACATCAGTCGCGCGCTTGATCCCATCGACAAGCGACTCACGGCAGCCGTAGATATTATCGAACTTGCTCTTTGTTACGGATTCGTTGACATTGATCGCCGGAAAGAGCAGTTCGGCTTTCTCCATCATCTGATAGAGTCTGTGAACGCCGGTTGTGGTCTCTTCCGAGACGCCTTTGATATTCTTAACGATCTTATGGAAGAAATCCGGGTCTGTCGCCAGGGATTTCTTTATAACCTCGTTTACTATTGCAAGCTCTTTATTGTCTGTCGGCTCATTGACCACGGATGCGTCTTCTTCGGCATAGTAACCGCGATGAACCAGGAGAGTTGCGTCGCCGCCGTCGTCGACGATGAGCGTAGGCCCTCCGCCGTCCGGCCAGGTCATGGCATTCTTGGTGAAATCCCAGTATTCTTCCAGCGATTCGCCCTTAAACGCGAAAACAGGCACTCCCGCAGCAGCGATTGCGGCCGCGGCATGATCCTGGGTAGAGAATATATTACAGCTTGCCCAGCGGACGTCGGCCCCAAGTTCGACCAGANNGAGTCTCGATCAAAACGGCGGTCTGAATGGTCATATGAAGCGAACCCATCACCCGAGCGCCTTTTAGCGGCTTCGTCGGACCGTACTTCTCCCTGGTCGCCATAAGGCCGGGCATCTCTTTTTCCGCGATCGAAATTTCTTTGCGACCCCAATCAGCCAACTTTATGTCTTTCACAAAATAATCTACTTCGGTTGCTATCATTCATGTCTCCTTTGATATATCACGATGGGTAATTGCCTGCCCGGTACGACTACTTCTCCACAACGCATCACATCGGTTTGGTCGTTAAGATTATCAAGCACTGGTCGAGTAAACCCAATCCCGCTTTCTATGTTACCGGCAACCCAGGGCATTACAAGAAATGCCGTGTTAACGGCTTCACCCAAAATATCCGGCCTGGCATAATCGGGATGCCCGATAGTACCGAGGTAGATATTGCCGTAATTAATTACCGTCACAAAGTCCGGTATATTCAGCCGCCTTTTGGCATTCATGGCTGCATTTAATGCGCGCTCGCAGCAGTCGGTTCCAGTCAGAAAGCCCAGGAATCCATCGCCTACATATTTGATCGGCACCCCTTCGGCCTCCAAAAGAGCCTGAGTTACAGTGTAATAAATCCCGTTTGCCCAGGCAGCGAGTTCTTTTGGCCCCATTGTGACCGCGCGCTCCGCGAAACCGTTTATGCTAGTGCAGAAAACAGCGGCCGGGAATGTGTCCGTCTCAGCGGATGAGCCGCCCAGAATCNNGAGAAGAGAGATATCTGGAGCATTTTCGCCTCTCTCCCATTTCGAGACCGCCTGAGTGCTCACTCCCAGAGCAATTGCAATATCAGATTGCTTGAGCTTACGCCTGTCCCTCTGATCTCTGATCCTAATACCGAGCTGTTTCAGGTCCATATTGAATCATCCAGTCTATACTATACCGTAACCGGCGGCCTTTTCCAATGGCGCTGTAGTTGATTGCTATGAAGCAGATGTTGACCATAAGCCCTGCCGCTTACTATTGTGATTAACCAGCGCTGCTATTGGATATATAGCAAGCAGACAAATGGGCCACAAGATCACAACTGCAATCGAAAGTTCGTATCAAAAGGCGGGCAGCCTGGTGCTTGCATCTACCATTGCGCTTCTTCCGCTCGTCTTCTGGCCGACGGCAAGAGACGCCAATCTTGCAAAACCGCTTCTTCTGCTTGTTGGGCTCTCGATAACGGCTATTTTACTGACAATACGAGCCGCGAGAGGCGAAAGACTCCATTTGAATTTCAACTTGCTGGACTTGGCAGTCGGCCTCTATATAATTATCACTTGTGCTTCGCTGATTTATTCAGACTACCGCAGCGCAACAATGCAGGCTGTAAGAGTAAACCTGACGTATGGAATATTATACTTCATTTCAAGAGTAATTCTAAGCAGTAAAAAATCGCGCTCACAGGTCATAGGAGTTCTGATCTTCGGATGCATCGCGGTCTCGCTGGTCGGAATATATGAGCGATTCGGCGATCTGGCCTGGGGTAATCCATCAGCGATATCTTCAACATTCTTCAATCGAACCTACCTCGCGGCATATCTCCTTACAATCCTTCCGCTTGCATTATGGAGTGCAGTATATAGAAAAATTTGGGGCATTGCAGCGTTGGCGACAACAATACCCGCTCTCGTTTTTACCTCCGCAAGAATTGCATGGCTGGGATTAGCCCCCATGCTTGCGGTCNNCTCCTGGCCTATTGTAAGCCGGAAAAATAAACGGCTGATTATAGAAGTATTGGCTCTGGTTGTATTGATAGGCTGTGGGACTCATTTCAGTAACAGCAAATATTCACCTGTGAAATTGGCCATGAAGGCCTTTTCTATACAGTCAAATGCGCCTAATACGGAGCGATTGGCTTTGATGAAGACAGCCTTGCGAATGGGAATGGCGCGGCCGGCTCTGGGCTGGGGATCTGGAACATTCAATGTTTATGCGCCGGAATATACACCACATGAGTGCTATATCAATGTGCTTAAGAACAGCTCGGTTCTAGGCACAGTCGTTATAATGCACGCTCACAATGAGTTTCTTGAAGTCTTTTCGGAACTTGGACTTGTCGGGTTGGTAAGTTTTTTATTTGTTCCGGTCGCTGCTGGATTGACACTGCGAAAGCTGCTTCGAAATAAGGATATGCTCATAACGGATAAAGCACTAGGAGCCGCATTATTTGTCGGGATTACAGGCTTTCTAGTCGCTAATATGGTCGGCTTATCTGCCAGAGTCCCCGGAGAAGCAGGATTTATGTATATATTACTTGCTCTTCTCGCATCGACAGGCAAGAACGATGTTCCATCAGTAAAGCAAAGACATCCCATACAAGCTGCAGCGCTGGCAACCGTTCTCCTGTGTGTTGCGGTAATCGGCTGGTCGACCGTGGCTGAGTTGAGAGCCAGTATCTATATCGCAAGAGGCGAAGAACTTTTAGCCGACTTTGGAAATACGTATGCCGCTGCCGAGGCAACAGGCGAGTTCAAAATTGCATGCAAACTTACGCCCTACGACCCCGGAGCCTGGTATGAGCTTGGAAACGCTTATGCGGCATCGGGACAGCCCGAACAGGCACTAGATGCATATGAGAAGACCGGAGACCTTTCACCGAGCTACGGCAGGCTGCACTTTAACAAGGCGACCAGTATGTTTAATACAGGTAGATACTACGATGCGCTCTATGAGATGACTATCGCGCACGATCAGGACGGCCTTCCCGACAGCGGTGAAAGGCTGAATTACCTCAAGAAGCTGCTGCACAAAAAATAGCCTTGACCGATGCACCCCTGGGCGGTATACTTTGCGAAGCGAAAACAATCGCAAGAGGTATTACCGATGACGATCCCTGAGTTTCCCCAGTCCAGAGATATAACCCTTGAAGACAAAGCTGTCTTCGATCAAATATTCACCACCAAACCACCTGAAATCTCTGCCTACACATTCACAAATATTTTCGCATGGCGTTTACCTTATAATACGACTCTCTCCCGTATAAACGATTCCCTGGTTGTATCCGAAAGAATCGGCGATAAAACAGTCTGCCTGGAACCTCTTGGCGGAAGCGATACAAAAGCAGTCATAGATGAAGTCTTCAATCGATCCGATGATGTTGAGTTCAAACTCATTCATGCGCAAGTGGCAGACCAGCTTAAAGAAGATGCAAACTACATAGTCGAGTATGACCGCGATAACAGCGATTATCTATATCTCTCCGAAGACCTGATTGAACTCAAGGGCAAAAAATATGACGGCAAGCGCAACTTCATTACCAGGTTCAAATCCAAGTATGACTATGAATACATACGGATGCCGCATGTGAGCCCGGATGAGGCGATGAAGTTCGCCGATTACTGGTGCAAGCA
>DJHI01000041.1:26900-27629 GCA_002431715.1 Armatimonadetes bacterium UBA5829
GCCCGGATAGTTTGAAGATGGAGCATCAAGCCGTCTATGAAATGCTCTCCAATTATGATGAGCTCGGAATAACCGGTGGCGCTATAAAAGTTGATGGGCAGATAGTTGCATTTTCACTTGGTGAAGCGTTGAACCCTGAGACATTGGTCATACATGTCGAGAAAGCAGCCACTGAAATAGAGGGTATATACCAGGCGATCAACAATGAATTTGCATCCCATGCCGGTGCAGCATTCAGATTTATCAATCGAGAGCAGGATCTGGGTATCCCGGGCCTGCGCAAGGCAAAGAAGTCGTATCATCCCATAAAAATGATCGAAACCTATAAAATCAAGCGGGCTTGAGATTGTTTCGGTTTTCGCTTCGGTGGAAAAGAGTAATCGAAACCATTTCAGGAGGGATGATATGAACATCAAAGAGATCATGACGCCGGATGTGATCACTTGCAGTCCCAACGACACCCTAACGCAAGTTGCGCAGAAGATGCAGAGCATGAATGTAGGTTCCTGCCCGGTAGTTGCTCAGGGCAATCTCGTGGGTATTATCACGGATCGTGACATCACTGTTCGAGCTATCTCCAAAGGATACGATCCCGGCAACACTTATGTGAACGAGATCATGACCAAAGACCCCATTTTCGGCAGCCCGAATATGTCCGTGGAAGATGCTTGCAGTCTGATGCAGGATAATCAGATCAGACGCCTGCCGGTTGTGGATAACGGCAATCTT
>DJHI01000282.1 GCA_002431715.1 Armatimonadetes bacterium UBA5829
CCCGATCAAGTCGGGAATGACATGAACAGGTTTTCTTCTGGGTGGCGATTTCCGAATCGCCACCCCAAGACTCTGCCGGGATTTCCGAATCCCGAAGCTGCAGGGAGGCGTATCCGGGGAGACAGGACTGAAACCTGCGACCCCCTGAGTGGTCGGGGTGAGAGGTAAAGGCAGCAAAATGGATGTCCTTTGGAAGGTAAGTAAACTTAAGTTCTTATTAGTTGCACTTATCGCTCTACTTAGCGCGATGGCTTGCAATGTGGAGTCACACACGCTGAAAATAGCCTTGAGTATGCTGGGTAGCAGTGTCGTAGCTGCGTTGATTGCAAGTTATAAAGAAAATGATACAAGAGCTTTTCTTGAGAGCACATTGCACAGAAGTAGTTATGCTATATTGGTTTCAATAATTCTTTTCGGTGTAGCCTCGTTATTAGGGTTCATCGAAGATGGTGATTTTGGCCTCGGCGAAAGCATAGCCGCAGCCATACTGATAATTATTTTTTTGTTCGCAACACCTCTCGCAGCGATAGAGAAGCTGATGCCATTTAAGGCATTTTATGCTTCATTGAAATACTGGATACCGGATGGATTTATTGTGCTTTTAAAGTCGCTTGCGATATCTGTGATATTTGGCATTGCCATGGTCGCGCTGCTTTTGCCTGTTCGCTTTTATGTGCCTGATAATGCGGGGAATTTACTGAATCGCATTTCCAGTACATTAGTAGGCGCGTTTGTGCTCTTTTATATGAATGTGCTCATACATATAGATCATGTTGAAAAAGGAAGCGTATTGCTTCACGAGGAGATATAATGCCCTTCTTTGGCGATCCGGTTCCTCCCATTGTGCAGGGAGCATACAAAACCTGGTATCACGGCAGCCCGCTTAAGCTTGACAAGCTTTTGATAGGTTCGACTGTCACGCCCGTTATTGAGCTTGCGAGAGCATTTTCGCACAAACCGCAACAATTGAGTATGGAGGTCGTGGGAGAAGGCGCCGACCGTAAGGTCATAATCGACCATAACGGCAAGGAGTTTGGTTATCTTTATCGGGTTATTATAGATGAACCCGATACAGATATTAAGCAGCATCCGGCGTCTGGTCTTGCTCCTGGTGAGGAGGTTCTTACAACTCGAGAACTGCCGGTGGAGTTTATGGACGAAGTAGGCTTTCCTGAATAAAATCACTCCCTCTCCTGGGGGAGAGCTGGGGTGAGGGCGCAGCGTTTCGGAATCACTGAAACGCTGAAAAAGATGAAACGCTGAGCAAATCTATCTTCAGTGTTTCAGCGGTTCTGGGTGCTCATTAGGGGACAAGTTAAAAAGCAACAAGGCAATAGTAATGAATAAGAAAATAGCTAAATGGAGAAAAGAACTGACTGAGCTTGTTACAGAACTGGAACATGTTCTTCGCGGTGGCTTAATGTCTTTGCGTCTGCAGGAAAGCGAGAATTTAGATCCATTCTATAACGAATGGGTTTTGCCGGTATATTATTATGATGCCGCATCAGTTGTGCGTAGATTACTTGATAAAGACAAACAAACACGCTCGCTTAAGATAATAGCAGATGAAGTAATAAGCAATGCTCATTTACTAGACAAAAAGGCTTTTATCAAAGAGCTTGTTGACCATGGATTTGTTATGCGTCCTTTTGTAATGAGCTGTACGCTACCTGATGGAGAGAAGTTTAACTCTAATGTAGGGTCAATTTTATATGAACAACATATTAGCGAATGGGAACATGAATTTGATCACTTTGACGTCGTGGTCAATGGCTGTGTTGACCCGAACATAATAAAGAAGTTATGTGATGATGCAGTTTGTAAGGGGAAACCAGTAAAGGATTGGGTGGATAAGCATATTGCACATTACGATGAAGATCGAAAGAAGTATACACTCAAATTCAAAGAACTAGATGAAGCCCTAGATTGCACTGCTGTACTTTGTCGTTGCCTGTGCGATTTACTTACCGTGTGCAAACCAAAAGAGAAGCTACCAGATTCTTGGGAATGGATTTTTCACGAACATTCGGTTAAGGCCAAATAACTCAGAATTCAAAATTTCCTTCTGCCCGCTGGACGTTGAGGACCGAAGGCGAGCAGCACATACTCAATCAAAAATAATCAATACGAAATTTAAAAACTCCCGGAGGGAAAGATCGTGAGTTGTGATTCATGTGGATGCGGTTCGCTGATCGTTGAGATCATCGAGAAATACGACAGCGACAAAAAAAATCTGATCCCACTGCTCCATGAGCTTCAGGACAAACTGGGCTATCTCTCGCCCGAGGTTATGGAGACAGTGGCCGAAAAGCTGGATGTGACCGTGGGGGACGTCCACGGCGTCGCCACCTTCTACACGCTATTCTATACGAAGAAGCAGGGCAAGAATATTGTGCGCCTGTGCGATTCGCCGCCCTGCCACATCGAGGGCAGCAAAAAGATTATGGATGCAGTCACTGCTGCGCTGGGCATCAAACCCGGCGAGACCACCGAAGACGGCTCCTTTAGCTTCGAGACGGTAAGCTGTATGGGCCTTTGTGGTGTCGCGCCCGCGATTATGGTCAACGATGATGTCTATGGCAACCTCACTCCCGATATGGTGACAGGTATTCTAGCAAAATATGCGTCGGTTTCGGGACAAGGGTGTCCCGAAACAAC
>DJHI01000185.1:0-2239 GCA_002431715.1 Armatimonadetes bacterium UBA5829
AGGACTACCCTCTACAAAATCATAAAAATGCATCCCATACAATAGCAAAAAAGTATGGGATTGCCCATACTTTCTGCTTACTACAAGGTTTTGACTGAAGTATTTACTTTCTGCGCTTGAGCGGCCTCAAGATCAATCCGCCAAGCCCTCCAGCAAGAGCAAGAATCGAGCTAGGCTCAGGAACGGGCGGAGGAACGGCTCCGAATGAAGTCGGAACACAATAACCACCCTCAGGTGTGCTGCTTGCAGTCGTATAAACGACCGGCTGACAAACAGTAGGTCCTACACAGGCACTCGCTACCGACTGCAATGGAGCAGACTCGGCAGGCTGGATTTCGTATGCCTCAACATTATATTCAACCGGAGTTGACGCAATTGGCGTAGCCGCAACCTCGAATGATTGATCACTGGCAACTTCAAGAGGTTCCTGAAGAACCTGTTCAACTACTTCCGGCTCAACAGCCGCAAATGAGCTTTCTGCCTCCGCAAAAGCAGGAGCAAGACAGGCAAGCATCAAAGTAGTGATTGTAACCAGAACTATAATACGCATAGTTTCGACCCTCCAGACAATCAAGGAGACTGCACAATTCGTGCCAAAAAACAAGCTTTACAAAAATGTCGCAATAATAGCAGGCAGTCAGGGTTTCAGGCTGATCAGCCGACTCGGTGACTGCGAGTTAATCGGACCCGTAAAGACGCCGTTCGGGGACAGCGCCCCTGTTCACAGAATGACTGTGAACGAAGCAGAGATTTTCGTTATGTCCCGCCATGGCGAGACCGGATATCATCTCTCAGCGCCTTTCGTAAATTATCGGGCTAATATCTGGGCTCTTAAGGACCTGGATGTGCAAAGGATAGTTGCATGGTCGGGCCCTGGAGCGATAGACCCATCGATCCCCATAGGCGATATACTGGTTCCTGACGACCTGATCGATGAGACAAAGGGCCGGCAGACCACCTTTTTTGAAGGGCTCGGCATCGGATTCATCAGGCAAAACCCCGTTTTCTGCCCTGAGCTTGCCAAAAGCCTTATATCAGAAATTGAGAAGCATCAGGGCCATCATCGATCCGGCGAAGTCTATGTCTGCACTCAAGGCCCCAGACTTGAAACAAGAGCCGAGATAAGAAAATTCGCATCTTACGGCGGCACTCTCGTCGGCATGACTCTCATTCCTGAAGCGTTTCTCGCCAAAGAGCTGGAAATGTGTTATTGTCCGGTCTGTTACATTACAAATTACGCTGAGGGTGTCATCGAACGTTCCTATGAGCCCGGAAAGCTGTTTGAAGGGCTTCTTAATGACCAGGAAAAGGCAAAAGTCGATGCAGTCGTCGATGCACTGCCGGGTATAGTAATCAAGGCTCTCTTGTCCGCTCCGCAGACGCCTGAATGCCGATGTTCGCTTGCAATGGAGAGATATAAGCGGAGAGGAGATATAGGAGATGATTGGAGAGAGTGGATCAAACAGCCGGAATGCTGAGTAGTGGAAAGCAGCCTCATCTGGACTTTCCGCTTTCCATGAAGAATGGATCGCAAAAACATCATAGGGGTAACTTGATTTAATGAATGTGCTTATTACAAACGATGATGGAATACACGCCGAAGGGCTATTTGCCCTGAAGACGGCTTTCGATAAGGTCGCTAAAGTGCATATAGTTGCGCCGGACAGGCCGCGCAGCGCATGCGGGCATTCCATAACACTCCATAAACCTCTACGCGCCGATAAAGTCAAACTTCGCGACGGATCGATTGCATACGCAAGCAATGGGACGCCTTCGGACTGCATAAGCCTCGGGCTTTTGGGTGTGGTGAAAGATAAAGTCGATCTTGTGGTCTCGGGAATAAATCGCGGGCCTAATCTTGGTTGGGATCTAACGTATTCAGGCACTGTTTCCGCTGCGATGGAAGGTGCTATCTCGGGTGTGCAGTCTTTCGCTATTTCAGTTGCAACGTATGAAACCGATGTCAATTACTCTGCGGCCGCGCACCTGGCGGTTCGGATTGCGNNGCATGAACACAAGCTGCCCGAGAGCACATTGCTGAATATCAACGTTCCACCCGTGGAATCGGATATCAAAGGTATTCGAGTAACAAGAGCGGGTAAGCGCAGATATATGGGAAGTTTGGAGAAAAGGTCCGATCCTACCGGCAGAGACTACTACTGGCTCGGCGGCGACCAGCCTGTGGACAGCCTCGATGAAGGCACCGATGTGAAGGCTATTGCGGACGATTATATATCTA
>DJHI01000185.1:2307-9482 GCA_002431715.1 Armatimonadetes bacterium UBA5829
TTACTGATTACTCGATTCTGGAATCGATTCAAACATGGGGCTTGGAAAACATCGATATTGGTGAGATATAGTTTTTAGATTATAGGCAGCAGGCTTTTGCCCGCTGCCCGACTTAGATCGTATTATCTATTCCCAAGAAGAGAATTGATATCTATTATCACTCCATTGCCTGCTCCGCCGGAAACTGTTGGAACATGCCCATCCCACTTTTCGATCCACTCTCGTGCAAGTACTTTTGAGCCTCCCTGTGCCTGCAGAGCCATAGCGTTGAGCTTGGCAGCTTCCGCCGCACCTTTGGCTTTTGTGACTTCCGTCTGCCTTTCCAATTCGGCCTTTTGCAGGATATATTTCTGCTTCTCTGCTTCTTGCTGAGCAACCTGCTTGGCCTCGATGGCTGCATTGAACTCCGATGAGAAATTGAAATTAGTGATCGACAAACCGGATGGTTCTACAATAACATCGTACACTCGCAGGCGTTTTGTGATATCCTCTTCAACCCCGGCCTTGACAGCAGCTCTGTGCTTGATCAGCTCTTCGGCCGTATACTGCGCGGTTATCATTTTGATCGATTCCTGCACCGCCGGATCGATTATTCTGGACTTGTAATCAGTTCCAACAGACTTATAAAGGTTACCGACGCGTGCAGGGTCTATATGAAAGTTCAAAGCCAGGGACGTAGTGACGATCTGGAGGTCTTTGGAGGCTGCAGTTGCTTCACTGGACTCCTTTTGTGTTCGGACTTCCATAAGCTCAACCGAGTTTACATATGGCGTAATAAATCCGATACCCTCGTTCATTGTCCCACGAACCGCTCCAAAGCGCATTTTGACTCCGCGATATCCGGCAGGAACGATTACAATAGTTGCTGAAAGCAGTCCGCCGACGATCATTATTATGGCCAAAATTCGTGTTGCCCAGGCCCATGGCCTTAAGTTGATATTGTCTCCGGTCTCTTTGTGGAAGCGCTTAAGCATAAAAGAGACCATAAAAGTAATCAAGCCCAACCACACAAATCCCATTTATTCCCTCCTTAAGGTGAAGAGTGGAGAGCGAAAAGCCCAAATATATCTCCACAACTGCTATTTATCGAATATTCGCCGTGATGCAGTGTGAGTCCTTGAATTCGATCAGAGCCATTTGATGCGCCGGAACCACCAAAGCATTCCAAGTGTCATGATGACCATTAGAAGGGTCACGTTACGGAATGCGTTGTGAGCATGAAGCCAGGGCAGATGGGTGAAGTTCATGCCGTAGAAACCGGTCATAAATGAAAGAGTCATCAAGATAGTTGCAACGATAGTAAGTGCCTTCATCACCTCGTTCAGGCGGTTCGAGATGCTTGAAAGATAGATATCGAAACTGCCGCTCAATATTTCGCGTATGGTGTCCAGCATATCGAAAATGCGGATCATCCGATTGTATACATCCTGAAAATAGACCTTGTTCTCACCCTCGATGAAGGAGAAATCACGCCTCGAAAGCTCGCTGAAGATGTCCCTCTGAGGGCCGAGCAAACGGCGGAGTTCGAAGCCGTCGCGCTTGAGATCCAGCAGCGTATTGAGGGATTCCCTCGATGCATTTCCGAGCATTTCAGACTCGATATCGTCGGAACGGTTATCGAGATTCTCCACTATCGGATAATAGCTCTCTACCAGGTCCTCGGCAAGCAAATAGACTGCATACATAGGGCCCTTTGCGCAAAGGCCGGGTGTGTCTATATACTCTTTCAATGCATCATCGACTGCACTTTCGCCCTTTTCCTTAGATGCAGTAATCACAAACTGCCCTCCCGCAAAAAGGTGCAGTTCGGTCGGCTTTATGTGGTGGTTTTTGTGATTTTTAGGGTCGAGGCGGGTCATGTTGACATAGAAATGATCCTCGAACTCATATAGATGCGGGCGGCGGTAACCGTCCAGGCAGGAGTTGATAGCCAACTGATGAAGTCTGAATTTGCCCGCAAGATCGACGAGTTCGTCTTTATGGAAATCCCGAACATCCACCCACAGAAGCGCACATTTATCTTTGACCAGAGAGCGCCAATCGTCGAGCGGCACATCTTGCCGAACGCCATCCTGAGTGAAGAGATATGTCTTTATCATCACACCCTCCTATTCAACTCAGGCAAAGTTTAGCACTCGAGTTCATAAGCAGTCAACCGGGATTGTTGAATGCCGGATATTCATTCACTGCAATAAGATTGGCTTATTGTTATAATAGTTGAGTGCACAACAGCTTTAGCTGCAGGAAAATGGAGAAGTCAAATGTCGCGAATTGCATCGAATATAACCGAATTGATTGGGCGCACCCCTTTATTAAGGCCGGGTAAAATAGCTGAGGGATTGGTGGCGGACGTTGTCTTTAAGATCGAATCGTTCAATCCGGGAGGCAGCATAAAAGACAGAATCGGCTACTCGATGATCAAGGACGCCGAGGATCGAGGTGTGTTGAAACCCGGTTCGGTTATTATCGAGCCGACAAGTGGCAATACAGGTGTTGGACTTGCATTGGTGGCGGCGGCGAAGGGTTATAGAATAATCATTACAATGCCTGATACTTTCAGCATAGAGCGCAGAAGACTTTTGACTGCATATGGGGCTGAACTCGTGCTAACGCCCGGTGCCGAAGGGATGAAAGGCGCTATAAAGAAGGCAGAGGAACTGGCTGCCGAGATACCGAATTCGTTTATTCCGCAGCAGTTCAAAAACCCTGCAAACCCTGAAATCCATCGCAAAACTACCGCCGAAGAGATCTGGCAGGACACGGATGGCGAAGTGGATGCAATAGTCGGTGGAGTGGGAACCGGCGGAAGCATTACGGGGATCGGCGAAGCTCTTAAGCAGCGGAAACCCGGTTTGAAGGTGTACGCAGTGGAGCCGTATGATTCGCCCGTGCTTTCGGGTGGAAAACCAGGGCCACATGGACTTCAGGGCATCGGCGCAGGTTTCGTGCCGGATGTCTTAAATATGGATATTGTCGATGAGGTCTTCAAGGTCAAAAATGAAGATGCCTTCGCTACAGCTCGATTGCTCGCGAAGAAAGAAGGCCTGCTTGTCGGAATAAGCTCAGGAGCGGCGGCATATGCGGCCATAGAGGTTGCAAAGCGGCCTGAGAATAAAGAAAAACTCATCATCGCAATTTTGCCGGATACGGGTGAAAGGTATTTGAGCACGGGTTTGTTTGATGAGTAGTCATTACCGAATCTTGCTTAGCTCGTTTCGGGACTGAAGTCCCGAAACACCGAAAGTTGCTTGAAATAAATAATTCTGCAGATAGGAGATGCTATGATTGCTATTGATTTTGATGTCTTAAGCGAAGAAATAATACACATCCTAGAAAAAGAACAACAAATAGTTTTGGCCACATCATCAGACGATAAAGTAACCGCAAGGACAATGTGCCATGTAAATGATGGCTTGGACATTTATTTTGGAACAAACAACAAAAGCAGAAAATACGAGCAAATGAATATCAACACTCAAGTAGCATTGGCTGTTGGAAATATACAAATAGAAGCCATTGCCACAATATGTGGACATCCCAGTAATAACCCTGAATTCTCAAAAATATATAGTGCAAAATTTCCTCATCTTGCTGGTCTTTATCCACCTCATGAAGATGATGTAGTAATTAAATGCACACCAACTAAAATCACCCTATTTAAATATGACGGCAAACCATATTGGGATATTCTCTACCCTGATCAAAAAAAGGCGTACCGCGAATAACATAGATTATTCCTAGTGCTTCTGAAACTAATCGTCTCTGATTGCATTGTGCTACGCTCAGATTTTGACAATGTGAGTGTGGTTTTGCTTTGTGCCTGATGATGGGTGTTGGGGAAGGGATGAATGGAAATTGACATGGTGATTGGCTGGAGGACCGAAATCTTAATTTATCAAAGTCTGCGATGACATGTGACACGTCCTTTCAACGTGAATGTCATGGTAGCATCTATGTATAGTTTTATCATCAAGAAGGAAGATCGCAAGTAACAAACCAACAAAATTAGTGTATCGCATAAGCATAACAAATATGGAGGCAAAATGCAATGATAAAGGGCTTTTGGGAATTTTTCGCACCGAGCAAACACAGCGATGCACACACTTGGAACTTGGATACTTGGAAGAAGCACCTCGATGATATGGCATCACACGGTATCAAGGCACTTAATANNGTCCCGAAACACCAACACCAAACACCGCACCAAAATGACACTTATGGAGCTCTTGGACAATAATTTGCCTAATGAAGGAGCTTAGGGACAAATACAACAGCGCGTTATTGAATCAAGCACAGATAGAGACGTTCAAGGATATCTGCGACGCTACCAACACTATAAGGTACTTTTAGATTTTCCGACTGGAGTTATCGATTAATATATACTGGACTTAGTGCGTCCCGGTTTTGAAAAATCCGGGACGCACTGGCCCTGTTTTCACTCCTAATAGACCACTCTTCGACTTTCAAAGTGGATATTATGCGCTCTACATTGTTTCTCCGTACATTGGACTTTTCTGTAAATCATCCAGACTTGATTCAGCGAAGTTGAACCCTAGTTACTATGCTGTCTGGTTCCTCAAGGTAAAACTTCATACTCCTTGTTGCATTGTTTCGAGTTCGCCTTGCCTGTCCGCCGCATCAGTCGGAACTTCATCATTAGGCGGCAGATTTCTCCACCAGAACCGGTAAAGACCTGCTGCTCCAATCAAAAACAGCGGCAGAGTCATCCAGAATGAACTGTATGACTTAATTACAAGCTGCATAGGCAGTAGAAACATTGTCACTTGCCAGAGCAAAGCAAAAGGCACAGATATAATGTCGTTCTTGTGTTCATGCGTAAGCTCTTTCCGTTCATCGGAACTGAATGTTGATTTAACAGGTCCCCAAAGACCGAACGGCTTGGTGGTCCTGTAAAAGTAGCGCAGTCGGTTCATATCGGTAGGCTTCGTAAGCAGCGACATTCCGATGGTTCCGACAAACGACAGCGTAGTCATTATAATAAACTGCTTCCACTCAATCATGTTATGCGCAAATATTCTCTGGACTATCGCTCCAATGCCGCCCAGTACCGTTCCTCCGAACATTCCCCAGGCATTACATCGCCACCAATAAAGTCGAAGCAATCCGGGAGCCAGAGTGCCGGCGGTCAGGCCCATTACGATCCATCCCCATAGGTCGTTTATGCTTGCTGCACAGATCCCCATATAAAATCCTGCTACGACCAAGAGTAGCGTCGAAATATATGACATCATAATAAGTTCACGATTGCTTGCTCTTGGACGGATCAGGTTCTGATATATGTCTTTCACCCACAAGGCGCTGGTTCCATTTACGGTGCTGGTGAATGTAGACATCATTGCGGCGAACATTGCAACCAGGATCACACCCTTCAGCCCGACCGGCAGCACGTTCACCAATACGGCGGGAAGGATTCTTTCCGGATTGACAGTCCCATTGATACCCACAAGCGAGAGCTTAGAAGCCCAGGCCGGACCCAGCGTCGCTTTGAGTCCATTGATTAAATCAACGGAATAATGCGATGGACTGTTTGCGATTCTGCTGGTGAGGTCGTGCCAGCCCGCATCTGTTACCGCAGGATAATAAGAATGAATAAGCTGAGATGCTTTGCTTATAACGGCCATATCGGGATATGTACGGCTGACGAAATATATGCCCATGACCGCAAAGCCTATCATCATCGGCCAACGAAGCATGACTGTTATGCCTTGCAGGAGAGACTGCAGACCGCATTCCCTATCATTTCTCGCGCCGAAATATCGCGCTTCGCCTCCACTGCCCATTCCGCCGAGTATGTTCCTCAAAAGATAAAACAGGGCGAACATTACTAGAGACTGATAGCATTCGTAACCCTTGGGCATATTGGTATGCCACTTAGGCACAGATGTGATCCAACTGCTGTTACCGGTGACATGCAGTGCAACCTTTGAAAGGCTGCTCGAATCGGGCACCATCTGCCAAGCTAGAACCCCAACAATGACACAGGAAAGCATTATAATGATACCCTGGATCAAATCAGTAAGAACTACGCCATAAAAACCGGATGCCATAGTATAGATAGTCGTTATCGCAACGATCACGAAAGCGCAAACGGTCGGTGGAAATGGAAACATCATACCCAAAAACAGGCTTGTGCCACGGATCAGATAGGCGAGCATGCCTATAGTGCAAACGATGCCCATCACCGCGCCGATAACACGCACAGCCTGGGCATCATTTCCTTTGCCGAAGCGGTATATATTCCACTCCGCACCTGTCAGACAGCCCGATCTCCTGTGCCACTTGCCTGTATAGCACATCAGAAAAGCCAGTATCAATACCGCTCCGCCTCTGAATTCTATGAACAGTCCTCTCGGCCCGAGCATATACAAGAATGAGGTAATGATCATTGTGCCGGTCATATCGAACCAGTTGGTCATACCGGCGATTCCCAATAGATACCAGGGCATCGACCTGCCGGCCAGGAAGTAATCGTCCAGACTTGAAGACGCTTTCTTGGTCATATACAGCCCGACCGCCATTGTCAGCACAAGATAGCCTATGATTATGCCGTAATCCAGAATGCTTAACGTATGCAATGTCTTCTCCTANNATTAGTAACAAATGCTTTCAGTTTCTGGTATATCTGTTTGCAACTTCTACCAATGCATCGATGTTTTCGGGTTTGACGCCAGGACTGAGTCCACCGCCGGCTGAGAGGAGAAGCCCGCTTCTCACTGCCTGCATACATGCCTGTGCGGACTGCTGCGTCTGCTCGGGTGTGCCCTGCATAAGAATCTCCATCGGCGCGACATTTCCCATAAGGCAGACACGATCCCCTATTTCATCGTCGACTGCGGCAATATCGAGCAAATGACTGAAGTTGAACACGTGCATCCCCGTATCCGCCAGCCTGCTGAGGTTTTTGATACCTGGTGTGTCGTTGTGATATATGTGGATAAAGTTCGGGAATGCCGAGAAAATCCGCTCCAGGTACTCGTGCGCAAACTCTTCATAATCGCTTGGCGAAAGCATTCCCACTATATCATCGTGGACTTCGATGGCCTCCACATTATCATTAAGCTGCGTTTGAGCCTCCAGCCATCGTATTGCAGTTTCAGTGCATATATCCAACAATTCTTTCGTGGCCTCGGGCTCCAGCTTAATATCCATCAGTA
>DJHI01000185.1:9527-11593 GCA_002431715.1 Armatimonadetes bacterium UBA5829
CAATCGCCAGAGGGCCTCTTGCAGTAACAATTTTTACCACCTGCCCATTATCTTCAAGTGGATTGCGCAAATTACGCTGCCATTCTAGTGTGACAGGCATAAGTCCGTCTCTGTGCGGGTCAGGCACCTTCAAATTACTAACTTGTGATGCATCATTAATTATAGAAACGGCTGCGGGTGGTGAGTCCTGTGACCACTTAAGCGGGCATCCTAATGCGGATGGTTCTATAGCAACTCCGTATTCAACCCACGTGCCAGGCAGAAAGATCGCGTTCGGAAATCTGTTTATTACGCTGAGATTGGCGCGAAGCCAGGTTTGCTGGTCACATAGATAACTGATCGTACTCACTTGTGCCAACCCCGGGATGTTCGGGCTATCGGCTATTAAGGCGACAGCCACATCGAACCTGTCTCTGCTGCGGATTATTTCAAGGATTCGCTGCCACTGCTGTTGAGTCATTTTGTCTCCTCGGGTCAGAAGTGTCAGGCATTTATATGCATGACCAAACGACCGTGCGTTAATACGTATTACTATTTAATACCATGCCTTTTGCTGATTGTCAATGTGCTTTGCTACTACATTTATTGCAATGCTGTTTACGTGCTGATAAATATCATTTTACTAAATTCGGACTCATGAAGTTGACATTGGCAGTTAGGCATGGTATAAAGCTCTAAGTAATACGTTATATCACATTGTGTAGCTACATGCGGAGTAATTCATGCCCAAAACCAATGGAAAAGCCAGTGCCAAGGATGTCGCAAGAGAAGCTGGAGTTTCTCAGTCGACCGTTTCATTCGTCCTTTCGAGAAGCAAACACGCGGACAGGATCAGTTCCAAAACACAACAGAAAGTAATCTCGGCTGCAAGAAGGCTCTGCTATAATCCGAACTCTGCCGGAAGTGCATTGAGGCGGGGATATTCAAACACTATTGTGGTTATGGTTGTGACCTGGGAACTGGCAAATGGGCATGCTCATACCGCAATGTCAGTCAGCAGAGCAGCAAGCACGCATGGCCTCACGACAATCGTCCATGTCGCAGCTGATGACAGCGAGGCGTCTTCATTTCTTGATGGAATATGGTCGTTGAATCCTTACGGTTTGGTATTGCTGTGGGACTCACCGGCAAAGTCGGCTGAATGCCTGCGAGCATTGATCGACGAAAATCTTCCTGTTATCGACCTTATGCCGTCTGTTGATGAAAGTATCATAAGTATCACTGCAGACCGCAGGCAGGGTGCACGGCTTGCCGCAGAGCATCTGCTGAAACAAGGACACCGCCGCACCGGAATAATTCTAGNNGTCGCGGACGCACACCAGTCTTGAAAAACTTGCCGGATACAAGGAAGCCCTGAACAATGCTGGGGTCGACTTCCATGAAAGCTTGATCCAAGAAGCCTCCGGTTTCGATTTCGACGCGGGTCATTACGCAATGCGCGGTCTCATGCGCCAACGCCCGGACATGACTGCCGTGATGTGCATTAACGATGCCGTTGCCATCGGGGCGATGACGGCAGCACAAGACTCCGGATTATGCGTGCCGGACGATATTTCGGTAATCGGATTCGGGTCGTTTCAAGAGGGCACTTACATCCGGCCGCCGCTTACGACACTGGCGATACCATCGAACCGTATTGCGGAAGACGCCGTGAACTTAATGCAGAAGATGCGCCAGGAAGAAAACTACCAATTTGAACCTGAATGCGTGCCGATGGAGCTGATTGTTCGTAAATCAACCGGCCCTGCCAGGTCCTGAAACTCTCAGCTATTATGGAGTGTTCACTTTGATTAAACATTTGCGCTGGTATATTGTAGGGCTGTTGACTCTGGTGACAGCAATCAACTATCTGGACCGTAACGCACTGTCGGTTGCGCAAACGGTAATGGAAGAAGAATTCCATATGACCAATGCCGACTACGGTCATATAGTATCCATATTTCTTATCGCTTACGGTTTGATGCATCCAATTGCCGGACGGATTGTGGACCGCCTCGGATGCAGAAAAGGATTATCGCTTGCACTGGTATGGTGGTCGATTGCAAGCGTCGGCCATGCCTTTGCCA
>DJHI01000185.1:11636-12767 GCA_002431715.1 Armatimonadetes bacterium UBA5829
GATGCGGCGAATCGGGCAATTTTCCGGCTGCAATAAAGACTGTAGGCGAATGGTTTCCGGCAAAAGAGCGCGCGTTGGCAACCGGTATATTCAATGTCGGGGCGGGCCTAGGAGCTATAATGGCTCCTCCACTAATAGGCGGGTTGATTTTAGCGTTCGGCTGGCGCGCAGCATTTGTAGCAACGGGCACAATTGGCCTGCTCTGGCTCATACCTTGGCTTGCACTGTCACACAAACCGGAGAATCATCCCCGCATCACCCCTGAGGAACTGGCCTATATAAAAGCAGGTCAAGAGGAACAACAGCTCTGCGAAGAATCTTCTTCAAAAGGCGCTGCAAGCTGGAGAGAAATATTTTCACGGCGCGAGCTATGGGCAATCATGGCGGCGCGTTTTCTGGCAGATCCGGTCTGGCTTTTCTTTGCGTTCTGGATACCGAAGTATTTCAAAGCAGAACGCGGGTTTGACCTAAAAGAGATTGCCATGTTCACATGGATGCCGTTCCTGGCAGCCGATATAGGAAGCGTGGTAGGCGGATGGCTCTCCTCTAATCTGGTCAAACGAGGATATTCAACGCTGACCGCCAGAAAAATCGCCGTAGTTGTTTTTGCATTAATGATGCCGACTGCAATACTTGCAGTGCATGCCAAAAACTGGCAGTTGGCGATACTATGCTTAAGTGCAGCGGCATTCGGCCATCAGGGATGGTCGGCAAATCTGCTGACTCTACCTGCTGATCTGTTCTCAAAAGACACGGTAGCCTCGTGTTATGGTTTGACTGCAATGATGGGAGTGCTTGGCGGAGCGCTTTTTGAATTCGGAGTTGGAGGAGTCATAGATTCCGTCGGATATATTCCGGCATTTACTGTAGCTGGGTTATTACACCCTATCGGAGCACTGGTAATCGCAACGTGCATTACAGGCAAACGACATAAACAACAAGCAGCATAATAAATCCTCCATGCAGCAATCGCATCATGGAGGATTACTTATCGAATAATAAACTGAGCCCTAGGTCTTGAAGGAATCAGTGCGAACGCATCAATAATAGAATTGTGAACGTGCATGTCGCCAGCTTGATCGCGCGCAATATCTGATCGCGTGCGAAATGGAATCTCGGGATTTCAAATCC
>DJHI01000185.1:12806-15188 GCA_002431715.1 Armatimonadetes bacterium UBA5829
ATAACGCCCGATCAACACGTCGCTTGTTGTTCATTCGTAGTCACACAAAGAATACTCGTGCGTTCGCCCTGTTGAAGGAATCAAGACCTAGGGCTCAATTGTTATAATAATCAATGCATATCAGTTATCGCATCAATGCACGTCAGCGATTGATTCCGCAGGGACAGTCACAGAAATGGTTTTACCATTTTTTTTGATCTCAGCTATAGCATCTTTCTTGGCCGTATTGAGAAGCATGAATCTGCCAGTACCCAGATCAGTTGTATAAACGCCATCCTGCTTCATATCGTAAACCGGCAGACGCAGATCGCTCAGATGTTTCGAGAGCTTCGTACAGAGTGCTTGCATATTGGTAACTCTCTCGATAGCGCCATTGCCTATGGTTCGGCAATTACTGCTTCCCAAAAGGATTTTTTCCGTCTCCGAATCGGCTTCAACGCTGTCAAACTTAGTCACGTTGAGGACTACGACATAGCCGCCGTTCTTAGTCCAGTCGGCGATTCTCTTCGCATCGTCTGTCTCCATCACGCTGCCAAATGCTATCACGAGAGCCTTATATTTCTGCAGTGCGCCGGAGCGAAGCATTGTTTCATCAACAAAATCATAATCAAAAAGGTCTCTGAGTTCCTTAACGCGCTGTATGAACGGCTCGCGATCAATTACCATATTCAGCGAGACGCCGGGATACCACAGTGCAACCGGCACATCGGGCTCGGCTCTTGAAAGGTACTTGATATTCTTCTTCTGTGCCTTTTCAGCCGGCAGCGACTCAGTTATATTGACTGAATAATCGTGAAGCTGGTTTGCTCCAGAGCATGTTGCGTTATATATTCTTGCAGCAACACCCCGGGCATTTTCTTCACCAGCCGGTTCAAAACCGTAATATGCTCCGAAATGTTTGCCCGCTGACGCGACCCATCTTGTAAGGTAGAAATTCATAGCATAGTCGGATGCTTCGTTGGTTATTCGAACCCCTGCCTTGTGCTTGGCCGCAACCCTGCATTGATCTGCAAAGTTCGAACCCAGGTCGGGTGGTGCATCACCACCAGTACACAGATATATCGGGCTTTCCGACAAGTATTTGCGCGTCGTGCCGATCCACCAATCCGCCCAATTGGTCATAGAGCCCTGATACCAGTTTAAAAAATCCATCCACATGCGCCGGTCGCCAGCATTTGGCGATTGTATAAGCTTATAGCGAAACGCTTTGATATTGACTTTACCATGAGCTGGAAAATTGACTTCATCAAATGAATTGTATCTGGTTCCCCAAGCCTTGTTGAGTGCCGTGATTGTCTTGTAGCGCTTGGCAAGCTCATTGTGATAATCTTTGAGTGCATATGGATCACCGCACCAAAAGCCCGGATGCCTGTGATACGGACCGGGGATGTCGAATGTCCAATCGGCATTAGGAGTCGCACAGAATATAGCCTCTCCATAATCGCCTGATATCCCGAGGAGCACCGACTCTATTATCCCGCTGCTTCCATAACGCTTCGCAAACTCACTGATGAACCGTTCGATATACCTTGGCAGATTCGGATTCCATATCGACTCGATCGGATTGTCCGTATTGTGCTCCAGGCATCGACATGGCACATGATACTTGCCCTCACGGAACCATTGCGGATCGGCATATGCAGGTCCTGCGATTAGGAAAGGCACCCATTTCAGATTATTTTTTTTAAGAATCTCCACCTGACGATCCCATTTGGACCAATCCCATTTGCCTTCGCCGGCATCTTCCACGCTCTGCCAGGTTACATAACTCTCGACACTCGTAACACCGAGCGATTTATAGCGCCCGGCCTGCTCATCGGTGGCATCGCTGCCAAATGTGTAATACATATCATTCGCTGCAAATGCAGAACAGGCACAGCCCAATAATGTTATCAAGACGATCGGACATGTTCTAATCACAAATCACCTCATAATTCTAACTATTCAGCGCAAGCCTAGTTGACTGTAAGACCTGCATCAATCTCATATGTTGAGAGAACGTCGGGAGTGATAATAGTATCTATCTGCCGAATCTCGTCGTTGACTGGCCCGGGTAAATTGACCGAAGTCTTCACCCCTTCCATCTCGAAATCATCCGAAATATTCGGCTTGGACATTGCCAACTCCAGCAATTGCCTGTCCATTTCTTTAAGCTGTCTAAGCTTCTTTGCCATTGAATCGAAGTTATTGGCTGCCTTATCGTTGAATGCATCTGTCATCAGCCTGCGAGACTCGATAAAGTCAGCAAAAAACTTGGTCTGAATAAGGAAATCTTTATAGGAAGTCTTTCTTTCACTGGATACATCCTGCTCCGCCTGACTTACAAGCCGGTATGCCTCGGCCAGTTCATTGGCTTGTTTTGTGACTGCCGCCAAGCGTTCC
>DJHI01000185.1:15231-15385 GCA_002431715.1 Armatimonadetes bacterium UBA5829
CGGATTGAGGCTCTGCGCCCGCTGTAAGCCGAACATTCCATAGATGCGAGCACAGTCAACATATGGAACAACTCCACCGAAATCCAGCACCCATTCTTCAAAAACATCCTGGGTCAGATCCAGAGCCTTGAATGCCGGCTCTACAACCTTCGGG
>DJHI01000113.1 GCA_002431715.1 Armatimonadetes bacterium UBA5829
TCGATGAATGGAAAACTACCGCTTTTGGGTGATCCTGCGCCTGAATGGGAGGCTCAGACGACCCACGGAAGACTGAAACTATCGGATTTCAAAGGGAAATGGGTCGTAATGTTCTCGCACCCGGCCGACTTCACGCCGGTCTGCACAACCGAGTTTGCAGCATTCGCTCAGATGAACGACGAGTTCGTCAAACGCAATGTCCAGTTGATCGGCCTTTCAATCGACAGCGTGTTTTCGCACCTTGCCTGGACTCGCAATATTAAAGAAAAGCTCGGAGTGGATATCCCGTTTCCGATCATCGCCGATCTGGATATGAAAGTTGCCACGACTTATGGCATGCTTCATGCACCATCGTCGGCCACGTCCACAGTCCGCTCGGTATTTGTGATCGATGAAAAGGGTGTTATGAGAGCGATGCTCTATTATCCGATGTCGAACGGTCGCAACATAGAGGAGATTATCAGGCTGGTTGATGCCTGCCAGACGAGCGATGAACACGGTGTGGCGACCCCTGCAAACTGGCATCCGGGCGAAAAAGTGATTGTTCCGCCTCCCGCCACATCCAGCGGAATTGATGAGCGTCTGCAGGAAGGCTACGAATGCGTGGACTGGTATCTGTGCAAGAAGGCATTGTAAGCCTATTGGTTTAAATTAACTATGAGTCTGTCCCCGTTTTTCGGGGACATTTTTTATCAGGTGAAATGTTGAGTAAGCTTCCTAGAGAGTTTTATCTTCAAGAAACGGTGCATGTCGCGCGCGCGTGCCTTGGAAAAATATTGGTGCACAAGACAGATGAGGGCATAATTTCGGGCCGAATTGTGGAGACTGAAGCCTATCTATGCGNNCGACCCGGCCTGCCATGCAAGCAGGGGTATGACAAAACGAAACGCCATGATGTTCGGCGAGCCGGGCCATGCATATGTCTACTTTACCTATGGTTTTCACTACTGCATGAACCTGGTCACACGAGCCGAAGGAGTGGGCGAAGCCGTTCTTCTTAGAGCCTTGGAACCTCTGGAGGGAATCGAGCTAATGAAGCGCAACAGAGGCAAAGATGACCCTCATGACCTCTGCAGCGGCCCCGGAAAGCTCACCAAGGCATTGGGAATCGATTCCATACTGAATGGTGAGGACCTTCTGAAAGACAAACTCTATGTAATTGACGATGGAACGGACGTCGGAGAGGTCATATGCCGTCCTCGAATAGGAATCAAAGTAGCCATTCACGAGCCATGGCGGTTCTATCCTGTCGATTATAAGGAGTGGGTATCGAAGTCTTGAAATGAAGATTAAGTTGATGATCATATACAATATGTCATTAATAACTCATACAACTTGACAAGCAGCCGGGCATAACGTATAGTGCAGTTGATCTTTTCAGTTTTATATAATGCATCAAGAGAAGTAACCTCTTGTCTGGAGGGGCTGCAGTGAAGAAATATATCTGTTACTTGATAATTGCTCTGTTGTTTTCAATGCCAAATATTGCAATAGCTGCCGCACGCTACACGTTAATAGACCTTGGAGCTATGTGCAGTGGAAGAACAAGTCAAGCTTGTGATATCAATGATTGCGGGCAAGTAGTAGGATATACATATTCGTCCACTATAAAGCGAGAAGTGGGTTTTATCTATACTCCTGGTTCGGGAATGCAGTTTATTAGCAGTGGTTATCACATGTATGCTTCTTCCATCAATAATCTAGGCCAGGTCGCAGGAATGGCATTTGATGGCAATTATGTCACCCATTCCTTCTTATATTCTCCTGGTGAAGGTTGTCAACATATCAGCACATACCCATATGACAACAGGGCTTGCGACATCAATGATTCAGGCCAAGTAGTTGGAGTAGTTGAGAATTCTGATAATACCAGTTCTGGATTTGTTTATACAACAAGTTCAGGAATATCAACTATAAGCGGTACAGGCAGTGCAGTGGCTATAAATAATGCCGGCCAGATCGCAGGATATATCTCAACAAATACAGATTCAGGCACTATTAACCAGGCTTATGTCTATACGCCCGAAACAGGCATAAGTAACATTGGCTGTCTTGATGGTGGAAATAATAGTATCGCTTATGACATAAATGATGCTGGTCAGGTAGTTGGTTATGGCAATACGTCCTCCAGTTCTTCCAGCCAGGCTTTTATCTATACCCCTAGCACAGGTATACAAGCCCTTGATAAAAGCGGGGTCTGTTTTTCAAGTATTGCATTTGGTATCAATAATAAAGGTCAAGTAGTCGGAGAGGGACATTCGTCTTCATGGCCATTTCGTAGCACTGCTTTTTTATGCGATCCGGGCGATGTTATGGTCAATTTAGCAAGTCTTGTCGACAGCAGCATTACTGGATGGGATTTGATAAGTGCCTCTGATATCAATGACAGTGGTATGATTGTTGGTGTAGGCGAGCACAATAACCAATTACAAGCCTATCTTTTAGTTCCTGTTCCTGAACCATCAGGGCTTCTTACTTTAGCTGTGTTTGTGGTTGGTTTCGCTGGATGCATAAGGAAAACAATAAAACAAGCAGTAATTATGTAGAAATATAGATTTATCGAGGGATTTAAGATTCTATCCCTCCAGGTATCTTGCCTGGAGGGAAAATTGCTAATTAATCCAAACTTTTTGACTCTCCATCTCCCTTTTGCTACCATGTTAATGGTAGGTAGAGAATCTGCCTAATTCCCCGTAATGGAGCATTATGACCACCTCAAGCCAAAAGTTCATCATATTCACCTGGGGCTGCCAGATGAATGAAGACGATGCCGAGCAGATAGCCAATCTCCTTATGAGTATGGGTTATTCACCCACTCAGGATGAGCAGGAAGCCGACATCGCGATGCTCGTCACCTGCAGCGTGCGTGAAAAACCCGAAGAGAAGGCAAAAAGCAAGCTTGGAATCTTAAGGGAGATAAAGGCCAATAAGCCCGATATGATCATCGGAGTATGCGGATGCATGGCTCAGCGCGAAGGCGAGAAGCTTAGAAAGCACCGCCCGTATCTGGATATGGTCGTCGGGACAGGCAATATCTGGCAAATTCCCAGCCTGATCCACCAGGTCCAAACCGAGCGTAAATTCAGGCATGCCCTATCGCTGCCCGAATCAAAAACCGATCCGCTCACAGTGCCTCCACGGGTCAATAGAGCGGGGCAGGCTCTCAAGAGTTTTGTACCAGTGATGTATGGCTGTAACAACTTCTGCGCATACTGTGTGGTTCCATATGTCCGTGGCCGCGAAAGAAGCCGGTCTATGGCCGACATCGTTTCAGAGGTCGAAAAACTTGCCGCTAGTGGTCGAAGGGAGATCACTCTCCTTGGGCAGAATGTCAATTCCTATAATGGACCTTCAGGTGCGGGAGGGCAATGTCAGGATGCAAATATGGGAGGG
>DJHI01000034.1 GCA_002431715.1 Armatimonadetes bacterium UBA5829
AATCGAAAGCTTGGGATTGCACACGGTCGCCGAATTCATGCGGGCGGTCAGTATGACCCGTGAGGTTGATTACCTTGGCGCCTTTATCAAGCAGACGTTGTGTGATATATCGCCCGCTGAAGCCTGTCGATCCAGTTACCGCGTCTAGTGGCATCATAATCTCCAATGACTAAGAATCAGATTCCTTTAATGATAAAAAATTACTAACCACCGCAAAATACTTATGCCAATTATCCGCAAGAGACACTATATGCTGCCGAAAACACGTAAGGTAAAGACCAATCAATAATATGGCAGTGTTCTGTACAACATAAGCCCAATTTCCCCTTACATTCCAGACAATTGATAAACCCGTTCGGTTTTCACCGACTGCCAAGACGCTCATGATAGAAGCCCAAAGCGATTGTATCGATAACGAAATAAAGACTATCCCTATCAAAACAACGGCAGTGGAAAAAGCTGTTCGCATGTTAAGCGCTTTCTCCTCACGTATGATGATATTTGAAATCCTGTCGCTCAATGTCAGTAAAAGAACCATTACTAATAGCACAATCGCCGCATCTCCAAAGATACGAAATGCGTAGGCACTGGAATATAACCTTTCACCCCCATATTCCACATTAAAGAACGACAAAGAGATTATCGACATACGCAATTGATCAACAAGACGCAGAAGCCACACAAACCCGGTTATTTTTATTCCAAGTGAAAGCGCATCTCTATCACTCATCGGCTTTACCACCGACAGCAGGCGGCTGCCTGTAAAACCAAGCCGATAACTTTGAGCTGCACAGAAGCAAGTATCCGCCTATGCCGAGATATATAATAAACTCGAGGAAATTGGACCAATACATAGATGACAATCTTGGCGCTGCAGCATCAAAGAGCCTTCCTCCTATAACACGCGCGAGCAAACCAAGCCCCTGCACTGAAAAGATAACTCCCATCACCTTCAAGGCAAGATCGAACACTTTTCTGCTGCCTAATGATTTTGGAAAAGCGATGGATTTATCATCTTTAATCACTTTTTGAGATAATGAATCCGAGGCTGCAATAAACCAAAATGCAATTGCTGCAAATAGGACAATTGAACCCACTTGCCCGTATAGGTTAAAATTCCTGGAAGACACGGATGGAACTCCGGCAATCATCAACAAATATGGTATACCGGCAATACTCAATACTAGACTTGCAAAACCAATTACCTTAAGCGCAATTGAAAGCACATCTCGTTTTGTCATATCAACCTCCCTTACGTCACCCCTGATTATTTCGCTAATCAAGCTTGGTTTCCTTTTGACGGGCACAAAAAAGTCCCCGAAAAACATCTTCGGGGACTGGTGGTCAGCATCGCGCGGTTTTCGCGCTCGTTTATCAGTAAATACTATGGAGCCACGCCTATTATCTGAATATGCGATGCGGCATAACCCGTGCCGGGGCTGCCGTTCCCGCTCATTTTGATCTTCATTCCGGGCTTAAGGTCCATAAAGGACATCCTTATCATCTGCTGTTGAACGATGGTATCTTCATCCATTGAGATCACAAGTTCGTTTCTTTCAGTCCTCATTCTAAATGTCATCGACGGATAATCGATCTGCTCGATCAGCCCAACCACACTCGCAGGAGTAAGCGGAAGCGCATTTTCAGACTCGCTTCTGGTTCGAGTAATTCTAATCACCTGTGCCTGTACCTCGTTGACTCCCACCAGGTTGCCTGATATTTTAACCGCATCACCCTGGTTCAAGCTCCCCATGCCGATCCTTGTCGCTCCATAAATCAGTGGAACACCCGCAACATCTATCGTGTAATGGCCGGAGGGAGTCTGAATTTTGAGCCGTTTGCCTGTGAAGTCGATATCGGTAATCAAGCCCCTGCCCTGCCATGCAGTCGACTGTTTACAGGGCTCTGAAGCACAAGCATCTGATTTAGGCGGCTCTCTCTGAACTATTATCTTTATCTCCTTTTCAGGGCCTGACCCTACCGGCGCCGCGCTTGCGACTCTATCATCAGAAAATATCCTCACTCTCGCCGCTTCAATCTTGCAGCCGTCGCCGACCGTGCCGTAAACCCGGACGGTCTCACCTATCTTTGGCATATAATGATCCGCTTTGGAATCGCCTACAAACACCTCTGAGCTTTGACTATCTATCTTATAAATAACGTTGTCCTTACCCAAAAGGTAGAACACCGGCCCATCTATTCTCGTCACCGTTCCCGTAGCCAGCCATGTCTGACCTACCGGCACATCTATATTGCACTGCTCGCCGTTGGCATAAACACTTACCGGAACCACTGCCATGGCAGCCAACATAAGTATTGTCGCATACCTCATTATCTGCATGCCTAGCCACCCCTCCTTTGCTAAGCTCTCATATCTCTCAATAAAGGTATACCCGCTCGACCCTCTCCAATTTAGTATTGGTAATATTTTTTCTTTTGTTGCTGGCTATATTACACCTGGAGTGGTATAATAAAGTTGCTTATTAGTTAAGGGGCTTAATTAATGTCTGTGGAGCACAGCGAAATAGAACGAGACTCGGCGGAATATGCGGAGATACTGGCCGAAGTATTCGTGGAAGCCGTGCGTAAGGCG
>DJHI01000303.1:0-529 GCA_002431715.1 Armatimonadetes bacterium UBA5829
AGACGGGCAATTTCACTCAAACCGACAGCCATCCTGTTTCCGGTATAAGTTACTATGAGGCCGAGGCTTTTTGCAAATGGGCCGGAGGCCATCTGCCGACCGAGGCCCAGTGGGAAAAGGCCGCACGTTGGACGGGCAGTCATCCGAATATATATCCCTGGGGCGACGTGTGGGATGCCGAAAAGTGCAATAATATCGATGATGACAACCCCGCGGGTGGTGGAAGCGGTATGAATCAGACGACTCCCGTGGGCAGTTACCCGGACGGCGCGAGTCCATATGGCTGTCAGGACATGGCCGGCAACGTGTGGGAGTGGTGCATGGATTGGTATAGCAACAAATATTATTCTCAAAGTCCCGCAAATGACCCGCAGGGTCCCGAAAGCGGCAGTTATCGAGTGCTGCGCGGCGGCGGCTGGCGCGAAGGTGGCTACGGCATGCGCTGCACTTACCGCCGCGGCGAAGGCCCATACAACGGCTGGTTTGATCTCGGATTCCGCGTGGCTCGCTAAGTAATTCACGGTTGGTC
>DJHI01000303.1:557-2818 GCA_002431715.1 Armatimonadetes bacterium UBA5829
ATCGGGACTAAAGTCCCGATACGCTCAGTTTGTTTTTAAATTCAGTCTCAAGTCCCTATTCCGTGCTTCCCCTTATTTCGTGTTTCCGTGATTAATCCCATCCCGCCGCCTTCTTCCCTGAGAGGCCACAATTTGGTAAAATAAAGTGATGGAAAATACGCAAAATCATATACGCAACTTCTGCATAATAGCTCATATCGACCATGGGAAATCGACTTTAGCCGATCGCATACTCGAGTTCACGGGTGCAGTCGACTCCAAGAACATGAAAGAACAGCTCCTGGATGGAATGGACCTGGAGCGCGAGCGTGGTATTACGATTAAGATGACTGCTGTCCGGCTCGACTATAAGGCCAAGGACGGCAATACCTACGAACTCAACCTGATCGATACCCCGGGTCATGTCGACTTTGCCTATGAGGTCTCACGTTCTCTTGCCGCTTGCGAGGGAGCGGTGCTGGTTGTCGATGCCTGCCAGGGTGTCGAAGCGCAGACCCTTGCAAACGCAAATCTGGCTATGAACCACAGCCTGGAGATAATCCCGGTCATCAATAAGATCGACATGGAGCGTGCCGACCCTGAGCGCGTCGCCGATGAAATCGAGAACGTATTGGCAATCGATGCGACCGACGCCATCAAAGCCAGCGCCAAAATGGGCATCGGGACCGAGGATATCCTCGAAGCTATTGTAAACAGGGTTCCTCCGCCCTCAGGCGAGCCTGAAAAGCCGCTGAGAGCGCTTATCTTCGACTCCCATTTCGATCAATACCTGGGTGTTGTGGCCTATGTCCGCGTGGTCGACGGTGAGATCAAACCCAATATGAAGATCGAGATGATGTCCAGCGGCAAGGAGTTCGAGGTCGCCTCAGTCGGTGTCTTCAAGCCCGATATGGTCATTACGAACAGCCTAGGAGCTGGCGAGGTCGGTTACATTACAGCGGGCATTAAAAATGTCGGCGATACGCGGGTAGGGGACACCATAACCGATGCGTCCCGAGTCGCCCAAAAGCCTTTGCCCGGCTACCGCGAGGTAAACCCGATGGTCTTCTGCGGCCTTTATCCGACGACTACCCAGCAGTATACGGGCCTTCGCGATGCCCTCTCTAAACTCCAGCTCAATGACGCCGCGCTGACATACCAGCCCGAAAGCTCAGCCGCTCTCGGTTTCGGCTTCAGATGCGGATTTTTGGGCCTGCTGCATATGGAGATTGTGCAGGAGCGCCTCGAGCGCGAGTTCGACCTGAACGTGATCGCGACCGCTCCTAGCGTCATATATCGAGTCCTCAAGACCAACGGCGAAGTGTTCGACATTGATAATCCCAACGACCTTCCCGAACCGACCGAGATAGACGCCGTTGAAGAGCCGTTTGTCGATGCGACTATCATCGTTCCAAAGGACTATGTCGGTGTCACAATCGAGCTCTGCCAGGAGCGCCGTGGTCTGTATAAATCTATGGAGTATCCGGCAGCCGACCGCGTAATGATCCTGTTCAAGCTTCCTCTGGCTGAGATTCTCATGGACTTCTTCGATGCCCTAAAGAGCCGCACGCGAGGCTATGCGTCGTTCGATTATGAGTTTTCAGACTATGAAAAGTCACAACTGAGCAAACTGAATGTTCTTCTTAATGGCGACCCTGTGGATGCTCTATCGTTCATCACCCACAAAGACCGCGCCTATTCCCGCGCGAAAGTCCTTGTCGAAAAGCTTCGTGATGTCATTCCGCGCCAGCAGTATGAGATCAGAGTCCAGGCAGCCCTCGGTCACAAGATAATAGCCGCGGCGACAGTCCGCCCATACCGAAAGAACG
Organism: Armatimonadetes bacterium UBA5829; assembly: GCA_002431715.1. Lineage (GTDB taxonomy): Bacteria > Armatimonadota > UBA5829 > UBA5829 > UBA5829 > UBA5829. The sequence goes on from DJHI01000303.1 coordinate 2,366, forward strand.
TCACAGCCAAATGCTATGGCGGCGACATCACCCGCAAGCGCAAGCTCCTCGAAAAGCAGAAAGAGGGCAAGAAGCGCATGAAAATGGTTGGAAACGTTGAAATCCCGCAGAGCGCCTTCCTGGCCGTTCTCAAGAGCGACGACGACGCAAAGTAACACTGTTCTCCGCTGTATTCTTTATTGTCCCCTCGATGAGAGGGGGTGTATACTTTCATAGAAGAACTATGCACAAGGGGTGTCTTATGTTGACCAAACGCTCGGTTGCCACTACTGCTGAAGGTGACGATATTTTTTCCATTACGCTCACCCAGGGAGATTTCACTGCAGAGATTCTCAGTCTTGGAGCCATTCTCAAGACCCTGAAGACTCCTGACCGCAACGGTGAAATCCGCGATATCGTGCTGGGGTTTGACAACCCGCTGGACAATCTTGCTTCCACCACCTATTTCGGGCA
>DJHI01000303.1:2903-3033 GCA_002431715.1 Armatimonadetes bacterium UBA5829
CAGCGGTAAAAGCAACTGGGGCTGGCGCAACTGGCATGTGGAAACGTTTGATTGGAATGGTGACCCGGGGGTGGTGTTGAGCCTTTTCAGTCCCGACGGTGATGGCGGATTTCCCCATGCAGTGAACTGC
>DJHI01000183.1:0-183 GCA_002431715.1 Armatimonadetes bacterium UBA5829
TAGCGAGCCCTCTGCGCCTGCCATTTCGAGTGCAGTTCGGAATGACATTATTGTTACCTTTGATATATCTCCCTCTTCCCATGAGCGTGAGAGGGCAGGGTGATGAGATTTTAATATTAAAGCTCGGAAACCGACACTTTCGATTTGTCCTGCAGATTCTGCCGGCCTGAGGTCACGACCATA
>DJHI01000183.1:215-4111 GCA_002431715.1 Armatimonadetes bacterium UBA5829
TTCAAGCCGTCAGGATTGCTTACTTCAACGAAATATTGATTCTCACGAACAACATCTACGTCATGACGTCTGACAGTTTTATTCCCATTGAGCACGAAGACCATCTTTGTCCCTTTGCGTTCTACAACCGCATCCTTGGGAATCAGTAATATGTCTCGCGACATCCCGGTCACTATACCACCGCGCGCGAACATACCCGGTCTGATCTGTCCTGTTTTATCGGTAATCCTGATCCTTACAGGGAAATTTCTACTCGCAGTGGATGCGGCGGGATATATCTTATCGAGAACGCCTTGGAATGTTTTTCCCGTAATTGCATCGATGCGCACCTTAACTTTTTGGCCTGCAAGCAGATTGTCTATCTCCGTTTCGGAGACATCTCCCTGGAAGTAGAGCGATCCGAGGTTCACTACGGTTGCCAGTGGATTACCCGCCGCAATTACCTGTCCCGGCTCTGTGCTTCGCGCCGAGAGCTTTCCGGCCAAAGGAGATTTGACATAGGTATATGAAAGCTGCTGCCGGGCCAGTGCGAGGTTCGCCTGAGCCTGCTGAACGGCGGCGAGAGCCGATCTTATATCCTGCTGCCTGAGCAGGTTCTGAGACTTGTTTGCTACAGCCGTTCTAAGCTGTTCCCGCGCCACATTCACCTCGGATTGGGCTGCCTGCACATTCTCGGTTCGGCCTCCCTCTTTGATCATGGAAAGTTGATCTTTCGCCGTTTTGAATGATGCCTGCGCGATCTTGTAAGCAGTGGCCTTCACATCGAACTCAGCCTGCGATACTGCCCCACTGTCGACAAGCTGCTTATATCGGTTGTAATCTGCTTTTGCATTGTCAAGGTTGGCCTTTGCCGAGGCAACCTGATTCTCGGCGACCATTCTCTCCTGCGAGCGCTGAGGTGTCTTTGCAATGGCCAGCTTTGCCTGGGCTGCCTCAAGGCCTGCCTGAGCCTGCTCGACCACTGCATCGGTCTGGATTTTTGTCACACGTGCATTCGTCTTTGCCTGTGAGAGTTGAGAGAGAGCGGAATCCAACCCCGCCTCAGCGGCGCGCAGGTTGCTTTTTGCATCGTCCTGATCGAGAAGAACCACTGTCTCTCCCTTGCCTACTGTATCTCCCTCTCTGGCATATACAGCCGCTACTCTTCCCGATATCTTTGCGGATAATATGACCTGATCAAGAGCCTTTATGTCTCCGGTCACTTCGACAGTCTGCTCCATATCGCCGCGCACTATTGCAGAAGTTTGAATGGGAATGCCTTCGCTGGCCCAAATCTCTTTTGTGGTTGGTGAGGGCTTTTTTGGCGCTCTCATTTTCATCGCCAAAGTCAACCCACCCAGGGCCAGTATAATAATTATCACTATGGTTAATGTCTTTTTCACTATCAATTCCCCCGAATTAGATGTTAGAGGTTGTTAAGAATACTAAAATTTTATGGTTTGGTCTCCACAGGATTCAGAAGCGAAAGCGATGCCAACTCCGGTATGCATGAAGTGGCTCTCTGAAGCTTTGCCTGAGCGGTTGCGTAATCGGAATGAGCGTTGATATTGTTATACCTTGCCTGGGTAAGTTCCGACTCCGCATTCAACACCTCGACCAGAATCGCGATACCGGCGTTATACCTTACATTCGCGAGCCTGAGCGCCTCTTCAGCCAGAGACACGGTTTGTTGTGTGCTTTCTACTCTCGATGCGGCTTCTTCCAATGAAATCGCCGCGCTTCTGACATCCAGCGCCACTCCAAGTTGAACCTGACTGAGCGTGTCCGTCGCAATAGCAACATCCTGCTGAGCCTGCTCGACTTTGGCCCTGGTTACACCACCGTTCCAGATAGGGATATTTGCCTGCAATGTTCCCTGATAACTGGTGTTGCTTGTGTTAAGACCGGTTGCCGCAAATGTATAGCCTGCAACTACCTGTGCGGTAAGAGTAGGATAATAAGCCGATCTTTGAAGCTTGACACCCTTTTTTGTCAGTTTTACAGCAGTCTCCTGAGATAAGACTTCCGGCCGCTTAGTATATGCTGTTTGAATCGCGGCAGGCACATCCACCGGTACGCCGTAAACCTCAAGCTTATCTTTTACGATCTGTGTGCCGATGTTGACATCCACACCTAGAACCCTGTTAAGTGAAGCCTGAGCGACCTTGACCCGGCTCTGGGCCTGAATGAGCTGCTGATTAAGATTGTCCAGGTTGGTTTGCGCAGTCGTGACATCAAACTTAGCTACCGTGCCCGCCTCGAACATCGCGGTGGTGTTTTTTAATCGTGTCTGCGCCACGTCAACAGCAGCCTGAGCAACATCCTGCTGCCCGCTTGCCCTGATCAGTTCGTAATATGCCGTCTTGACGTTCAGGATAAGATCTTCCGATGTTGTCAGTAGGCTTAAATACTGAATGTTGAACTGAAGCTTTGATATATCTTCAANNACCGCCTGTTGATGTCCAGGGGCAAAGCAGCGACAAGCTGACCGTCCGCTGCCGAAGCCTTCTGAAGCACAAACTCCACAGGAGTAGTCCCGGGTGTTGCCGAGAAACTCGATACTATTTCATTTTGCCGAATAATCTCCGCCTGAGCATTAAAGGTGGGATTGAAAGCCGCCCTTGTTTCATTAACAGCGGCTCTTGCTTTCTCCACTTGTCCGGTGGCGATTCTCATGCTCGGGTTATAACGAAAAGCGAGTGAGAGTGCATCGTTCATCGTGATAGGGCTTGCCAGTTCTTTTGGAGTTGGCGCTTTCAGCTCAACTGCATTGGGACAGTCGATTCGACTCTGTGTCCTTACTAAAGTCTCTTGAGATTCAGCCGGTGTATCAGATTTTTCTGCTGCACCGTATGCCACAGGCGCACACAGCGCCAGAACGGCTAGTGCCGTAATAATTTTCTTCAAAATCCCTTTCCTCCTGATTCTATATAGAAATCAGTCTTCGATATGATTATCAGGCGATTCTGCCGCCTTAGATTCTAGACGTTTCACATCTTCGAGCATAGACTCAAATACTTCGCTCATCGATCCTATTTTAAAAATGCCCAGCACATTCGCGGCAGGATGCTTAACAACCAATATCTTGTCATCTGGATTGATATCCAATTCTTTGCGGGCTTCCGCGGGGATCACAATCTGGCCGCGGTCACCGACTGTCGCTGTGCCATAAAAGTTGTCTTCCATCGAACAAGTAGGCTTCACTTTTTTTAACTCCTGAACTGAAAAATAAGCAAAATCATGCAAATCACACAAGTATATTATAGTTGAATTAGTAGACTGTCAAGAGGGTATTTGGAAATTAATTAACGAATCAGTGGAGCTTTTCGAGCAGAATTTTAATGTTTTGACAGAAAATGGAGCTGCACATGGACTTTCGGAGATAACAGGTTTTAGAATCACAATAATAACCTGGGTCAGGATCTCCGAATCCTGACCCATCCATTTGTTAATAACTGACGTATTCTGATTCGGATGCCTGTTCTCCGGCTGATTCATATCCGGGCTTGCCGAGGAGCTTGAACATCTCTTTCTTGTAAGCCTCCACTCCGGGCTGATTGAACGGATTCACGCCAAGCATCAGACCGCTTACAGCGCAGCCGATCTCGAAGAAATAAATCAATGCTCCGAGAGAGAAGGCATCAAGCTTCTCAAGGTGAATTGTCATATTCGGCACTCCGCCGTCTCTGTGAGCCTTCGCAGTTGCTTCGTATGCCTTGGAGTTTACAAAGCTCACTTCTTTACCGGCCAGATATCCCAGGCCATCGGCGTCATCATCAGCCTGCGGGACCGGCAAAGAGGTCTCGCCTCCATCCACAATCAGAAAAGTCTCAGCAACCATCCTGCGGCCTTCCTGGATATACTGGCCCATAGAGTGCAAATCGGTTGTGAAGTCGACCGAAGCCGGGAAGAGAGCC